>JANYIJ010000024.1 GCA_025362095.1 Gemmatimonadota bacterium | reverse complement strand
GTCGACGCGTTCGAGCAGCACCGGGTTGTCCGGCACCGCGGCGGTGAGCTTCACGTGTGACGGGAATCGCGTATCGGCCCAGCGATTCTGATCCCATCCGCGGCCCGTGACCCACACGCCGGGCGCGACGGTCTTCGCCTTCGCCGTGACGCGGGCTATGATTTCGTCGTAGCTCGACGCGCCGGTGAGATCGACGATCGCGAGCGCGGAGCCGAGTCCTGAAACGTGGCCGTGCGCGTCGACCATGCCCGGAATAACCGTGCGTCCGCCGAGATCGAGCACGCGCGTCTGCGGGCCCTTGAGCGTGAGCGCGCCGCGCGCATCGCCCGCAAATGCGACGCGTCCTCCGCGGACGGCGAACGCCTCCACGACCGGGCGCGAATCGTCGACGGTGTAAATGCGCGCGTTGGTGACGATGAGATCAGCGGGGGCTTGCTGGGCGGCGAGCGGAGCAGCGGCGAGCGCGAGTGCGAGTAGACGAAGGCGATTCATGATCTTGGCTTGGGAGTAGGCAACGAGACCGAATAAACGTACTTTCATCGCAGTATTGCTGCCAAAAACAACGTCAACCGGCGCCGAAGACATGAACCGATCATCACTGATTCGCAGTGGGATTTCGCTCGCACTTGCCGTGTCGTGCGCTGGAGCGCTGCATGCGCAGATCCCCACGGCCGAGTACGCTGCGCGCAGGGATTCGCTCGCCGCGCGGATCGACAGCGGCGTGGTGATTGCGTTCGGCGGCCGTACGCTCGTGCAGGACTTCGGAACGTTTTTCCAAGCGCCCGCTTTTCACTATCTCACGAACTTCGACGAACCAGACGCGGCATATGTGATGGTCGCGCATCGCAAACGCGGCGAGAGCATGCTGTTCGTCTCGCCGATCAATGCGCGCACGGCGTTCTATTACGGCCGCCGCCCCGACTCAGCCGCGACCCAGAAACTGTACGGGATCCGCGGGCGGCCGTTCGACGCGCTTGCCCGCGTGCTCGACTCGCTCGCGAACACCGGTCTCCCGTTCTATACGCTCGGCGACTTTGAAGATGCCGACTTCGCCCGTGCCGACACGCTGACGCGCGGCCAGGTTTTCATGAAGGCGTTCGCGGCGAAACATCCGGGGCTGGTCGTGAAGAACGGCATGACGTTTGTGGATCAGCTGCGCGCGCACAAAACGACTGCCGAGCTCGCGCTGCTCAAGAAGGCCGCCGACCTCAGTTCCGAGGGGCATCGCGCGGCGATGCTCACCGCGAACCCCAAGCACGAATACGAACTTCGCGCGGCGCTCGAGTACACGTTCACGAAGCTTGGCGCCGAGCGCGTCGCGTACGGTTCGATTGTCGGTTCGGGGCAGAACGGGACGCAGCTGCACTACATGAAAGACACGGATCCGGTAAAGATGGGAGATCTCGTGGTGATGGACGCGGCGGGAGAGTATCACGGGTATGCGGCTGACATCACGCGGACGATTCCCGTGAGCGGAACGTTCACCAAAGAACAGCGGCAGATTTATCAGCTCATTCGCGATGCGCAAACGGTGGCGGAACGGAATTCGAAACCGGGAATGCTCGCACGCGTCGCGCAGGATTCGTCCGTCGTGGTGCGTGCGGCGGGGCTCGCGAAACTTGGGCTGATCGAGAGCACGGATGCGACGTTCGATCCGCCGTGGCAGGTGGACTGCAGCGCGCAGCCGGGGCAGTGCAAGCAGTCGAACCTGTGGATGATCCACGGAATTTCCCATGGACTCGGGCTCGCGGTGCACGATCCGGTGCAGACGTCGTACGGTGACGGCACGTACAAGATCGGCGACGCATTCACGATCGAGCCGGGGATCTACATCAGCACAGCGTCGCTCGACGTGCTCCCCGACACGCCGAAGAATCGCGCGTTCATTGCGAAAGTCCGCTCCACCGTACTCCGGTATCAGAACACCGGAGTACGCGTGGAAGACGACTATGTGATTACGGACAAAGGACTCGAGCGGATCAGCATGGCGCCGCGTGAGATCGACGAGATTGAAGCGCTTATGAGACGCCGGGTGCAGCCGTAAAAAACGGTGACTGGGGACTGGTGAGGGGTCGCCCCTCACCAGTCCCCGGTCACCGTTTTTTCTTACGGCTTGATCGTCGCCGAATCTCTCTTCGCCTTGAACTCGGTTCCCGGCTTCCACCGGGGAACGTCTTTCGCGTTCGCAACGGCGTAGCCGACCTTGAACAGCGTCTGCATGTCCTGAACGCCGCCGCTCAAATCCCAGTCGGGCTTCACTTCGTCGGTGACGTTGTGATAGTCCTTGTTCGTGTACTCGTCGCGCTTCTTCATGCCGTAGCCGGGCGCCTTGCCCACGTACTCGATTCCCGAATCCGTGTCGAGCGCCGGCACTCCCTGCTTGGCGAACTCGAAATGATCAGAGCGGAAATAGAATCCCTTCTCGGGCTCGGCGTCCGGACGCACAGTGCGATTCTGTGACTTGAGCACCGCGAGCAGATCGTCATCGAGGCTTGAGTTGCCAAGTCCGATCACGGTGAAGTCGGTTGTCTTGCCCCACTGATTGATGCCGTCGACGTTGATGTTCGCGACGGTCTTCTCAAGCGGATACAGCGGATGCGTTGCGTAATACTTCGCGCCGACGAGCCCTTTCTCTTCTGCGGTCACGGCGAGAAAGAGGACTGACCGCTCGGGCCGCACTGACAGTTTCGTGAATGCCTTTGCGATGTTGAGCACCGCCGCGCTCCCCGCCGCGTTGTCCATCGCGCCGTTGTAGATCTGATCGCCCTTGAGCGTCGTGTCCTTGCCGAGGTGATCCCAATGGGCGGTGTAGATCAGGTACTCGTCCTTTTTGGTTGTGCCTTCCAGGAGCGCGACCACGTTGTGCGACTGAATCTTGCGCGCGTCGATCTTCACATCGTACGTCGCCTTGGCATTGAGCGCGACGGGCTTGAAGTCTTTCTTGGTGGCAGCTGCCTTGAGAGCGTCGAAGTTTTGTCCGGCCGCGGATAAAATCTCTTTCGCTTTCTCCAGCGTGATCCATCCCTCCACCGGCACGCGCTTCTCGGCGTCGCTCGAGATGACGTCGAACTGTTCCTGCGAATTGCTTCCGCGCACGACACCGTAGGGATACCCGGCCGGACCCGTCTCGTGGATGATGATCGCCGCCGCCGCGTGTTTCTGCGATGCGATTTCGTACTTGTACGTCCACCGGCCGTAGTACGTCATCGCCTTGCCCTTGAACATCGTCGTGTCGAGCGCGGTGTCGTTTGGCACGCGGACCTGTGGATCGTTCACGAGCATGAGAATCGTCTTGCCCGTCAGGTCCATTCCCTTGTAGTCATCCCATCCGTACTCGGGTGCGACGACGCCGTAGCCGACGAACACAACGTCCGAGTTCTCGACCTTCGTTTCTTTGCGATCGTGGCGCGAGTTCGCGATGAAGTCGTCCGGATACCTGAACGAGATCGTATTGCCGCCCGCTGTATACGATGCGGTCGGGTGCGCTCTGTAGCCGATCAGGTCGACGTTCTGCAGATAAGTGCCGTCTGGATTTCCGGGTTTCAGGCCGAGCGCTTTGTACTGCGCCTCGAGATACGCAATCGTCTTCACCTCACCCGGTGTTCCGGGCGCGCGGCCTTCCATCGAATCCGCAGAGAGATCCTTGATGCCTTGGAGAATGCCGTCCGCGGTGATGGCTTTGGAGGCAGTATCAGCCGCGGCGGCGAGTGCGGCGGGGGTCGCGGAAGATGCGCCATTGCAGGCCGCAATCATGACGATGAGCGTCAGCGACAGGGCAGCGAAAAGATTGCGGTTCATCTCAAACTCCGAGCTTTAATTGACGAATTGTCTGGTTGCGCAAATCAAAGGAACAGACGTCTCACTGCTTCGGTTCCCCACTGAGATCTCTGTTCAGAGTGGGGAACGGAAGCAGTGGGATGCGAGCGCCGAGCTTGGGGAGGGCAGAGAACTGCCTAACTGCCCGGCCCCGGCTTGATTTTATTTCCGATCTGCAGATCCCATCCCATCGCGTCGGGTACGTGCCAGCTGAGCAGCGTGCCGGTGTTGTCGATGCGCGGCTCGCGTTTTCCGTCGCGCGTGGTGTAGCACACGTCACGCTTGACGAGCTCATCGTGCACGCGCTGCGAGTCCCAGTTCTCGAGACCGAAGCTGATGTGACCAATCGCGGCCGTGACGCCGTTCGCGGGCTTCGGCGGCAGGCCGGCGGCAGCGGCGAGCGAATCGTTGTGACTTCCGCGGCCGGCAGCGACGTTTGCGATTGATGTCATTGTGCGCGCCGCCGCGTTCCCGCGGATGATTGCGCCGGCGACTTCTCCGATCTGCACTGTCGTCTGTCCGCCGCCGCCCGGACGTCCCGTCCACCCGAGCAACGCCTGATAAAACGCGGCGCTGCGACGGTAATCCGGCACTTCGTACGAGATGTGGTCGACGTACAGCGTGTTCCAGCCCGTGGGCTCGAAGGGCGCCGGAACTTTCAGCTTCGCGTTCGCTGGCCCCCTTCTGCGATTCTCTTTGTTTCCATTCGTGATAGCGACGTTGAACCCGTCGGGATCTTTCAAGCGGAAACTCTTGTAGTCGCCATGGTGATCGGCGACGGGATTCAGGCCGCGCTTCTTCAGCTCGCCTTCGACTTTGTTGGTATCCCATTGATCTATGCCCCATGCGAACCCGTCAAAAACTGCCTGGATTTTCGGACGCTCGACACCGAGGCCGGCATCGGTGATCGCGGCCGGCGGCGGCATCGTCAGGCCGCCTCGAATGATGATGCCGCCCGAGTTGTCACCGATGTCGAGCACGGCCTGCTTGCCGTCGTCGCTGCGCACCTTCCATCCCATGAGCGCGGAGTAAAATGCAGCGGCCTTCTCGTAGTCGACACACTGATAGTCGAGATGGTCCAGCCAGACGGTCTTCCACCCGGTCGGCTCGAACGGCATGACGAGCGGCACCGTGTCGCGCTGCGCCTGTCCGCGGCCGGCCCGGCCACCGCGACCGCTGTCCGGCGTCGCGCCGCGCGCGGGCGTGCCCTGCGCGAACGACGCCGCAGGAATCGCGACGGCGGCGCATGCGAGCGCGTGCAGAAGCTGGCGGCGTGAAATCCGCCCGCCGTCGAAATCGTTGAACAGCCGTGAGATCGAATCGGTCATCGTGGTGTCTCCAAGTGCGGCGTGACTACGCAGTGTGTCTACTCGGTTTCTTACGGCTGTCTCGTGCTGAGCCACTTCGCGCGAAATGCGAGTTGTGCGTCGGTCGGATCCATTCCAGCTTCCTCAAACGCAACCACTTGCAGCGCAGGACTCTCGCCGATCGATAGCGACGCGTCGCGGCGGCCCGCGCGTCCTTCATACGCAATCGTCACTTTGTCGCCGGGTTTGTGCGCGTTGATCGCCGCGCGGAATTCATTTTCCAAAGTGAACTCCTTGCCGTCGATTCCTATGATGCGATCGCCGCGCTCGAGCCCCGCGTCGTACATCGGCGTGCCCACGAGGGTGTTCGAATTGATTGTCAGCGGAGCGACGGTCTGATTTCCCTGGCCGCGGCCACCGCCGCCCTGCGCGGCAGGCGCCGGACGGAACTGGTAGTCCCCGATCCACGCCACGCCGGGTTGCGCCTTCTTCACTGCGATGCCAGCGTTCGCGAGCAGCGCGCGATAGTCGGGCAGTTCGTGGCCCGCGATGTAGCGCTTCCAGAAATCCGACGCCCATGCCGAATCGCCCGACGCAGTCGCGAGCGCGCGACGGGCGTCGTCCAGCGAATACGGAATTTCCGGCTTGCCGTGATTCCGCCACATCGTGCGCATGAAATCGTCGAGCGTCTTGCCGCCGCGCGCACGCAGCGAGAGATCGATCGCGAGCGCGACGCCCGCGCCGTACGTGTAGTACGAAATGAAAACATTTCCGCGGTTTTGGGGATCGATAGAAATCGCGGCGTCGGTGAATGGCGCCTGCTGGCTCATGCCGATCGGTCCGAAATATCTGCGTCCCGGCGCGTTCGTCACGGCGTTGACGATTCCGCCGAGGCTGCGCACGAACGCCTGGGCCGGCACGACTCCCGAGCGCGCTTCGAGCAGCGGTCCGTAGTACTGGGTGAATCCCTCGGCGATCCACAGCTCGCCCGAGAAGTTCACGCGATCGTAGTCGAACGGCTCGAGCGTCGACGGGCGAATGCGCTTCACGTTCCAGGCGTGGAAGAACTCGTGCGCCACAGTGCCAAGTTCGCGAAGCGCGCTCCCGCCCATGCTCGCGCCGCCGGTGACGCTCGTGGAGTTGCGGTGCTCCATCCCGTCGCCGTTGCAGCTCGGGCGGTAGCACGCGACGAACGTGTACGTGCCGAAATCGAAGGCCGGAAACTCTCCGAACACCGCAGCAGCCTCGCGCGCGATCTTCTGCGCGCCTGCCGCGTACTCGTCGATCGTCGCCGAGGGCGCGGGATCGTCGACCGCTGCGCGAAACGTGATCGACTTCCCGCCGCTCTTCTCAGTCCACTCGCGCCATTGGATCAGTCCGACGTGCGTGGGGCTGTCGAACAGATACTGCATGCCCGGGCCGGTGAACGTTTCGGGATCCGCCGTCGGCACGAGCTGCGTCGCTACTGTCCATGCCGGGTTCGGCCGGTGGAACGTCACGCGAACCGGGCGCTGCTCGAATCCGCGCGCGTAGAGAAACGTGCCCTGCGGCTGAATGTGCGCCTGCACAGCGTCGAAGCCGGGATACGTGCCGTCGGCGCGATCGGCGAAGAGTGTGTACGTGAGCGTGACTGTTCCGTCGTGTCCGGCAACATCCCAGCCGTACGGATCCGGGCGGGTCACCGCGAGCTCGTGTCCCTTGGAGTCGACGGCCTTCAACGCGTACACATTTTTTGAGAACTCGTGCAGCGCGTAGCGGCCGGTGGAACTGCGCGCCATTCGCGTGTGCAGCACACCGGGCGGCACTGCAGTGAACGTCGCTTTCACCTCCGCCTCGTGATGCACGATGTTCGGGAATGAAATCTCATAGACGATCGCCGCGCCCTTATTGCCCTGCTCGATCGGATGCAGCTGGGCGAGCGCAGGCCGGGCTGTCAGTGCCATGGCGAGCGCAGCGACGTTTCTCGGAAGTGTCATTGCGAAGCGCATTTTCATGTGTGCTCCACGATCGACGCGCCCTCCTCGATCGGCGCGTTCTCACGAAGATCCTTCAGAATCTCGATCGCGCCCATGTGCAGCGCCATGTCGCCGAGCATGCGGCCGTCGGGCATCAGCGACGCGCGCTGCAGCCACATGAACTTTCCAGTCTGCGAGCCGACATAGTCGCTGAGCCGCTGCTGTGCGGCGGCGCTCACGAATCCGCGCACGACCTTGCCTCCGAGCAGCACGACTTCGACGCTGCGCTCCTCTACCCCCGAGGGCGGCGCGGTCGCGATCTGCACGTCGTGATCGGGGGCGGTCGCCATGATGATGTGTTCGGATTGCACGATCACGTGTCCAGGCGCCTCGCCGAGCTTCGGCCGATGCGCGCGCGTGACATTCATCCAGCCGCCGCGACGGCCGTTGAGATACGGCACGAGCGCCTGATCTTCACCAATGAGAATGTGGCCCTCGACCATCGTGCCGTCGCGGAGAACGAGATGGACTCGGCGCGACTGCGCCTGCCGGATTCGAGAAGGTGCGGTCACTGGTTCGGCGAGGAAGGGCGTCTCGCGACGCGATAAAGTGGGATGGCGAGCAGAAGCACGTACATGGCAATCGCGACGATCGCATTCTCCGTGACCGAAGTCACTCCCTCGCCCATCCAGTGCGTGATGCTGATGAACTCGTCCTTGCGAACGGCTTGGAGCGCGGCGATGCCAACTCCAAGGATCGCGCCGCCGGCAATGAGTCCAGAGGAGAAAAGCACTCCAGGTCCCGAGTCGCCTGTGTCGACCGTGGAGCCCGACTTCGCGGCACGACGCTCCACGAGCCAGCGCACGATGCCGCCCATGAAGATGGTGGCCGACGTGGAGATCGGGAGGTATGTCCCGACGGCGACCGCGAGCGAGGGAAGCCCGAGGATTTCCATCACGATCGCGATGAACGCACCGATGAGAATGAGTCCCCATGGCAATTTTTGCGTGAGGATGCCGTCGACGACAAGCGCCATGATCTGCGCCTTGGGCGAATCGAGCTTCTGCACGTGACGGCCACTGTAGTCGGTCTCTTCGCGTCCGCCGATGCCGGGATCCACGAAGTAGGCAATTTTTCCGGCATCGCTCACGAGGTAACGTCCCGCAGGCGCGTCACCCGTGCGCTCGAAGAGATGGCCAACTTTGTAAGACGTGCCGGCGATTGTCATCGGCTCGCTCTCGAAGTTCGCGACCTGCACGCTGGGATAGTCGCGCGCGACGATGGTGGTTTTTGCGTTGTTCAGGAATGCAATCATGCCGCCGATCATGATCGCCGATGTGGTGACGCCGAAGAGCAGCGCGACCTGCTGCTTCAACGGCGTGGCGCCGACGAGATAGCCGGTCTTCAAATCCTGCGACGTCGCCGCGCCAACGGCCGCCGCAATACAGACGACGCCGCCTATTGAAAGTGCGAGCACGCGATGCTCGATTCCCGTCCAGCCAACGGCCAGGAATATCAGCGACGTCATAAGAACCGCCGCGACGGTCATGCCGGAGATCGGATTCGAGCTCGCGCCGATCTGCCCGCAAATCCGGCTCGAAACCGACACGAACAGAAACGCGAAGATCACAGCGAGAATCGCGCCGGGAAGATTGATGCCGATCTGCGGCAGCGAGATCATCGCGATGATCAGCGCGATCACTCCGCCGACGACATAGATCATTGGAATCTCCCGCTCGGTCCGCTTCACCCCGGCCGCGCCTGCGCCGCCCCGAATGTCGCTGAATCCGGCGACCATCGCCTGACCGATCATCGGCATCGCGCGCGCGAGTGAAATGAGCCCCGCCGCAGTGACCGCGCCTGCGCCGATGTAAAAGACGTAGTTCGCGCGCACCTGCATCGGCGACATCGAGCTGATGAGCGCCGTCGCGGGAAAAATCGGCGCCGTGAGACCGGCGCCGAACAGCTTAATCGCCGGGATCAGCACGAAGAACGAGAGCACGCCGCCCGCGAACAGATAGCCGCCGACTTTCGGACCGATGATGTAGCCGACGCCCGTCAGCTCCGGACTGACTTCCGCGCGAAACTCTCCAATCAACTCGGTCTTTCCCGCCGGAAGCATGCGCTGGAAAATCCTGGCCGGCACCTCGGCCCAGAGATGCATCCCGCCGTTCAGGAATTTGTAGAGCGCGCCAAGCCCGAATCCCATGAACACCGTTCGCGCCTGCACGCCGCGCTCCTCGCCTACGATCAGCACCTCGGCGCACGCGGTGCCCTCGGGGTACTTCAGCGTGTCGTGCTCTTTCACGATCAGCGATCGCCGCAGTGGAATCATCAGCAGCACGCCGAGCAGTCCGCCGACGATCGAGATCGCTGCGACCTTCGACCATGGGAGCGCGTAGCCGAGCAGCAGCAGCGCCGGAAGCGTGAACACCACGCCCGCGGCGACCGATTCGCCCGCGGATCCCGTGGTCTGCACGATATTGTTGCGGAGGATCTGCGGCTCAGTGTTGCCCATCGCGCGGGTGATCGCGCGGAAGATCGTGATCGAGAGCACCGCGATCGGAATCGACGCGCTGACGGTCAGGCCGACTTTCAGCGCGAGGTAGACGCTGGACGCGGCGAAGATCAGCCCGAGGATGCATCCGATGACGATCGCGCCGACGGTGGACTCGGTAAGATTCCGCTCCGCCGCGACGTACGGTTGATGTGTCGAAGACATGGCCTGAATATGCGAACCCGCCCCGACCATGGTTAGTTAAGCCAATAACCAATCACCAACGATCCATGACTATTCACCCGCGGTTGGCAGTTCTCCTGCTCTCACCAAGCCTGCTGGTCGCACAGCCCCGTCCCGCCGCCCAGCGCTCCGCGGTGATCTCCGATGTCCGCTACTCCGTCACGTTCAAAGCTCTTCAGGGCATTGAACGTGCCGTGGACGTCTCGATGTCGTTCAATGCGACCGGAAAAGAGCCGGTGCTTCTCTCGCTCCCCATCTGGACTCCGGGCGACTACGAGGTCAGTTATTTCGCCCGCAATGTCAGCCGCTTTTCGGCGACCTCGCGGGGAAAGGCGCTCGTGTGGGACAAGTCCACGCCGAGCAGCTGGCGCATCGTCACAGACAACGGCGGTCCGGTTACAGTCGAGTTTCACTACAAGGCCGACTCGCTCGACAACGCGCAGAGCTGGACGAAGGAAGACTTCCTCCTTTTCAACGGCACCAACCTCTTCATGTATCCCGAAGGGCGCGCGCTCGATTTTCCAGCGACGGTAACGGTTCAGACGGAAGATTCGTGGCGCGTCGTCACCGGCATGAACCAGACAGGCGCTCATTCGTGGAGCGCGCAGAACTACCACGAGCTCGTGGACCATCCGTTCTTCGTCGGCAAATTCGATCTCGACAGCGCGCAGGTCTCGGGAGCGTGGATGCGTTTTTCTTCCTATCCATCGGGATCGGTGAAGCCCGCGCAGCGCACAAAGCTCCTCGGTGAAATGGCAAAGGCCATTCCCACGGAAGTCGCCGTCTTCGCGGACCGGCCCTGGCCGCGGTACGACATCATGCAGATCGCAGACTCGTCGGCGCAGGGGATGAGTGCACTGGAGCACGAGAACTCGAACGTGGGCGTGATCGGCGCAGGTTACATCGATGAAGATTTCGTGCCGTCGGTGTACGCGCACGAGATCTTCCACTCGTGGAACGTGAAGCGGCTGCGTCCGCTCGACATGTGGCCGTACAACTATTCCGAGATGCAGCCGACGCCCTGGCTCTGGGTGAGCGAGGGCATCACGGACTACTACGCCGATCTCGCGCTGGTGCGCGGAGGCGTGATCGACGCGGCCGGATTTCTCGGCAAGACCGAGGGCAAGATGGATCACGTCGACAAGACTGTGCCGATCGCGCTTACCGACGCGTCGCTGCAGGCGTGGATCCACATGACGGACGGCACGAACGACATCTATTATGACAAAGGCTCGCTCGCCGGCCTCGCGCTCGACATCATGATTCGGGATGCAACCGACAACGCCGCGAGCCTCGATGGAGTGATGCGCTCGCTCTACTCCAGCGATTACAAAGCGGGGAAGGGCTTCACTCCGGCTGAATGGTGGGGCGCCGTGTCACGGGCGGCGAAAGGAGCGAGCACAAAAGAGTTTCTGGAAAAGTACGTCGCTGGCCGCGACGTTTTTCCGTGGAACCAGTGGCTCCCGAAGGCCGGCTGGCGGATGCGCACAGATACGCTTCACCAGCCGCGCATGGGCGTGAGCTTTCAGCGCGACAGCGCCGGCCTGCTGGTCGTGATCGTCGAGCCCGGCAGCATGGCCGCAGGCGCTGGGATCAAACCCGGCGACGTCGTGACCTCGATCGACGGAGTCTCGGCAAACAATCCCGCGTGGGAAAACTGGCGCGTAAAGTATGCATCGCGCGAAGGCGCGCCGATCGAGATTAAGTTCATCCGCGATGGCAAGACCGAGACCATCACCCCCGCCGTGAAATTCGCGACGCTGATCAACCGGAAACTTGAGGCGGATTCGAACGCATCGGAAAAAGCAAAACGAATTCGTGAGGGAATCCTGAAGGGCACAATCGGCAAGTAGGTAGCTCACAGTCCAAGCTCCCGGCTCTGAGGCTCCCCGCTTGGCGTTGTCAGAGCCCAGGCTGTGAGCGAGCTCGGGCCTTGACACTGCCAAGCACTGAGCTGCCAAGCTCAAAGCTTGAACTGTGAGCTGACTACTCCGACTATTCCGAATATCAACATTGCTTCGCGCGAACGCGTTTCCTTAGTATCTGTACCGCGCCACAGCTGTACGCGCTCCCTTCTTCGTCGAGCCCCCCATGATCCGATTATCCCGCATCACTCTTCTCGCGCTGCTCGTTGCTGCGTTTGCGCCGGCTGTTTCCCGTGCCCAGGTCACCACGCCGAAAGAATTCTTCGGCCACAACATCGGTGACGACTACTGGCTTCCGAACTACACCCAGTTCCTCGCGTACTGGCAGAAAGTCGCGAAGCAGTCGCCGCGCGCGCACCTCGACACGATCGGCATGACCGCCGAAGGACGGCCGCAGCTCAGCATGGTCGTCTCGAGCCCAGAGAACATCAAGAACCTCGCGCACTACAAGGAGATCGCGAAAAAACTCTCGGCAGGTGAGATCACGGAAGCCGAGGCGCACGCGCTGGCCAAAGAGGGCAAGTCCGTGATGTGGATCGACGGCGGCCTTCACGCGAGCGAAGTGCTCGGCGCCAATCAGCTCATTCAGACGAACTACGATTTCCTCGCGATGAACGACGAGGAAACGATGCGGATCCTGAAAGACGTGATCATCGTGTTTGTCCACGCGAATCCCGACGGCATGGAGCTGATCGCGAACTGGTACAACCAGGAGCCGGATCCCAAGAAGAAGAACATGAATGTCCCGCGCCTTTATCAGAAATACATCGGGCACGACGACAATCGCGATTTCTATATGTCGAATCAGGACGAGACGACCAACATGAACAAGCGGATGTACCTCGAGTGGTACCCGCAGATCGTCTACAACCATCACCAGACGGGGCCGACCGGCACCGTCATGTTCGCGCCGCCGTTCCGCGATCCCGCGAATTATTTCTTCCATCCCGGGATGATCACCGGCCTCGACATGGTCGGCGCCGCGATCAAGGACCGCATGGTGCGCGAGGACAAGCCCGGTGTGGTTGATCGGTCGCTCTCGTCGTACTCCACCTGGTGGAACGGCGGACTGAGAACCGAGGCGTACTTCCACAACATGATCGGCATTCTCACGGAGTCGATCGGCAGTCCGACGCCGATGACGGTGCCGTTCGTTCCCGAGCGCATGCTGCGCTTCGCCGACGAAGTGCTTCCGCTCGCGCCGCTGCAGGAATGGCACTTCAAACAGTCCATCGACTATTCCGTCACGGCGAACCGCGCGCTGCTTGATCTGCTCTCGCGCAACCGGGAGACGATGCTGTTCAACACGTGGAAGATGGGCCACGACGAAATCAAATGGGGCAGTGAAGACAACTGGATCGTGACACCGAAGGTGCTCGCGGATGTCGAGGCGAAGGCCGCTGCAGAGCGCGCCGCGTCCGGCGCCGGTCGCGGTGGCCGCGGCGGCGCAGCTGGCGCAGCCGGCGACGTGAATCCCGACCTCGCGGCGGCGTTCGGCGGCGGTTCAGCGCCGGCGGCACTGTATGCGGAGTTCCGGAAGCCCGAGATGCGCATGCCGCGCGGATACATTCTCCCCGCGAACCAGCCGGATTTCCTAACCGCGGCAAAATTCCTCGTCGCACTGCAGAAGGTCGGACTCATCGTGCATCGCGCGAGCGCCGCGTTTTCGGTGAACGGAAAAAATTATCCGGCGGGTTCCTACGTGGTGAAATCAGCGCAGGCGTTCCGCGCGGACGTGCTCGACATGTTCGAGCCGCAGGATCACCCGAACGATTTCAAATTCCCGGGCGCACCGCCGACTCGGCCGTACGACAACGCCGGCTGGACGCTCGCCCTTCAGATGGGCGTGAAGTTCGATCGCATGCTCGACGGCTTCGACGGGCCGTTCGTGAAACTCGATCCGCTCAAGGATCGCATTCACCCGACCGCAACGACGGTCGCGACGACGGGCGCAGGCTGGACGCTCTCGCCGAAGGTCAACGATTCATACCACGCGCTGAGCCGCCTCTGGGCCGCCGGCGCCGATGTCTATCGCCTGCAGCACTCGGCCACGATCGGTGGCAAGTCGTATCCGGCTGGCACGCTCTACGTGCCGGCGAATGCGAAGAGCACGCCGGTCGTTCAGAAATCAGCGAAGGACATCGGAGTGCAGTTCGACGCCTCGGGCGATCTCGCGTCGAACGGTGAAAAACTTCCTGCGCTGCGCATTGGATTGTGGGATCGTTTCGGCGGCTCGATGCCGAGCGGCCAGATGCGCTGGCTGATGGAGCAGTACGAGCTGCCATTCCGCGTGGTGTATCCGCAGGAACTCGATGCGGGCAATCTGCGCGCGAAGTTCGACGTGCTGATTTTCCCTGAGAGCTCGATTCCGGGAGTGGGCGGCGGACGTGGTGGGCGTGGTGGCGGTGGTGGCGGCCGCGGGGGCGCGCAGGACACGACGGCGATTCCCGCAGAGTTCCGCGCGTGGATCGGAAACGTGTCGGCCGATCGCACGCTGCCGAAGCTGAAAGAATTTCTAAACGCGGGCGGCCGCATCGTCGCGATCGGCCCGTCGTCGATCAACATCGCGCAGCAGCTCGCGCTGCCGGTCACGAACCATCTCGTAGAGCGCACACCCACTGGAACGGCCGGCTCGCCGCTGCCAGCGGAGAAGTACTACGTGCCGGGTTCGCTGCTCGAAGTGTCGTACGACACGACGCTTGACGCGACGCGCGGACAGGAATCGAAGGGAATCATTTTCTTCGACAACAGCCCAGTGATGCGGCTGGGACCGGATGCGGAATCGAAAGGAGTGAAGCCGATCGCCTGGTTCGAAAACGCTTCGCCGCTGCGCAGCGGCTGGGCATGGGGCCAGAACTATCTCGAGGGCGGGGTGGCGATGGCTGAAGCCAAATACGGTCAGGGGACCGTTTACCTCTTTGGTCCTGAGATCACGTTCCGGGCACAGCCGGCGGCGACGTTCAAACTTCTGTTCAATGCGATTGTTGGGGGGAGCAGGGCACCCGCGATCGTACCGTAGGCGGGCTCTCACTTTTCTCGTGCTGAAATCCATCGTCCTCCGTCTGGCGGTCTTCTTTCTCGTCGTGATCGCCGCCGGCTACACCGGCTCGTTCTTCGCCGCGAGCTGGGCGCCGTGGTGCATCGCCATCGGAACGTGCGGCGCGCTCATGTCGCTCATGGCGCTCGGCGCCGTGCGGCGCGGACACATGGCGCCGGTGCTCCGCTGGGTGTTCGCGCTGATGTTCATCTGGTGCGCCGGTTGCTTCGCCGTCGCGCTCGCGATGCCCGACAACGAAGGAGACGGCGGGGCGCTGCTGTTCGGCTTCCCGCTTCGCTCGACCATCGTGCTGCTCGGCATCGCCGTCGTCCCAATTCTCGTCTTTCCGATCGCGTGGGCGCTGACGTTCGACAGCGCAATGCTCAGCGAAGAAGACCTGCGCAAGCTTCGCGAGGCGCAGGCCGCGATGGCCCTCGCGCGGAACAGCGCGGAGGGGGCTGACGCATGATGCTGCTCCTTCAGGCCTCGCTGCCGCGCATCACGCAGCCCGCGATCGTCGCGATCGCGCTGATCTATTTCGCGATCGTCGCGGTGATCGCGACGTGGGCGACGCGCAAGACAAAAAACGAACGGGATTTCTTCGTCGCCGGCGCCGGCGTGGGGCTGTGGACGCTCGCGATCGCGAAGATGGCGGCGAGTCTCTCCGGGTTTTCGTTCGTCGGCGGTCCAGGCCTCGTGTATACGATCGGACTTGCAGGCGTGTTCATCATTCTGCCCGGCGCACTCTCGAACGCGCTCGGCGCGTGGGTGCTCGCGAAGAAACTGCGCCTTCTCGGTGAGGCGCGGGGTCTTCTAACGGTTCCGGCGGCGATTGGAGCGCGCTACCGCTCTCCATCCGCGCAGGGTCTTGCCGCGCTCGGGATACTGATCGCTGTCATCGGATACATGGCGACGAACCTCCTCGCGCTCGGCATCGTGATCGAGGCCATTTTCGGAACGTCGCTTGGCGCGGGGATCTGGATCGGCACCGGAATCATCCTCGCGTACTCGGTGGCGGGCGGAATTCTCGCGGGTATCTACACCGACGTATTTCAGGGATCCGTGATGGCGCTTTCGTCTCTCATGGTGCTGGGGTTCGCGCTGAAGAGCGGCGGCGGGCTCACGAACATTTCGCACACGATCATGGCGGCCGATTCTCATTTCCTCGGGCCGTGGGGAAGCGCCGGACCGATCACCGCGCTCTCATACTTCTTCGTGTTCAGCATGGGATCGCTCGGACAGCCGAACGTGATCCACAAATTCTACATGCTCAAGGATCCGCGGCAGCTGAAGTGGTATCTGCTGCTGATGTCGGTCGCGCTTCTCACAGGACAGCTGATCTACATCGCGATCGGCGTCGCGATCAAGGCGCTCGTGGTCGGCGGTGCCATTGCGCCACTGGTGAAAGCCGATCAGGCGACGCCGACATTCCTGCTGCATTTCGCGCCGGTGCTTGTGGCGGGGCTCGTGTTCTCAGGCGTGGCGGCTGCGATTATGGCGACGGTGAACTCGTTCATGAACGCGGGCGCCGCCGCGCTCACGCTCGACATTCCGCTCGCATTCGGAAAAAAGCTCAGCGACGAACTGCTCTGGGGCCGCATCAGCACCGTGATTCTCGCGCTGGTCGCCGCGGGCGTGGCACAGGTCTCCGGAACGCTCGTGGCGTTTCTCGGCATCTTCGGCTGGGGAATGTTCGCCTCGACCATCGCGCCGGCGCTTGCGATCGGACTTAACTGGAATGGCGCGACGCGCGCCGGCGCGATCGCCTCGATCTGCACAGGACTCACTCTCACACTCGTGGGCGGGACGCTCGGCTATTTGAAGATCATCACGCTTCCGAAGGGAGTCGACGTCGCGTCGCTCTCGCTGATCACCTCGCTGCTCGTCTTTTTCGTGGTCTCGTGGCTCACGCGCAAGAACGCCGCCGGCGAACTCGACGCAGACATTCAGCTCGTGATGGAGACCTGACAATGAAATTCGCAGAGTTGTTCGTCGGCAAGTCCGTGGAGCGAACGCGCGAGATGACGGAGTCTCTGGTGAATGCCTATGCAGAGCTGACGGGAGATTTCAGCCCTGTGCACGTCGACGAGGCTGCTGCCGCGAAAACACGATTCGGCACGAGGATCGCGCATGGCATGCTCTCAGCCGGAATACTGAGCGCCACTTTCGGGATGGACCTGCCGGGACCCGGCTCCATCTGGGTCGCTCAGGCGCTCAAGTTTAAGGCGCCCGTGA
This sequence comes from Gemmatimonadota bacterium, assembly GCA_025362095.1. Lineage (GTDB taxonomy): Bacteria > Gemmatimonadota > Gemmatimonadetes > Gemmatimonadales > Gemmatimonadaceae > Fen-1231. The sequence continues at coordinate 11,352 of JANYIJ010000024.1, read as the reverse complement.
AGATCGGAGATACGATCACCTGGCGCGTGACGGTGAAGGAGCTGGTCGCCGAGAAAAAGAGAGCCGTACTCTCGACAGTCTGTCGAAATCAGAGAGGGGAGACCGTCATCGAGGGGGAGGGGACGATTCTGCTACTCGAGTAGTACCGATGAATGCGTAGTGTCCAACGAGTGAACTGTTAACTACTAACTGTGCGTCGGTTAACGAAGGTTAAATAATAAGTCCGGGAGGCGAGCCATCTATGGGGACGCCTCCCGGACTGATTTTCTTACCTTAGTTAACCGACCAACAGTTGGTGGTTAACAGTTCACTCGTCGGACACTCTCTATTTGAGCAAAGCCTTTGCAATAGTAGACAGCTGCATATTGGACGTCCCCTCGTAAATCTTCCCGATCTTCGCGTCACGAAAGAATTTCTCCACCGGAAACTCCTTCGTGTAGCCGTACCCGCCGAACATCTCGAGTGCGAGCGAGCACACGCGCTCGCACACCTGCGACGCGTACAGCTTGGCCATCGCCGCTTCCGTCGCAATGTCGCGGCCAGCTTCCTTCAGGCGCGTGGCGTTGTAGACCAGCAGGCGCGCCGCTTCGAGTTCCGTTGCGACCTGCGCGAGCTGGAACTGCACGCCCTGAAATTCGGCGAGCGATTTCCCGAACTGCTTCCGCTCCTTCACGTACGCGACCGCCGCGGCCAGCGCGCCTTCGGCGTTGCCGATCATCTGTGCGCCGATTCCGATGCGACCCTCGTTCAGCGTCTCCATCGCGATCTTGTAACCGTTGCCCACCGGGCCAAGAACGTTGCAGGCGGGAACCTCGACGCCGTCGAGAATCAGTTCCGTCGTGCTCGACGCGCGAATTCCGAGTTTGTCTTCTTTCTTGCCGACGCTGAATCCGGGAAATGTCTTCTCGACGATAAACGCCGTGATTCCCTTGTATCCCTTGGACGGATCCGCGTTCGCGAACACGATGAATACGCCCGCTTCCGCGCCGTTCGTGATCCAAAGTTTGCGACCAGTGAGAATCCATTTGTCGCCCTTCAACTCCGCGCGCGTGGCGAGACCGAACGCATCCGACCCCGAGCCTGCCTCGGAGAGCGCATAGGCGCCGACGGTATTCTCGCAAAGACGCGGCAGGTACTGCTCGCGCTGCGCTTCCGTCCCGTATTGGTGGATCGGATACGCAACCAGCGTGTTTTGCACGTCGACCACGATTGCCGCTGCGGCGTCGCACTTGCTGATTTCCTCGACGGCGAGCGTCACCATCATGAGCGAGCCGCCGCCGCCGCCGTATTTCTCCGGCACTTGAATTCCCATCATCCCGAGCTCGAAATATTTCGGGATCAGATCGGGATCGAGCTTCGCGGCCTTCTCCATGGCGGAGACGCGCGGGCGGATTTCACCGTTGACGAACGACGCCACGGCGTCGCGGAAGGCGCTCTCTTCGTCGCTGAGGACGCTGAGCGGAGCGTGGATATTTGCCGACATTGTTTCTTGTGTCAGAGCGCCGGCGACTCAAACCTCGTCGACGGCGCCCCGAACAGGTTGCCCTGAGCGAGATCCGCTCCTGCAGCGAGCAGCGCATCCCGCTCAGCCGCGCTCTCCACTCCTTCAGCAATCAACGGCACCTCGAGCGACGCGAACATCGCGTAGATCGCGCGCACCGTGCGCTGACGCTTTTCATCCTTCTCAATTCCGATGTACGCGCTGCGGTCGAGCTTCGCGAAATCGGGCGAGAGACGGCTCACGATCTCGAGACCAGACGTTCCCGTGCCGACGTTGTCGATCGCGATCCGGAAACCGGCGCCGTGCAGGTCGGGCAGCGCAGACGCGAGCGCGGCGAGCTGCTCGCCAGCGACGCTCTCGCGCACGTCGAGCACCACGCTGCGCGCGATCGGCTCGAGCGGCGCGCCCGATCCCGTAAGCAGCGATTCCTGCGCATCGAGCGGGTGGATGTTCACGAAGAGCAGCGCGCCCTCGGGCATATCGCCGCAGTCCTGTGCAATGCGTTGATAGAGTGTTTTCGAGAGCGCCGTGCGCCAGCCGATGCGTTCCGCCGCGATCAGCAGCGCGCCGTACGATGCAAACAGCGTCTCGTCACAGCGCATAAGCGCCTCGTAGCCGAGCACGCTTTTCTTCTTGAGTGAGACGACCGGCTGAAACTCCGCGTGGATCGTGGCGAACGTGCGCGTGAGCACGGCTTCCAGCGTCTGCCGATCGCCGTATGGAATCGCCTTGCCGGCCTGCACCGCAAGCGCCGTGCGCTTGAGTCGCGCGAGCTCACCGAGTGCTGCGGCGCGGCCCACGGAGGTGATGAGCGCTTCCGGCTCCACCGGCTTGAGCAGATACTGCGATGCGCCATACTCGATCGCATCGAGCGCGGAATCCAGCGTCGCGCCGGCGGTCATCAGGATGACCGGCACATCGAGATCGTGCTGCCGCAGTTCGCGCAGAAAATCGAGGCCGGAAAGTTCCGGCATGATGATGTCCGTGAGCACGACGTCGAATCCCTTCTCGGCGAGCAGCGAGAGTCCCTCCCGCGCGTTGCTCGCGCTCGCCACGGCAAAACCGTTGCGCTCGAGGAGCAGGCCGATGACGCGGAGAACCGCGGGCTCATCGTCGATGATCAAAACCCGTCGGGCGCCCGCGGGCGCAGAAACCGTTGAGGCTGTCATACCCTAATTATCAGTCGTAGGCGAGGATCGGCGCTAGCCATCGCTCGACATCTTTGAGCTCCATTCCCTTGCGCCGCGCGTAGTCCTCGACCTGATCGCGCTCGATCTTGCCCACGCCGAAGTACTTCGCTTGCGAATTCCAGAAGAAGTAGCCGCTGACCGCGGCTGTCGGGAACATGGCGAAACTCTCTGTAAGCTGGATTCCGGCCCTCTCGGTGGCTCCCAGGAGGTCGAACAAGGTCCGCTTTTCGGTGTGATCCGGGCAGGCAGGATAGCCCGGCGCCGGCCGGATGCCCTGGTACTGCTCGCGGATGATCGCGGAGTTGTCGAGGTGCTCGTCGGCGGCGTAGCCCCAGAACTCTCGCCGCACCCGCTCGTGGAGCCGCTCGGCGAGCGCCTCGGCCAGCCGGTCTGCGAGCGCCTTGACCATGATCGAGTTGTAGTCGTCATGTGCAGCCTCGAACTCGCCAACCTTTTCGTCGACACCGATGCCCGTGGTCACGGCGAACAGGCCCATCCAATCGGTGAGCCCAGTTGCGCATGGCGCGACGAAATCGGCAAGGGCCGAGTTCGGCCGGCCATCGCCCTTCACCATTTGTTGGCGAATCGTATGAATGACTGCGAGCGGTGTGCGGTTTTCGGTCTTCGGACTTCGGTCTTCCGACCAGATGTTTATGTCTTCTTTCCCATCCGAGTTCGCCGGGAAGAATCCGACCACGGCTCGCACCTTCAGCCACCTTTCCTCTACGATCTTTCGGAGCATTGCCTGTGCGTCACTGAACAGGCTGCGCGCGGATGGGCCGACGGTCGGATCTTCGAGAATGTCCGGATAGTGTCCCGCGAGTTCCCACGTTTGGAAGAACGGCGTCCAGTCGATGCGCGGCACGAGATCGCCGAGGGGGAATTGGTTCTCGTCGTAGGTGCGCACGCCTGAGAAGGTGGGCTTCGGCGGAGAAACCTTGCTCCAGTCGATCGGCACCTTGTTCGCACGCGCCTGCTCGAGCGTCTGCTTCTTAGTTTCGCGGCGGCGTTCAGCGCGGCGCTCGCGAACATCCAGGTACTCGGCGCGGGTCTCTGTCACGAACGAATTGCGTGTGGCATCAGAAAGCAACGCACTGACCACACCAACCGCGCGGGACGCGTCGAGCACGTGCACGACCGGGCCGGAGTAATGCGGCTCGATCTTCACCGCCGTGTGCACTTTGCTCGTGGTCGCGCCGCCGATCAGCAGCGGAATCCTGAATCCCTCGCGCTCCATTTCACCCGCGACGAACGCCATCTCCTCGAGCGATGGCGTGATCAATCCCGAGAGGCCGATGATGTCCGCCTTCTCGCGAACGGCGGCTTCCAGAATCTTCGCGCATGGAACCATCACGCCGAGATCCACGACCTCGTAGTTGTTGCACTGCAAAACCACGCCGACGATGTTCTTGCCGATGTCGTGCACGTCGCCCTTCACGGTGGCCATGACGACCTTTCCCTTGGCGCGCGTGTCGGCGTTCTTGATCTTCTCCGCTTCGATGTACGGAATGAGGTGAGCGACCGCGCGCTTCATCACGCGCGCGCTCTTCACGACCTGTGGCAGGAACATCTTGCCTGAGCCGAACAGGTCGCCGACGATGTTCATGCCGTCCATCAGCGGCCCCTCGATCACTTCGATCGGACGCTCGGCGAGTTTGCGGGCTTCTTCGGTATCGGCGACGACGAAATCCGCGATTCCATGAACGAGCGCGTGCTGCAGCCGCTCGTGCACCGGTCCGGTGCGCCACTCGAGATTCGTGGCCTGCTTTGCGGCGTCGCCCTTCACGGATTCCGCCGCTTCAAGCAGGCGCTCCGTAGCGTCGGCGCGGCGGTTGAGCACGACATCTTCGACGAGCTCGAGCAACTTCGGCGGAAGGTCGGAATAGAGCGGGAGTGCGCCTGCGTTCACGATCCCCATGTCCATGCCCGCCGCGACGGCGTGATAGAGGAACACGGTGTGGATCGCTTCGCGGACGGCGTTGTTGCCGCGGAATGAGAACGACACGTTGCTGACGCCACCGCTGACCTTGGCGTGCGGAAGGGTCGCTTTGATTTCGCGCGTCGCGTTGATGAAATCGACGGCGTAGTTGTTGTGCTCTTCGATTCCCGTGGCGATCGCGAAAATATTCGGATCAAAGATGATGTCTTCGGGCGGAAAGCCGACGCGCTCCGTGAGGATATAGTACGCGCGTTCGCAAATTGAAATCTTGCGGGCGGCGGTGTCGGCCTGACCCTGCTCATCGAACGCCATCACGATCACGGCGGCGCCGTAGCGGCGCACGAGAGTGGCGTGATGGATGAATGCCTCCTCGCCCTCCTTCATTGAGATGGAGTTGACGACGCCTTTTCCCTGCAGGCATTTGAGCCCGGTCTCGATCACGCTCCACTTGGAAGAGTCGAGCATGAACGGGACCTTCGCGATCGCAGGCTCGGTGGCGGCGAGATTCAAGAACTTCTTCATCGCGGCTTCGGCGTCGAGCATTCCTTCGTCGAAGTTGATGTCGATGATCACGGCGCCGGCTTCGACTTGCTGACGCGCAACTTCGAGCGCCGCGTCGTAGTCCTCGGCGAGAATCAACTTCTTGAATTTTGCCGAACCGGTGACGTTGGTGCGTTCGCCGACGTTCACGAAGTTCGTGTCGGGTCCGATCGTGAGCGGCTCGAGTCCCGACAGGCGCAGCTGCTTGGGTACCTCTGGAATAGTGCGCGGCGCAATTCCTTTGACCGCGGCTGCGATCGCCGCGATGTGCGCCGGCGTGGTGCCGCAGCAGCCGCCGACGATGTTCAGAAATCCGGCCTCCGCGAACTCCCTGAGAATTCCCGATGTGTACGCGGGCGTCTCATCGTACTCTCCCATCTCGTTCGGCAGCCCGGCGTTCGGATGCACGCTGGTCCAGCACGGCGCGACGCGCGCGAGTTCCTGGATGTACGAGCGAAGGTCCTTCGCACCCAGCGCACAGTTGAGGCCGACGGAAATGGGCCGCGCATGCGCGACGGAGTTCCAGAATGCTTCGGTGGTCTGGCCCGAAAGCGTGCGGCCGCTCTGATCGGTGATGGTGCCCGAGATCATGACCGGCACGCGGGTGTTCGCGATGGCAAACGCTTCTTCGATTGCGAAGAGCGCCGCCTTCGCGTTCAGCGTGTCGAAGATTGTCTCGACCAGGATCAGATCCGCGCCGCCTTTCAGCAGGGCGAGGGTCGACTCGGTATACGCGACGACGAGTTCGTCAAACGAAACATTTCTGAAGCCTGCGTCTTCGACGCGCGGCGAGATGCTGGCGGTGCGATTGGTGGGGCCGAGCACTCCGGCGACGTAGCGCGGCTTCCCATCCTTTCTCTCGGTGGCATCGCAGCACTCGCGTGCGAGTCGCGCGCCGCCCTCATTCAGCTCGGCGGCAAGCTCTTCCATCCCGTAGTCGGCCATCGCGACGCGGGTGGAGTTGAACGTGTTGGTCTCGATGATATCTGCGCCGGCATCGAGATAGGCGGTGTGGATCCCGCCGATGGCGTCGGGGCGAACAAGCGTGAGGAGATCGTTGTTGCCCTTGAGATCGCGGCGCCAGTCTTTGAAACGTTCGCCGCGATATTCTTTCTCGCCGAGGCGGAATTTTTGAATCTCGGTGCCCATGCCGCCGTCGAGAATAAGAATGCGGCGACCGAGTTCCTGTGCGAGGAGCGCGAGACGTGAAGCGCGCGTGAAAGGCGTGTTGGCGGTCATTGGCCGCCGTCCGCCGCTTGCTGTCTACCGTCCCCTGTTTGCTGTCCGTTCGGTCGCAATCCCAAAATGTGGCACAATGCGTATGTGAGATCCGCGCGGTTGAGAGTGTAGAAATGGAATTCCGTAACGCCCGCATCAGCGAGCTGGCGGCACTGTTCGGCAGCTACGGTGGCGGCGACGAGTTTGCGGGTCTCGGGATCGTTCTCGAGACCTTCGAACATCGGTCCCATCGTGCGCGGCACGGTCGCGCCGGCCTGCGCGGCGAAGCGCGTCATCTGCGTGAAGTTCGTGACGGGCATGAGGCCGGGAACGATTGGCACGGTGATGCCGGCCTTTCGCGCGGCGTCTACATAGCGCAGGTAGGTCCAGTTGTCGAAGAAAAACTGCGTGATTGCGCGCGTGGCGCCCGCGTCGATCTTTCGCTTGAGGTTGTCGAGTTCGGAGTCGAGCGAGCGCGAGTCCGGATGTCCCTCTGGGAAGGTTGCGACGCTGATTTCGAAATCGTGCTGCGAGCGCAGCGCAGAGACCAGCTCGGAGGCCCAGGGATACCCGTGTGGATGAGGCGCGTACTTGGCGACGCCCGCGGGCGGATCGCCGCGCAGCGCGACGATATGACGAACGCCCATTTCCCAGTATGAGTGTGCGACATCGTTCACTTCATCGCGCGAGGCATCGGCGCAGGTGAGGTGCGCAGCGGGGACGAGGTTGGTCTCGTTGAGAATGCGCTGGACGGTCTTGTGCGTGCGCTCGCGTGTGCTGCCGCCGGCGCCGTACGTGACGGAAACGAACTTCGGAGCGAGCGGCTCGAGCCTCTTCACGGCGCGCCACAGCGATTCTTCCATCTCCGGTGTTTTGGGAGGGAAGAATTCGAATGAGACGTTGAACGGAGTCGAAAGGCTGAGGGGCATGCTACTATATAGAAGAGACGACTGGGGACCGAAGACCGAAGACCGAAGACCGAAACAAAAAACGCCCGAGCGTATGGAGGCCCGGGCTGGCGCTTTAGCTGAATATTTAACGTGGCCGCAATTTGCCTCCAAATCGCCACGGTATCGGTTTTTCTACTTCATCAGTATATCCGGATGAACGGATGGAGTCAAGGGGACTTCTATTCGAAAACTCTGGCCGGAGCCGTAGTGGGTCAACGCAGGTGGGCCCGCGCCGCCTCGGAGCGGCCCGTCGTCTCCTCAGGATGTCTTGAACGTGAAGATCATCCCGAATGTGCCAGTCGCCGACTGCCACCCGGTGCCCATCATGCCGGGGCCCCACGAGCCGCTGCTCATCATGCCCGTCCCGGCGCCCATCATGGATGACGAGACCGAGGTGCCTCCCAGACGCGCGCAGGATGCGGCATTGACCGTATCGCCGACGGCGTCCACGAGTCCAGGCGCCATGTGGAGCACATACGTCGTCGCGGGCTTGAGCGGCATGGCGGGCGTGAACGTGAGCGTCAAACGATCGCTCGACCACATCGCGGTACCGGCGACCGCTGGACCGGTGACGGCGCCCTCATGCAGCACGACCAGCGCTTCCATCCCGACCATCATCGGCCGGCTGAACTTGACGACGACCGGAGTGTTCGTCGCGACGCCGACCGAGGCATTCGGTGGGGTCACGGCCGTCACGTCGAGCGCGGCCGTGCCCGACGGGGTATTGCCCGGTGCGGTCACGGACGAGCAGCCGATCACTGCGACGGCGACGGCGAGAGACCACAACTTCCGTGACGTAGGCGTGTCGATGTACACGGAGCCTCCAGATGGGAAGAACGTTCGAACTCGGACACCGCGCATATCTGGTCGCATTGCGGTTGATTAAGGTCGCTCCGCGTCGAGGCAGTGTCCGTCAGGGAGTCGGCTGTCTGGGGTCCGCGATCTCCGTACCTTCGCCGGGCTAATCCTTGACACGAGTCGGGCCTACGCCTGACAGCGATGCTCGCACGCGGTTCGTACATTCGCTGATAGAGCTCGGGATTCTCTCGAGCCGAGTCCAGTGGTGGCATCGTTCCATGCGAATCACGCGTCGAATCGCGACGGCTACTCTCGGTGTCTTCCTGCTGCAGCTCTCGCTTCTTGGCAGTGGCACGCTCTGTCCGCCGACACTCGATCAACGCGCGAAATCCCTCACGCCGTCACACGAAATGCCAATGCCAGGCATGAGCGACACGAAGACGTTGACCGTTGCCAGGGACGCAGACGAGTCCGGCACCCCGAAGGACTGCGATCATCACTCGACTGATGATGACTGCTTCCGGAATCCCTCGGCGCGGAGCACCTGCTCGTCAATGGCGATGTGCACAATCGCGATGACCGTGCCGGCCATTGCGGTGGGGAGCTACGCTTCCCGTATGATCCCGGTCGAACTCCCCGAGCCCGCGCTGGCCAACAGCGAATGGGCCACCGCGCCCGAGGCGCCTCCTCCCCGCGCCTGACCTCTCACCAGAGGTGCGCTCCTCACACGAGGTGAGTTGAGCGCGTGAGACGAAACGTCCTCTAGCAGCAGTGACGTTATGGGGAGCTCAATCAAGTGATGAACTGCAGCCGGCGGACGGGAACTGAGGCTCCTGCGACAATCGCAGCCGTGAACACGCTACGGCACGTCCCGCGTGGCAAACGCGGGACGGAAGCACCAGCGTCGACGTCAGACGTTGTCCGGACGATTCGCAACGCCTCACAGCCTGATCTCTATCCCACCTCTTGGAGAACACAATGAAGCGCCCGATATTTCTCAACCTTCGAACCCTTGGAATCGCTCTGGCGGCGGTCGTCGCGAGCATCGGACCACGAACCGCCTGGGCGAAATCGAACGACACGACCGTCTCGGTGAAGGCGGCGCTGGCCCGTGCGCGAATCCCCGCATGGGCGCGGAAGTACAACACCAACTGCAACTACTGCCACTACCCAGTGGTGCCGCGGCTCAATGCGACCGGCCTCACCTTCAAATGGGCGGGATTTCGGATGCCGGACGACATCGGCAAGAAGGAGGAGGTCAAGCGGCTCGAGGATTACATCAGTGCGCGCGGGATCCTGCAATACGTCTACTCAAAGACAGATGGGCAACCCGCTGACTCGAACACCATGGTCGTGCCCTCCGCGAGCATCTTCCTCGGCGGCGCTCTAGGCACGAACTACTCCGTGTTTCTCGAGTTCGAGCGAACGCCCGATGCCTCGATCGACCTCGTAGGCGAAGTCTCTGGCGTCTGGGGAAAAGAGAAAGCCTTCGGAGGCCTCCGGGCGGGTCAAGGTCATATGATCTTCGGCGGGGCATTGGCGGGATTTGACCGACCGACCGGAATTCTCGCACCGCTCGCGCTTTCCGCTCAGGCCACACCGGGCGTGCCGTTCAGCTTCACCGGCGACGTCGCGGCTGTTGAAGCGTACTACGTGCTCGGCGGGCGGAATCGTCTCGCGGTGCAGTACGTCAACGGATTGATGTCGGGCGGAGAGGGGATGGCGACGACGACCAGCACCACGGCGCATGACTTTTCGGTGAGCGATCAGTTCCTCTGGGATGATGTCGGCTCGGGCGTGACCGCGGTCGCCTACTTCGGATCGGTCGCAGGCCTCGACACCACGCAGGCGAGTCTGAGCTCCAACTACGCCCGCCTCGGCCTGTCCGCCAACAAGTTCTTCGGCCCGATCGAAGCGCAGGGCGGCTATGTCTATGCGACGAACTCTCGCCTGCCCGTCAGCGCGGCGTCGCCGTTCCGGAGCTCGTCCGTCTCCGGCAATGGGTACTGGATCTACGGCGGGTACACCAAGGGCGGCAATGCGGGGAAATCCGACCACTGGACGCTCTATGGCCGATACGAGTTCCTGAATCCGGACAACGGTGCCAGCAGCCTTGGAACCCAGCGCGTGGTGCTCGGCGGCGTTGTGCCGTTCAACGTACCCGAATACTTCCGAGTGGCGATGGAGTACTTCATCGACACGCCGCGAGCTGCCGGCGCCGTCAATCGCCAGGGCCTGACCGCACAGTTCCACGTCGCCTTCTGACCGGAGGTTCGCATAGTCGACTGACCACGTTTCTCTCGCAGCTGGATCGCCTTTGTCGGATTCAGCATCGTGGACCGCATTCTTCCTCACGACGGAGCATCGCGCACACCTCCTTGGGGCACTGCCGTTTGTCTTGCTTGCGGCGTGCCCGCTCCTCCGCGTGTTCGGACATGGTGGTTCGACGGAAACTGTGCCGAGGCGATGACGTTTTACCAATCGTGCCTGGGCGGCGATCTGACAATCACGAGAATGGGCGAGACGCCAATGAAGGATGCGATACCGCCGGCACAGCATAACAAGGTGGTTTGCGGGAGATGCCGTTCGGAACGTACGGCCACCTTGCCGACAGGTTCGGCGTGCACTGGTTCTTCCGAGGCGAGAAATGAGATCGCGTCTTCGCAGCGTGGCTGGTTATTCGGGAACCCCGCTTCCGCAGAAACTCGGAAGACTCCGTGCGTGAAATCGCGTTCCCGCTCGGACTCGTCGACATCAAGGTCTGCGCAGTCGATGAAACTTGGTCCGGCCTGAAGCTCGTGGTCAGAATGGAGAACCGCAGGTAGTTTTCAGCTGCTCGATAAACTCCCATTCAGGTACTGAATCATGCGCTCGATTCGTGCGTTGTCCGTTGCTGTGATATTTGGGTTCGCCGCGCCGGCGGCCGCGCAACTCGCACCGATCGCGCCGGCCGGCGAAACCGTAGGCGGAATTTCCTGCGACGCGCAGGAGGGCCAGCGCATTCATATCCATCAGCACCTCGTGATTTTCGATCACGGCAAGCAGGTCGACATCCCGCGCAACGTCGGCCAGCCCGCCGTGAAGCCGTGCATCTACTGGCTGCATACGCACACGCCTGATGGGATTATTCACATCGAGGCGCCGAAGGACCGCTCGTTCAAGCTCTCCGACTTTTTTCTGGTGTGGGGTCAGCCGCTCACCAAGTCGGGCGCGGCG
>JANYIJ010000020.1 GCA_025362095.1 Gemmatimonadota bacterium | reverse complement strand
CAGTCCCCACTCGCCATTCGCTCGCCAGTCCCGAGTCGCGATTCGCTCGCCAGTCCCCACTCGCCATTCGCTCGCCAGTCCCGACTCGCGATTCGCCGTAGTTACCCGAGGATTGCTGTAAGGCGGCGAATGGCGAGTCGTAATTGGCGAGAGCGTATCAATTCGCGAGTCGCCGCGCTCTCGCCAGTCCCCACTCGCCATTCGCCGTAGTTACCCCTCGAGCAGATTCTTCAGCTCATCCCAGCCAATTCGGACTCGCGTCCTGGTAAACACGCGAAGGTACCTCGCGGACCGGTACAGCTGCTCCGCCAAGACCGGAAGATCGATGGCGCCCGGAATTCCCTTCTGCGTTAACCGACTGACCGCGCCGTCCCGAGACAACACCGGCAGATCCAACCCCAGCATCTGCGTCTTCGCCGGAAAATCGAGCAGCACATCTTCGTGCGCGACGCCGAGCTTTTTCGCGATCGCGCGCTCGGCACTCATCGCCCGCTCGCGATCGTCCGCTATCCACTCGAGTGATTCCATCGGCAGCGCCGCGGCTGGCGCCTCGAACGCGCGCTTGAACAGCCGCCGCGCGAGCAGGTCGTGCAGCAGCGCGCGCGTCTCGCCAGTCGCCGCGGATTCGAGCGCGAACAAGAGCCCCTCGTCGGTGAACCGCCCGAGCGCGGCCACGCCAACCACTTCGCTCGCGAGCGCGCCCTCCACCATCCGCTTGTACATGGCTGTCGCGCTGCGCACCGCATGGTGCCAGTAGACGTTGCGGTACATCTGATACTTCGCGAACAGCAGCGACTCGAGCGCGGAGAGTCCCTTCGTGAGCACACCAATGCCGCGGCGATTCGTGGTCGGATCGTCGAGCACCACGAGCGCATGCATCAGGCGGTCTTCGTCGATCTCGCCGTACGGCACGCCGCACATCAGCGCGTCGCGCTTGAGATAGTCCATCTTGTCGAGATCGAGCGAGCCCGAGATCAATCCCTGGAGCGGGCTCGCACTCGTGCCGCAGATCAGCGCGTAGATGCGCTCGGGCGCATCGCCCCCAATATCGGCCCGCAGAATCGTCGCCACGTCGCCGTCCGTCACCAGCGGGCGCGAGAGTTCCTCGTGGTGCGGCACGCCGATTTCTTCCACCGCGTGCGAAAACGGATAGTGGCCCACGTCGTGCAGCAGTGCTGCGGCCGCGACGATCGCAGCTTCATCCGGAGCGACGCCGCTGAGCCCGTCAGATTCCTGCAGCCGCGAGAGCGTGCGGCGCGCGAGATGGTACGCGCCGAGCGCATGTTCGAATCGCGAGTGCGTCGCGCCCGGATACACCAGGTGCGCGAGCCCGAGCTGTCTCACGTAGCGGAGGCGCTGAACGACGCCCGTGTCGAGCAGCCGTTCAGCGGTGGGATCGATCCGGATGTTGTTCCAGAGCGGATCCCTTATAAAACTCACGAGTTCCGACTCGCCATTCGCTTCAGGCCGCCGGGCCCGCCGCGAGAATCTTGTCGGAGACCGCCGCGCCAAACTTCTTGATGTTCTCGCGAAACATTGCAGCGAGCTTCGCCGCCTGCGCGTCGTACGCGGCCGGATCTTTCCATGTGGAGCGCGCGTCGAGCACGTTCGAGGGCACGCCTTCAATCTCAGTCGGCACCGAAAGTCCGAACACCGGATCGGTTTTCACCGCCACGCCGTCGAGCGTGCCGGCCAGCGCCGCGCGCACCATCGCCCGAGTATGTGAAAGTTTCATACGGGACCCGACTCCATAGGCCCCGCCGCTCCACCCGGTATTCACGAGCCATACGTGCGCATCTTTGTGCTGCGCCAGCAGCTCGCCGAGCATCTCGGCGTACTTGGTGGGGTGCCACACGAGGAACACCGCGCCGAAGCACGCGCTGAACGTCGCCTGCGGCTCGGTGACGCCGCGCTCCGTGCCCGCGACTTTCGCCGTGTACCCGGAGAGGAAGTAGTACATCGCCTGCTCGCGGGTGAGACGCGCGATCGGCGGCAGCACGCCGAACGCATCGGCCGTGAGGAACACGACGTTCTTTGGATGTCCGCCGCGGCCGCTCGGCACATGGTTTCGGATGTACGACAGCGGATAGCAGGCGCGCGTGTTCTCGGTGAGCGCCTGACTTTCAAATTTCACTTTCTTGGTGTTCGGATCGAGTTCGACGTTCTCGAGCACGGTGCCGAACATCTGCGTGGTCGCGAAGATGTCGGGCTCTTGCTCCGGCGAGAGGTTGATCACCTTCGCATAGCAGCCGCCCTCGAAGTTGAACACGCCGTTCGGACTCCAGCCGTGCTCGTCATCGCCAATCAGCCCGCGCTCCGGATCAGCCGAGAGCGTCGTCTTGCCGGTGCCCGAGAGGCCGAAGAACAGCGCGGTGTCGCCGTCATGTCCGATGTTTGCGGAGCAGTGCATCGAGAGAACGCCCTGCTTTGGGAGCAGGTAGTTCATCACCGTGAACATCGACTTCTTCAGCTCGCCCGCGTAGCGCGTGCCGCCGATAAGAATCGTGCGCTTTGCGAGATTGAGCACGATGAACGTCGTCGAGCGAATGCCATGCTTCGCGGGATCGCCCTGATATTCCGGTGCGTGGAGAATCGTGAAGTTCGGCGCGAAGGCAGCGAGCTCCGCGAGCTCCGGGCGGATGAACATGTTGCGGACGAAGTTCGCGTGCCACGCATTTGGCGTGACGTAGCGGCAGGAGAGGCGGTACGCCGGATCGGCGCCGCAATAGAGATCCTGCACGAACAGTTCATCCTGCGCGTTGAGATATTCGCGCACGTCAGCCTGAAGAATCTCGAATTGCGCCTCGCTCATCGGCTGGTTCACTGCGCCCCAGTCGATGTCGTTCTCCGACGCGGATTCCTTGATGACGAACTTGTCCTTCGGCGAACGTCCCGTGTGCGGCGTGGTGACGGCGACGAACGGACCCATGTCGGCGAGTTCGCCCTCACGGCGGCGAAGCGCGGCGCCGACGAGCTCGGGTGGGTTGAGATTCCAGCGGAGCGCGCCCTTGGGAGCGAGACCCTGGGTCTTGAGCCCGTGCGAGCTCTCGCGCGACGGCGATGCGGCGGTTGTCATGAGCGACTCGGAATGCGGAAAGTTGTAGGTCGTGGTTCAGCGTAGAGCGGCGGCTTCGTACTCGCCGGTCGTCACGCGGGCGGTTTCGGAACTGGCGCGAACGCGCCACTGCGCATCGATGACGGCAACTGCCGCCATGTTCACGATCTCCTGCACGTCGGCATCCTGCTCGAGCACATGCACCGGCTGTGCCATGCCGACGAGGATGGGGCCGATCGCTGTGGCCCCGCCCAGTTGCGTAAGCAGCTTGTACGCGATGTTGCCCGCGCTCAGGTTCGGGAAGATGAGCACGTTTGCAGCTTCTTTCAGACTGCTGAACGGATATCGTCCGGCGAGAATTTCCTGGCTGAACGCCGTGTCGGCCTGCATTTCACCGTCCACGACGAGCTGCGGTCTGCGTTCGCGGAGGATCTTCACCGCGTCCGCCATTTTCTGTGCCTGCGGGTGTTTCACCGATCCAAAGTTCGAGAACGAAAGCATCGCCACTCGCGGCACCTGACCGAAGTTCGTGACGAGGCCGCTCGCGGAGATCGCGATCTGCGCGAGCTGTTCGGCGGTGGGATCGATGTTGACCGTGGTGTCGGCGCAGAAGATCACGTGCTTGTCGAACACGAGCATGTACAGGCCGCTTGCGAGGCCGACCACCGGATGCGGGCCGATCACTTCGAGCGCGGGCCGGATGGTCTCGGGGTAGTGCTTGTTCAGGCCGCCAATGACGCCGTCGGCGTCGCCCACGGCGACCATTGTCGTGCCGAAGTAGATCCCCTTGTACAGCAGCTGGTGCGCCTGCGCGAGCGAAAGTCCTTTGCGCTGACGGCGCTGGAACAGAAAATTTGCGTAGCGTTCCTTGTGCTTCGACGCGCCCGGATCTTCGATCCGAATTCCCGCGAGCGAGACGCCGTTCTCCTCCGCCGTCTCGCGGATGCGCTTCGCGCGGCCGAGAAGGATCGGGTGCGCGACTCCTTCGTCCACGAGGATCTGCGCCGCGCGGATGATTTTGAGATCCTCGCCTTCGGCGAACACGATGCGTTTGGGATCGTGCTGCGCGCGGTTGATGATGCCGCGCATGATGCCGCGCGCGCGGCCGAGCCGCGCTTCGAGTTGATCGCGGTAGGTCTCGAGATCAATGAATTCCTTCGCGACGCCGCTCGCCACGGCGGCCCACGCGACGGCCGGCGCGACCCATAGCAGCACCCGCGGATCGAACGGGAAGGGAATCAAGTACTCGGCGCCGAACTTCACGGACTTCAGGCCGTAGAGCTGGGAGACGCTGTCGGGCACGTCTTCCTTGGCCAGCGCGGCGAGCGCGCGCGTGGCCGCCATTTTCATTTCTTCGTTGATCTGCGTGGCGCGCACATCGAGCGCGCCGCGGAAGATGAACGGAAAGCAGAGGACATTGTTGATCTGGTTTGCGTAGTCGCTGCGCCCGGTGGCGGTGATCGCGTCATCGCGCACGCTGCGCACTTCGTCCGGCGTGATTTCGGGATTCGGATTCGCGAGCGCGAAGATGATGGGGTTCGCCGCCATGTGCTTGATCATGTCCGGCGTGACCGCGCCGGCAGCGGAGAGCCCGACGAACACGTCGGCCCCATTGAGCGCGTCCTTCAGCGAGCGTGCGGTCGTCTCGCGCTTGAAACGGTCCTTGTACGGATCGGTGTGGCCGACGCGGCCTTCGTAGATCACGCCCTCGCGATCGCACATCAGGATGTGCTCACGATTCACGCCGAGGCGGACGTAGTGCTCCGCTGTGGAGATGGCGGCCGCGCCCGCGCCCGAGAATACAACCTTCACGTTCTCGATCTTCTTCTCGACAACTTCGAGCGCATTGAGCAGCGCAGCTCCGGAGATGATTGCCGTGCCGTGCTGGTCGTCGTGGAAGACCGGGATTTTCATGGTCTTCCGCAGCGTTTCTTCAATCAGGAAGCAGTCAGGTGAGCGGATGTCTTCGAGGTTGATGCCGCCGACAGTCGGTTCGAGCAACTGGCAGAATCGGATGACATCGGCGGGATCTTCAGAACCGACTTCGAGATCGAACACATCGAGATCGGCGAACTGCTTTAAGAGGTTGCCCTTGCCCTCCATCACCGGCTTTCCGGCCAGCGCGCCGATATTGCCGTGGCCGAGGACGGCAGTGCCATTGGACACGACGGCGACGAGGTTGCCCTTGGACGTGTAGAGGTAGGCGTCGTCGGGATTTCGCTGGATTTCGATGCAGGGTTCGGCGACGCCGGGCGAGTAGGCGAGCCCGAGATCGCGCTGATTGGTCAGCGGTTTGGTGGGGACGACGGCGATTTTGCCGGGGCGGCCCTGGCGATGATAATCGAGGGCGTCTTCGCGCTTGGTCATTAGAGCCGAAAGTTAATCGAATTGCGGCGTTTCGGACACTCTGCCGCTAACTACGGCGAATCGCGAGTCGTAATTAGCGAGAGCGTGGCCAATTGCAAGTCGCCACGCCAGCGCCAAATACGGCGAATCGCTAGTCGTAATTAGCGAGAGCGTGGCCACTCGCTAATCGCCACGCTCTCGCCAATAACCACTCGCCATTCGCCGTAGTTGCCCGGGCTTACACCTCGAGATGATCTCCCTCCCGCGCCGCCATCTCATAGAACACCGGCATAAGGAAGACGCTGATGAGAAGTCGCGAGAAGAGTCCCCCGACGATGACGAGCGCAAACGGCCTCTGCGAATCCGTTCCCACTCCTGTCGCCAGCGCCGCCGGCAGCAATCCGAACGCCGCCACCAGCGCCGTCATCATGATCGGCCGCAAACGCAGCAACGCCGCTTCGCGCGTCGCGTCGGCGATTCCCTTACCGCCGAGCCGCAGTTCATTCGCATAGGAGATGTAGACCACTGCGGTCTGCACCGACACGCCGAACAGCGCGAGAAATCCGATTCCCGAACTCACCGAGAAGTGCGTCCCCGTCACGATCAGCGCGAGCATTCCGCCGATCGGACCCGAGAGGATCACGCCGAGCACGGTAATCACCGGAAACTTCACGTTGTGATACAGCCCGAACAGCAGCAGAAAAATCAGGCCGAACGTGATTGGTAGCACGAACTGCAGCTGCGCGCGGCTCTGGTTGTATTCCTCGAACTCACCGCCCCACGCCGCGTGATATCCCGTTGGCAGCTTGAATGTCTTCGCGACCGCTGCCTGCGCGTCCTGCACCGCGCTCGCGAGATCGCGCCCCTCCACCGAATACTGGATGCCGATGTAACGCGCGTTGTCCTGTCGGTAAATAAAGGACGCACCGTTGCTCACCTTGATCGTCGCCACTTCGCGCAGCGGGATCTGGCTTCCAGCCGGCGTGGCGACGAGAACGCTGCCGATCTGCTCGGGTGTCTGTCGAAATCTTTCCTGCAGGCGCACGACGAGATCGAAAGTCTGCTCGCCCTGAATCACGGTCGTCGCGACCGTTCCGCCAACCGCTGATTCGATGATGCCGTTGACGGTCTGCGCGCTGAGTCCGTAGCGCGCCAGTTTCGCGCGGTCTACGGCGAGCGTCAGCGACGGCTGGCCGAGTTCCTGCACGAGCGTGACGTGCGCGATTCCGGGAACTTTCTCGATCAGATGTTTGAGTTCGAGACCCTTCGCCTGCAGCACGCCGAGATCGCTGCCAAACAGCTTCACATCGAGCGAACTCTTCAGACCGGTCTCCGCTTCCTGCACCGCGTCGTTGGCGGGCTGTGAAAAATTGATGATCACGCCGGGAAACACCACCAGCTTCTTGTCGATCGCGTCGATCAAATCCTGTTTCGAATGATACGATTTCGACCACGCCGAGTACGGCTTGAGACCGACGTAAAACTCCGCGTTGAAGAATCCCGTCGGATCCGTGCCGCCGTCATCCCGTCCGTGCTCCGACGTGACATCGGTGACCTCCGGAAAAGACTTCAGGATCGTGCGAATCTGCGGCACGATCGCCTCCGATTCCTCGAGTGAAATCGTGTAAGGCAGCGTCGCGCGCACCCAGAGCGCACCTTCGTCGAGCGTCGGCATGAACTCCGCGCCAACGGTGAACGTCAGCGCGAGCGACACCAGAAAAAGCGCCACGCTCCCCCCGATCACGGCCGCTTTGTGCGCGAGGCTCCAGTCGAGCAGGCGCGTGTACTGCTCCTTGATCCACTCGAAGCTCGCGTTGCGCCTTTCGCGGATTCCGTGCCGCAAGAACCAAAGGCACAACACCGGAATCAGTGTCAGCGTCAGCACAAGCGATCCGATCAGCGCGTAGATCATCGTATCGGCCATCGGCGTGAACAAGCGGCCTGAGGGACCACTGAGCACGTAGATCGGCAGGAATCCCGCGACGATCACCGCCACGGCGTACACAATCGGCCTGTCCACCTCCGCCGCAGCCGCGACAATCACTTCCTTGATCGAGTACTTCGTCCCGTGCCGCTCCGCGAGCTGCCGGTAGATGTTCTCCACCATCACCACGGCGCCGTCAACCAAAATGCCGAAGTCGATCGCGCCAATCGAAAGCAGATTTGCCGGAATCCTTCGCAGATCGAGGCAGATGAACGCGAACAGCAGCGCCAGCGGAATCGTTGTGGCGACGATCAGGCCTGAGCGCAGATCGAAGAGGAAGAACACCAGGATGATCACAACGAGCACGATGCCGCGGAGCAAGTTGTCCTCTACAACGCTCGTCGTGAAATGGATCAGATCGCTGCGATCATAGAACGGGTGAATCTTCACGTCCTTCGGCAGGATGTGATCGTTCAGCTCCTTCGTCTTCGCCTCAACGCGCTTGAGCACCGTCTGCGCCTGCTCGCCGGTGCGCATGAGGATGATGCCCTCGACGGCATCGTTGCGATCGTTGAACCCGAACTGGCCGAGTCGCGGCGCGTACCCGATCTCGACGGTGCCGATGTCCTTGATCAGCACCGGGATGCCGTTGTGGGTTGTGATCACGACATTCGCGATGTCGGTCGTGGTCTCGAGCAGTGCGAGGCCGCGCACGTAATAGAACTGCCCGCCCTCGGAGTAGAACCCGCCGCCGGAATTACTGTTGTTCGCGCCGAGCGCAGTGGACACATCGGATATCGCGAGTCCCGCGCCGGCGAGTTTCGTCGGATCGACCAGCACCTGATACTGCATCGTCTTGCCGCCGAGGTTCGCGACCGCGGCAACGCCCGGCACGCCCTTGAATGCCTTCGTGTTGATCCAGTCGTTGATGACTTTCAGTTCCATCGACGAACGGTCCGGGCTGTCCACCGTGTAGCGGTAGACGAGCCCGCTCGGCGCGAAGAGCGGCGACATGCCCGCGGTTACACCGCCCGGCAGCGACGCATCCGGCAAATGCTCCAACACGCGCTGCCGTGCGAAGTAGGGATCGGTTCCGTCGAGAAATGTGATGCGAATATCGGAGAGGCCGTACAGCGAGATCGAACGCACCACCTTCACGCGCTCGATGCCGTTCATCTCCGTCTCGATCGGCACAGTAACGAGGCGCTCCACTTCTTCGGCGGCGTGGCCCGGCCACGGCGTGGAGATCTCGACCATCGGCGGCGAGAGATCGGGATATGCGTCCACCGGCAGCCGACGGAACGACCATGTGCCCGCGCCGATCAAAATCAGCCCGAACAGCACGACCAAGAACCACTGGTTCAGTGCTCCGCGCACGATCCGGTTCGCGTACGACGGCTCGCCGGCCGCCGCGTGCCCCGCCGCGGTTTCGTCGGGTTTCGCGCTCATTGGTTTTCCGCGAACTGAATGAACAGCGCGCCGTTGGCGACGACCTTCTCACCCGCCGCCAGTCCGGTCACCACCTCGTAGCGATCCGCAACGCGAAATCCAAGAGTCACGCGGCGGCGCACGAAGCCGCCGTCGGCGTTTGCCACAAAAACGAAAGGCAGGTTGTCGTCGTCGCGCAGCACGGAAGCGGTCGGCACCAGAAGACCCGAGTGTTGCTGGCGTGAATGCACCATCATGCGCACGAACATGTCGCGCTTCAGCAGCTGCGCCGCGTTGTCGGCCAAGATGCGCACGGTGACCGCCTTCGTGCCCGGGTCGACAATCGGCGCGACGTAATCCACCACGCCGCGCACGGATTTCGCAGACGCGTCGGTCATGATGTCGACCGTCACACCGCTCGTGACGAGCGAGACGTCTGTCGCGTATACGCTTGCGATCACCCACATCGAGCTGAGATCCGCAATGGTAAACGCGGGCGTGGTTCCCGCCGTGAGCAGCTGTCCGGGATTGATCTGCTTTTCCACCACCGTGCCCGGAATCGTCGCCACGATCGTTCCTTGCACCGGTGCGGTGCGCTGGCCGTCGCGGATCGCAGTAGTCGTGGCGTCGTCGAGGCCCAGCGCGCGCAGAGCGAGCAGCGCCGCGTCGCGATCCGCCTCGGCGCCCGTAGCGTCGGAGCGCGCCTGGTCGAGCTCACTGCGCGCGAGAGCGTCGCCCGCGAACAGCGCCGAGTCTTGCTTCAGGATTCTCGCCGTGTTGCGCACCGCCGTTTCGGCCTTGCGGTATGCCGCCACCGCGGCGGCGAAGTCCGGCGATGCGACCGTCGCCAGCGGCTGCCCCGCCGTGACGCTGGCGCCGAGACTCACCAGGAGTTTTGACACAGGCCCGGAGACGGGGGAGAGCACTTGTGTGGATTTGTCGCCGTTGAACGCAACGGTGCCCGTCACTTCGAGCATCGGCGCGAAGCTCTCGTTCGCGAGCGTGACGATCGTCAGCTTGGCGCGCTGCACATCGCTCACCTTGAAGGACGACGGCTTCTCCGCTGCCGCGGCGACGGCCGCGTCGGGTTTCGCACCGCAGCCTGTGGCGAGCGCGACGAGCGTCAGGAACGCGCCGGTGGATTGCGCGACGCGCGAGAAAATATTCTTGCTCACTTGGGAACTCCGGGGGCGAACGTGGACAGGGGCGCGCCGGCGGCGCGCTCGAGATCGGACCGCGCGGAGTTGGCCGCGGCAAGGGCATCGGCGTACTGCTTTTCCGCGGCGAGAAGCGCCGTTCGCGCGGACAGCACGTCGAGCGCGGACAGTCCGCCGATCGCGTAGCTGGTCGTCGCGACGCGATACGCTTCGCGCGCTGACGGGAGCAGCTGGTCGCGAATAAAGATCACTTGTCTGAGAGCGGCGTCTGCGGTCGCGAACGAGACCCGCACATCCTGCGCGACCGCGGCGCGTGTGTCGCGCAGCGCGGCGGTGAGTTCCAGCTCGCGATGATGCGTTTCGGCGAAGTCGCCCTTCGTGTGCTGCCAGAACATCACCGGGATCGGCATCGAGAGGCCGAGCAGGAACGTGAGGGGCGTGCCGTAGGTATTGTCGCCGAAGTTGCGATTCGCGGCCGCGGTGATGTCGGGCGTGAAGGCGAGTTCCCTGGTGAGGGAGGAGTTCGCCTTCGCGCCGCGCAGCTGAGCATCGAGTGCCGTGATCTCGGGACGTGAGCGGAGCGCCGTCGCTTCGATGGCGAGCACTTCCGGCAGCGCGCCGGGCGCGCTGAGAGAATCGATCGCAAGCAGCGGCAGGCCGAGCGGGCGCCCCAGCATTCTGTTGAGCGCGGCCTCGGCGTTTGTGACGTCGCGCGCGTTGCCGATCAAATCATTGTCGGCGGAGGCGAGGCTTACTTGAGCGTTGATCACATCGAGCCGCGGCACGGTTCCGGCGTTGAAGCGCGCCTGAGTGCGCTGGAGAAAATCCGCGGCGAGCTGCCGCGCCTCCGCCAGATCGCGGCGGTGCATGCGCGTGACGAGCACGGAGTCGTATATGCGTCCGGCCTGCGACGCGACCTGATTCTGGAGCAGCCGGAACTGCGCTTCGGACACATGGATGTTTTCGTTCCCGATGTTGTTTCGCAGCCGGAACTTGTCGGGGAACGGGACTGTGAGTCCGAAGCTCACGGAGCGGGACGGCGCCGAGCCCAGCGCGCCGAACCGGCTCAATGAATCGAGTGTGCCCGTGAGCGTCGGGTCGGGAACGGCGATCGCTTCGACGCGCTGCGCGCGCACCTGAAACGTCTGCTCCCGGGCGATCTCCAGTTGGGGATTCGCGAGAAGCGACGTCGCAATTGCCTGCCGTCGCGTGATGCGCAGCGTGTCGGCCGCGGCATCGCCGCCGACGGTCTGCGCCCGTTGTTGTGCGGATGCCGAGCCAGCGAATAGCGCCAGCGCGGCCATCCAAATGGATGTTCGCATACGTTCCTTGAGTTTGTGTGCTGCCTCGACCGGCCCTGGGCGACTCTGGCGCTGCGCCAGTGCCGCGACGACGTCAGATCGTCTGCGGCGGGGCGCGCGGGAGCGCCGTGGGATCGGCGCGGTACGCTGGGGCCGATGGCGTGTCGAGCGCAGCTACCGACTGCTGGGCCTCACACGCAACGGCGGGGCAGCTTTGCGGCGGCGACGAGTGCAGCAACCGCACCGCGCACACAGCGCACGTCGTCTCGTCATGCTGGTATTTGTGCCGCGCGCCCTGCTGCTCAGCGTGGGCACCCAGCCGCCCTTTCTCGCTTGGCTCGATCAGCGGCGAGAGCGTGAGACCCGCTTGCAGCACGAAAAGCACCGCAAAGACAAGCTTGCGGTGCCACCCGGACTGGCGGCGGAGGGGGCTGGTTCTCTGGAACATGGAGTACGGAGGCTACGCAGGAAGGGCAGGAAACGCTAGTTAACGGGTATTATTCGATCTATATGACACCCTTCCGACATGGTCGTTCGATTGCGGCGCTGACGCTGCTCGCCTTTTACTGCGCCTGCTCCGGTGGCGGGTCCGGCGGGTCCACGGGGCCCAAGCCGGTCGCCAGCGTGTCTGTCGGGTCTTCGACCACGACGTCCGTATTCATTGGCGCGGACATTACGCTCAACGCCGCGGCGTTCGATGCGAGTGGTGGACCGGTCGCCGGGCAAACCTTCACGTGGAGCAGCTCGAATCCGCTCGTGGCGACGGTCTCCTCGACCGGCCTAGTGACCGGCGTCGCGGGGGGCGTCGCGACGATCTCGGCAGCGGTCGGATCGGTCAAGGGCCAGACCACCGTTTCCGTTTCAGCGTCGCCCACGCAGTTGCTGTGCTCGTCGGTCACGCCGCTCGCGCTGAATGTCGGCGAGGTGCACCAGCTCAGCGGACTCGAGCGATCATCGCTTTGCGTGAACGGCGGCGCGGGCACCGAGTACGCGCTGATTGCGTTCAATACGAGTCTCGATACGACCACCACAGCGAGCCCGGTCTCGCTCGTCGCGACGAACACGGGGTTCACGGTGAACGCGCCGAATCCGGTTTTGATCGACGCGGGGCCGCACAATGCGCCGCGAATTGTTCCGCGCGATGTTGAGTTCGAAACCCGTCTGCGCGCGACCGAGCGCCGCGAACTGAACCCGATGTTCGGCGCGGCGCGCGATTGGTATGCGAATCGCTCGCGTGCAATCGCGCGTCCGCGCGGATTCTCAGCGATCACGGGACTCGGCACGACGCCCGCGATCGGATCCCCGGTCTCGCTGAACGGCAACGGGAACAGCGCGTGCAGCAACGTCCAGCCGCATGGCGCCACGATCGTCGCGGTCTCGAACAACGCGATCGTCGCGGTCGACACACTGGCTCCGCCGAATGGCTTCACCACCGCTGATTATCAAAACTTCGCAGCGACGTTCGATACGCTGGTTTTTCCGCTCGACACACTGAACTTCGGGGCGCCGACCGACATCGATAACAACGGCAGGGTGCTGCTGTTTTTCTCGCAGTTGGTGAACCAGCTGTCGCCGGCCGGGGCAAGTTCGTACGTGGGCGGGTTCACCTTCTCGCGCGATCTCTTCCCGCTCGTGAACACGGGGAACCTCGCCGCGTGCGCGGGGAGCAACATGGGCGAGATGTTCTATCTCCCCGTGGTCGACGCCGCACAGCTGTACAACGGCTTTTTCAAGAGCAAGGACACGGTCACCGCGCAGATTTTCACGACCATCGTCCACGAATTCCAGCATCTGATCAATGGGGGCCGCCACCTGTACGTGAACAAGACTTCGACTCGCCTCGAAGAATCGTGGCTCGACGAATCACAGGCGATGCTCGCGCAGGAGCTGCTCTACTATCGCGTCTCCGGTTTCGCGCCCAAGCAAAAGCTTACCTGGCCTGCCATCAGCACCGGCGCCAACGCGAACGGAACACAGCTCGGTATTGTGAAATCGTATCTCGTGCAGGGACTCGGCGCGCTCAACTCGTATCTGCTCTTCCCGGAAACGAGCACACCCTACAACAACACCGAGAATCTCCAGACGCTTGGCGCCGGGTGGCAGTTCCTGCGATATCTGCTCGACCAGTCGCCGGGAACATCGGCCACGTACACACGCGCGATCGACAATGGAGTCGTCACCGGCTTCGCGAATCTGGAGAATGTGTTCGCGCTGGCGCCGAGTGGTCTCACGGCCCTCTATCAGTCATGGGCGATCGCACAGTATGTCGATGGCACAGGACTGCCAGCAGCGGCGGCGTATTCGAATCCGAGCTGGAACTTTCGCAGCGTGCTGCCCAACGCGCTGAATCTCCAGGCATATCCGCTGAAGGTCCGGCAGATCGCGACCGGTATCCCCGCAAGTTTCGCTCTGCGCGGCGGGGCGGCGGCGTACCTTCGGTTCCGGGTGAGCGCCGGCCTTACGGGCCAGATCACGCCGGCAAACAACAATCCTGCCTCGACCGCAGTGGGGTATTTTCTGGTGCGGACTTTTTAGCTGGCGGCTGTCGGCTAATAGTTATCAGCGGCTGAAAGCTCGTAACATCTTCAGCATTTTGCGGTCATTGCTGACCAGATCATCTCCCTTGGGCGTCTCGAGCACTTTCGGAATCTTCGCGAGACGTTGATCGCGCATGATCCTCTCGAACGGCTTCTTGCCGATCGCGCCCGCGCCGAGCAGATCGTGACGATCCTTCTTTGATCCGAGCGCGCCCTTGGAATCATTGAGGTGAATTAAGCCGAGCGAGTCGAGGCCGATCACCGCGTCGAACCGCGACCAGACGCCGTCGTGATCCTTGATGAGGTCGTAGCCGGCGGCGAACACGTGGCAGGTATCGAGACAGACGCCGACCCGCTTGCGCAGCTGCGCCGGAATCAACGCGAGCAGCTGCGCCATCTCCTCGAACGTCGAGCCGATGACGGTGCCCTGACCCGCCGTGAGCTCCATCAGCAGCCGCGTGCTGCCCGGTTCCTGCTCGAGCGCCTGAGCGATCGCGTCCGCGTTTCGCGCGATTCCCGAGGCGCGGTTGTCCATGAAGTTTCCCGGATGTGATACGAGCGCATCCAGTCCGAGCGTGTGGCAGCGGCGCAGTTCCGCGCGGAAACTCTCGATCGACTTGGCACGGAGCGCGGGATCGGGCGACGCGAGATTGATCAGATAGCTGTCGTGCGCATTCGTGAAGCGCACGCCGCTCTTCGCGAGCGCGTCGCGAAACGCCGACGCGTCGGCAGGAGTGATTTCGCACTCGAGCCAGCGGTTCGGCTGTTTCGTGAAGATCTGCATGGCCGTCGCGCCGATGGCATCCGCGCGTGGAGGCGAGTTCGCGACGCCGCCCGCCGTCGAGATATGAGCTCCGACCAGTCCGCCGGCACTTTCGGACTTCGGTCTTCGGCCCTCGGTCGCCGTTACTTTCTTGACCTGAGCCACTCGAGCGGATCCACCGCGCGTTGGCCTGGTCGCATCTCGAAATGGAGGTGCGGTTCCATGTCGGGATCCGACTTTCCAACCGTTCCGATCGTCTGACCTTTCACGATCTTCGTCCCCTTCGTGACGGCAATCTTGCCGAGCGAGCTGTAGATCGAGTAGTCGTTGCCGCCATGCTGGATGACGACGGTGCGGCCGTACGTGCCGAAGCTCTCGTCGACGAGTGCAACCACGCCG
>JANYIJ010000224.1 GCA_025362095.1 Gemmatimonadota bacterium | reverse complement strand
GCTCTATGCGGCCGGTGCGCAGGGCGAGCTCCTGTACTACACGATGCCGTTCATCGAGGGAGAGTCGCTCAAACACGCCCTGCTGGCGAAGACAAAGTTCTCGCCGCGTGACGTCATGCGGATTCTCCACGATGTCGTTGACGCGCTGGGGTACGCGCATGCGCGCGGCGTGATTCACCGCGACATCAAGCCGGGGAACGTGCTGCACAGCGGGTCGCACGCGGTGGTCACCGACTTCGGCGTGGCCAAGGCGATCTCGGCGGCGATGCCCGCCGTCGGGATGACCGCGAGCGGGATGGCGATCGGCACGCCGGCGTACATGGCACCCGAGCAACTGGCCGGCGATCCCGCCGCAGACGCGCGCGTGGATCTCTACGCGGTCGGGCTCCTGGCCTACGAGCTGCTCACGGGCGAAATGCCGTTCGCGGGAACGTCGCCGCAAGAAACGCTCGCGGCGCAGCTCACTCGCGCACCGGCGCAGCTCGACAAGGTCCGTCGCGATGTGCCGCCGGCCCTCTCCGCGCTTGTGATGCGCTGCCTCGAAAAACGTCCTGAAGACCGGCCGCAGACCGCGGGCGACTTGCTGGCCGAGCTCGATGCAGTCCAGCTGCCGAGCGGGGACTATGCTCCGGCCGCTTCACGCAGCGGCACACTCGGAATTCTCGCGGCGGCGACCGTCGTGCTCGGCGCCATCGCCGTGTGGCAGGCAACGAGCGGTTCGCATGCGCCACAAGTCACGCCGCGCGACACGGTGACGATGTCGCCGGCCGGCCCGCTGCTCACGCGCGCGGAGTCGTTGGCGATCGCGAAAGCCGTTGACGCGCGCATTTCGGCGACTCGTTCAGAGCGCCGCTCCGCCGATTCGCTCGCGGAGCGCAGCGGAAGCGGGGCATCGAAGTCGGCGACAGCCTCGGCGGCGGCTCAGGGCGAGGCGTTGAAGAAGATGGCGGATTCCATTCGCGAGGAAATCCAGCGGGCGGTGTTCGATTCACTCTCGCGCGTGCAGCAGTCGGCGCAGGGACCCCCGCAGGGGCGCGGACCACGTGGACCAGGGGGCGGTCCCGGCGGATCTGGCGCCGTGAGTGTTGACGCTGGCGGCGGGGGTTCTCGCGGCGGCACCGAGCGCGTGTTTATCCAGCGTGGTGGGTCGCCGAGCCGGTTCAACGGGCTCGCACCTGAGTTTGACTCGCTCATGCGGGCAATGGAGCAGACCGGGCGGGGCGGGCCGCGCGGTGGCGGAAACGGCAGTTCGCTTGACGTCGCGGCGTTTGCACAACGAGCCACGAACATGGGACCGCCGCGTCGAATCGTCGTCACCGAGCCGCGAGTCAACCGCGGATTGTCCGATCTTTCTCCATACAGCAGGGCGTTGGCGGACTCCGTGCGCCGCACGCTCGGGTCCACCAAGCGGTTCGTTGTGGTCAGCCAGGACAGTGTTCGATCTGCGCTCGAAAAGACGCGCACCGTGGACGATCTCTCCCAGATGCTCAACGCCGACGCGTTCGCGTCGGTGACGCCAATTCCGGTTGGCCCCGACAGCGTCCGGTGGCAGCTCACGCTGCGCGACCTCTCGGCGGACGGTGGCTATGGGATTCGCGCCTGGACGTCCAAGCCGACGGGCCGGCGCGAGCCGGTTGCGCGGCTCGACTCGCTGCTGGCGATATCACTCGCCCAGATGAACGAGATGGATCGCGCGCCGCGCAAGCGGCCGTCGGAGAGTGGGCTGGGCGGTCCGATCGCCAAGGAAGCGTTCGACGCGCGCCTCTCGAACCTTGGGCCGGCGCGCCGCCTGGTCGTCTGGAATCATCCACCCAATCGTGCGCATCCGGAGGTCGAGGCCGCAGGCAACACGGTGAGCGACATTCTGCGAAAATCGCTGAGCGGTAACTCGCGTTACGTGATCGTCTCGAGTGACGAGACGATGAACGCACTCGCGAAGACGCGGCAGCGCGACGCGGTGGCGCAGGTGACGCATGCGGAACTGATGGTCACGCTACGGGGCACCGTGCAGCGCGATTCGGTGCAATGGACGGCCACGGCGTGGGACATGGGCGCGCACTCGGCGTTCGAACAACGGTCGGTGACTGGTCCTCGCGTGTCGCTCGCGAATGCGACGACGAGTGTGGATTCGGTGTATCGGGCGGTGTCGAAAGCGCTGGAACAACTCGACCGCGCCCCGAGACGAATGCCACAGTAGCGGCAGTTTCAGAACGCATCCGACGGATCTCGGCGCTATCGCGGATGCGGACAACGACCGGACGAACGGCCGGAATTCCCTTGTGAAGAATTTTTTGTGGGAACTACCCCTGCAGCTCCAATCCGGGGGGACCTTGTAGTTCCCCCAGTTTTTGCAATAGTCGCGCACTCGACACTTCCGAATCCAGTCCGGCGATGTTCCGCACCCGCGATATCGCCGAGACCCCAGTTCAGGCGGCTTCTTCGCCCAGGTGCGCGACCGAGGGTGGATCGCCCATGACAATCAAGCGGCAACCGACAGTCACGGACGTATCGGCCGGCGGATTGAAGACGTATTCGCCAGTCGCCTGCCGCAGCGCGAGCAACAACAGCCCGCTGCCGTAGTCGTGAAGATGGAGCGCTGCTACGGCCTTGCCGATCAGTTTGCTCGTACCCGCGACTTCGACTTCCTCGATGCGGAGATTGCGGTTCGTGTCGCGCAACATCTGGTCGAGAAAGCCAACGACCGTCGGCCGCACGAGCTCACTCGCGAGG
>JANYIJ010000229.1 GCA_025362095.1 Gemmatimonadota bacterium | reverse complement strand
GTCGCGTCGATTTTCTTGTCGAAGATCACCCGCGAAACGTCCGCCGCGACACGCGCGGCGTCCGCGCCGTGCAGCAGCATCGTCATGGCCGTGGCGAGCGCGCGCTGTGCGCCGCGCTCGTGCGCCGCCGCCGTGTGCGCCGCCTCCAGCGTCTCGATCTCCGCACGCGACATGAACGTAAACATCCGCAGATACCGTCCCACGTCCGCATCTTCTGCGTTGATCCAAAATTGATAGAACTGGTACGGCGACGTCATCGCCGGATCGAGCCACACCGCGCCGGCCTCCGTCTTGCCGAATTTTTTCCCGCTCGCGGTGGTGATCAGCGGAGCGGTCAGCACATGCGCCTCGCCGCCCGCCGAACGGCGCACGAGTTCCATTCCCGCGGTAATGTTTCCCCACTGGTCGCTGCCGCCGACCTGCAGCGTGCACTTCTGATTCTTGTACAGCTGCAGATAGTCGTACGCCTGCAGCAACGAATACGAGAATTCCGTGTACGAAATTCCAGTCTCGATGCGCGACTGCACGGAATCCTTCGCCAGCATGTAGTTCACGCTGAAATGCTTGCCCACATCCCGCATGAAGTCGACGGCGCCGATCTTCAGCAGCCAGTCGGCGTTGTTCGCGAGCATCACGCCCGCGGTGTTCGCGGACATGAACAGCTGCGAGAGCTGCGCGTGGATCTTCGCAGCATTCGCATTGATGGCTTCACCGCTCGCGAGCGGCCGCTCCTCCGATTTCCCCGACGGATCGCCGATCATCGCCGTCCCGCCGCCCACCAGCGCGATCGCCTTGTGGCCTGCGCGCGCGATGTGCACCAGCAGCATCGTCGGAACCAGGTTGCCGATGTGCAGGCTCGGGGCCGTTGGATCGTATCCGCAGTACGCGGTGACGGTTCCCTTGGCGAAGTGCGCGCCAAGGCCCTCGGTCTGCTGATATAGCAGGCCGCGCCAGGTCAGTTCGTCCAGCAACGTTTCGCTCGTGGTCATCGTCGAAAGGTAGGTGCCTCGTAGGATGCTGTCACTGTCCTCCGAACTCTTGGTTACTTTTCCAGCGTGAAGCTCCCGAAGCTCAATCCCCGTGTCGTGCGAATCGCCGCCATCGTCGCCGGCGCCGGAACCCTCCTCGGCCTGCTCGTCGCCGGCATCGGCTGGATGTGGGTCTGCCACGGGAACTCCTGTCCCTCGCTCGCGGGACTCGAGAAGTACCAGCCGCGGCAAACTTCGCGCCTGTACGCCGCGGACGGCCGCCTCGTCGCCGCCATCGGCACCGAACGCCGCACCCTCGCGACGCTGAGCGGAATTCCAAAGCAGGTGCAGGATGCGTTCATCATCACCGAGGACAAGCGCTTCTACTCGCACGGGGGAATCGATTTTCTGCGCATTTTCGGCGCGGGATTTGCAAACCTCCGCGCCGGCGGCATCGCGCAGGGATTCTCCACCATTACCATGCAGCTCGCGCGCAATCTGTTCCCCGAGCGTCTCAACGCGCGCGAAAAAACACTCGGCCGCAAACTGCGCGAAGCGAAAGTCGCCCGCGCGATCGAGGCGAAATACTCGAAAGACAGGATCCTCGAGCTCTACCTGAATCAGATCTATCTCGGCAACGGTGCGTTCGGAGTAGAGACAGCGAGCGAGCGCTACTTCGGCAAGTCCGTGCGCGACCTCAACCTTTCCGAGGCTGCGATGCTTGCCGCGCTGCCGAAGGGACCGGAGCGCTACAATCCGCGCCGCTTCCCTGAGCGGGCAGTGCAGCGTCGCAACATCGTGCTCGATCTCATGCGCCGGGCCGGCAGCATCAGCGACGCCGACGCGTCGCTCGCACGCGCCTATCCGCTGCGCCTCGCGCGACGCAGCGGCAGCACGGGCGAGATCGCGCCGTATTTCGTGGAATACGTGCGCCGGTTGCTCGACGAAAAATTCGGTCAGGCGCTATACGAGCAGGGAATGAAGGTGTACACGACGCTCGATCTCGATCTTCAAGGATCGGCCGAGCGCGCGCTGGATCGCCAGCTGCGCGCCGTGGAAGCCGGTCAGTTCGGCGCGTACACGCACCGCACGTACGAGCAGTATCTCGCGCGCGCTTCGGGTTCGTCGTCGCAGGAAGACAATGTCGTGTCGCCGTATTTGCAGGGCGCGTTCATTGCGATGGATCCGCGCACCGGCGCCGTGCGCGCTCTCGTGGGCGGACGCGATTTTGACGACTCGAAGTTCGACCGAGCGACGCAGGCGAAACGCCAGCCGGGTTCGACGTTCAAACCGATCGTTTACTCCACCGCCATCCAGAGCGGCCGCCCCGCGAGCTATATCATCGACGATGCGCCGATCGAACTCGCGCAGATGGATTCCACGAAGCCCTGGATCCCGGCGAACTTCGATCTGAAATTCGAAGGGCCGATCCCGATGCGCCGCGCGCTCTATATGTCGCGCAATCTTCCCGCGATCCGGCTCGGCATGGAGATCGGCGAGGAGAGCATCGTCGCGATGGCGAAGCGATTCGGCATCACCACGCCTGTTCCGCCGTATCCGTCGATCAACATCGGATCTGCGGATGTGTATCCGATCGAGATGATCGCGGCGTATACGACCTTCGCGAACCTCGGCGTGCGCGCATCGGCGAATCCGATCATTCGCGTGGAAGATGCGAAAGGCAAAGTGCTGTGGGCGCCCGAGACCCAGCGCGAGCAGGTGCTCTCGCGCGAAGAAGCGTGGCTGATGGTCGACATGATGAAAGACGTCGTGCGAAAGGGAAGCGCCGCGAACGCGGTGTGGGGTGCTGGATTTCAACTGCCCGCGGGCGGAAAGACCGGAACGACGAACGACTACTCCGACGTGTGGTTCATCGGCTACACCGCCGATCTCGTCGCGGGCGTGTGGATGGGACTCGACAATCCGCAGAAGATCATGGCGAACGCGCAAGGCGGGCGGCTCGCCGCGCCGGCGTGGACGTCGTTCATGCGCGAGGTATACGAGCGAAAACCGTCGCCGCCGGATTGGCCGCGTCCCGGCGCGATCACGACGCGAGTGGTGGACGGCGGTACCGGGCTGCTGCACGGGCCCGGCTGTCCGGTGGAGGATGCGTACACGGAGTTCTATCTGCCAGGGACGGAGCCTACGAAGGAGTGTCCGCGGCGAACGAACATCATGGGCAAGCCGTAGTCGTGCCGTCTGCGCGGTACCATGCGCGCGTAGTGAGGCCCATCAGCGGGCCGGACATCGAGAACGGGACCGTCATCGTAGACGGCAATCTCATCAGCTGGGTCGGACCGCGCGCTGACGCACCCGAGGGCAGCGACATCGAACTCGGCGATGTGATTCTCTCCCCCGGTCTCGTCAACGCGCATACCCATCTTGATCTCACCGCGCTGCGCGGCCGTTTCAACGGCCTCGAGTTTTTCGCGTGGATCCGGGCGCTTACCGCTGCGCGGCAGGCGATGTCGCCCGAGGAGCTGCTCGAGAGTTCCGGCGCGGGCATTCGAGAAGGATTGCAGGCCGGCATCACGACCTTCGCAGACACCGCGCCGAACGACGCGCCGTTCGAGGCGATGCGCGAGCTCGGGGTGCGCGGCATCGCGTACCGAGAAGTGTTCGGGCCCGATCCGAGACAGTGCGCCGAATCCATGGATGCGCTCCGCGTGGCGGTGGCCGCGACGCGTCCGCGCGAAACGGCGCTCGTGCGTGTGGGTGTCTCACCACACGCGCCGTACTCCGTCAGCGATGAACTGTTCAGCGAAGTCGCCGCGTTCGCGCGGCGTGAACGATTGCCGCTCGCGACGCACCTCGCCGAGAGCGAAGACGAATCGAATCTCGTATCACGCGGCGAAGGCGCGTTCGCCACGTTTCTGCGCGGGCGGGGAATCGAGGTCGGGGCGCGCGGCCGCACTCCTGTGGAAATGCTCGAGAAGAATCAGGTGCTCGGCGCGAACGCACTGCTCATTCACTGCGTCCGCTGCGATCCGCGCGACATCGTCACGATCGAGAAACATTGGTGCGGCATCGCGACCTGTCCCGCGTCGAACAGGACGCTCGGTCATGGCAGCGCGCCGGTGAAAGCGTTCCTCACCGCCAAAATTCCACTGGGCGTTGGCTCGGACTCGATGGCGAGCAACGATGGCATGGATATGCAGCGCGAGGCGCGTCTCGCGCTCGGTGCGCAGGCGTCGGAGCACGCGGTGTGGGAACTCGCTGCACTCGGCGGAGCGCGCGCCCTGCGGCTCGATCATTTGATCGGAACGCTCGAGCCGGGCAAGCAGGCGGACCTCGCGGCGTTTCCGTTGGGCGCCAATTCGAGCGCGCCCACACGCGCAACGTTCGTGGCGGTGGCTGGACGAGTCCTTCTGGACGACTAGCAGTTCCCCCGCACGCATCATTACAATTGAGTGTCCCACATCGAGGCGGAAGAATGGCACACGGTGGTGGAGCAGGACCAACGGCAAAAATCTGGCGTGATGGCGTGCTCGTGGATTGGGCAGACGCCACCATCCATGTCCTTGCACATTCGGTTCACTACGGCTCGAGCGTCTTCGAAGGCGTTCGCTGTTACGAAGGGCAGAACGGCGCCGGCGCTGTGTTCAGGCTGCGCGACCACATGCGCCGCCTTCAGGACTCGGCCAAGATCTACCGGCTGCACATGAAATATTCGATTGACGAGCTGATGAACGCCGTCGTCGAGACGATCGCCGCGAACGAACTCACCGAGTGCTACATCCGGCCGCTCGTCATGCGCAGCGGCGAGCAGATGGGCATCTGGTCGAAAGACATTCCGGTCGAGACGTTCGTGATCTGCTATCGCTGGCCGACGCTGCTCGGCGAAGCGGCGATGAAATCAGGCGCCGACGTTCGGGTCTCGAGCTGGCGCCGCGCTGCGCCGGATACTTTCCCGACGCTGGCAAAGGCCGGTGGGAATTATCTGAACTCGCAGCTCTCGGCGATGGAAGCGCGTCTCGACGAGTACGCCGAAGGAATCATGCTCGACTCCAACGGCTGGGTCGCTGAGGGGAGCGGGCAGAATCTGTTCGTCGTTCGCGACAACACGCTGTACACCGCGCCGATTTCGTCCGGAATCCTGCACGGCATCACGCGCGATTCCATCATGAAGATGGGTGTCGATCTCGGATACGAAGTGAAGGAGATGGTGATGCCGCGCGAGTTCCTCTACATAGCCGACGAAGCCTTCTTCTGCGGCACTGCCGCCGAGATCACGCCAATCCGCTCGATCGATCAGCTCACCGTCGGCGAGGGCAAAGTGGGCACGATCACCAAGAAGCTGCAGGAAGCGTACATGGGGATCGTCCGCGGCAAGATTCCATCGAGAAACGGCTGGCTTACGCCTGTGCCCGTGGCGGAGCCTGCAGCGATCGGTCGCTGATGCTTGGTTGCCTCGCGCTGAACTCTTCGTTTGAACCACTGACGATGGTGCCGCTCCGACGAGCGTTGCGCCTCGTGATTGACGGCAAGGCGGAAATCGTCGAAGCCGATCACGAGGCGCTCGTTCGATCAGAGCGGCTCGCGTATCCGCGGCCCATCGTCATTCGTCTCGCAAAGTTCATCCACGTTCCGCGCCGGTTCCGCCGCCAGGTCACGAACACTTTTCTCTTCGCGCGCGACCGCTACACCTGCCAGTACTGCGGACGGCCTTCGGTTCAGCTTCGCCCGCGCGAATCTCTCACCCGCGATCACGTCGTGCCGCTCTCACGCGGCGGATTGAACACGTGGACGAACGTCGTCACCGCGTGCAGCGCGTGCAACACGAAGAAGGCGGATCATCTGCCAGATGAATGCGGCATGCACCTGCTGCATCACCCGGTGGAGCCGCACTTCGTTCACCTCTCGTGGGCCGTGCGCCGGCTCACGCCGACGCAGGCGAAGTACATCAAGATGTTCTACGGCGCAGAGGTTCTGCACCAGATCGAGGCGCTCGAGAACAGAAGCGTCGCGCAGCGAAGGCTCGGCTGAGACTACGGCGACTGGCAACTACAACTACGGCGAATCGCGACTAGAACTACGGCGAATCGCGAGTCGTAATTAGCGAGAGCGTGGCGCCTTGCAAGTGGCCACGCTCTCGCCAATTACGACTTGCTATTCGCCGTAGTTCAACTCGCCATTCGCCGTAGTTACCCAGCGAAGCAGTACGTGCAGCCGTGCTCCTGCGCGCGCCCAATCGCCAGCGTCCCGCTCGGCACCAGCATCGCGCCTGGAATCACTCCGGCCTCCCACTCCTTCAGCGCGACTTCCGGCGTCACGCCTGCGCCCTTCGCCGCCATTCCGGAGAGAACGGTCACCGCGAAGTGGCACACACCGATCACTACGCCCGGCATCTTGACCATTTTGTCGGCCGACGCATCGGTGTTCATCATGTCGCCCGGCTTCGGATTCCACACGAAGTTGCGCTCCGACGGCTTCTTCGTGGCGGGATCCATGATGCCGAGCATCGCGCCGAGCTTGTACTTCTTCCAGATCTCGTCGACGAGTCCGAGCGGCGTGCCGAAATGCCGGAACACGATGAACGCGTTTGCTTCGCCCGGCTTGAGCTTGTACGTGTCGTTCATGGTCTGGATGTAGCCCGCGGCGAACATCAGCGGAAACGCGTCGTTCACCTTCGCGCCGTCGAACACCTGCTTGTGCTTGCCCGTGAGCGGCTTGAGCCACGGCTCGTCATCGGCCGACGCCACTGGCGCCGCCGCGGGAGCTGCGCACGCCGCCGCGAGCGTTCCCGCCGCGAGCAATGCGGTGCCGCCGGCGAGGCGCTCGAGGAACTGCCGGCGTGGAGCAGGCGAATCGTTCGACATCGAGGACATTTCGGACGCTCCTGAGAAGAGTGTGCTCCGAAAATACGCCGTCCGGGCCGTCGCGCCAGCCGCCTAGGGAATCTGAAAGACCGGTGTCTGCGCCTCGTACTCGCGCGAGTCTCCGCCGAGCAGGCGCGATGTGAGGTAGCGGATCGTTCGCGTGAGCGCGGTTCCGGGGTTCCTGTCGCCTTTGATCGCCGGTTCGAGTTCGCCCTTGAGCCAGCCGTTCACCTCGTCGAGATCCGACGCGTTCAAGACCTGGACGTCGAGCGTCACTCTGTAGTACAGCCTCTTCCGCGTCGCGAAGCCCCGGATCGGCGCGCGAGTGGGGCGCGCAATCGCGCCCTCTGCATCTTCCACGCGATCGAAGTTTCCGAGCGAGAGCACGTGATCGTTCACGTTTTGAACGACTTGATACTTCTTCTCCATCGCGCTGTACGACACGAGCACGTCGTATTCAGCGCGGCGCTCGATCGCGTTGGCGAAGTTTCTTTCAGACCAGAGCGTGACCACAAAGTGGAACCGCGCCGGAAATCCCGCGGCGAGCGGATCCCGCGCTCGTGCGCTGGAGAGCATGTTCGTCGCGATGATGAGCGGGCCAACGCGCGTGAGCTGATCCGAAGCCGGCGGTCGAATTTCGAGCGTGGGTTCGCGCTGAGCATGCAGTTCGCGCCCGCCCGCAATCAGGAGGGCGAGCGCGAACGCAACGCGCCGCAGCGTGCCGTGCACCCGCTAGAATCTCCGCGTGAGCCGCACGATGAACTGCACGCCTGGCGCGGCGTCGGTGACCGCCTTGGCGGCATACACTCCGATTCCCCCGAAGTCGATGCCGAGGCCAAGGTCGGTCTTGTAGGTGGAGAGCGGCGGCATCAGTCCGGACGGGTATGAGAGTCCGCCGTCCTGCGGCCCCACCAGCCAGCCGCGTCCAATATCGGAGAACAGCACCCACTCCATGCGCCCGTTGAGCCCCGGCCGCCACCAATCGTCCGACGCGTCATCGCGCAGCGAACCCCAGAACATCCGCGAGCGAAGTTCGAGCTGCAGCAGCGCGATGCGATCACATTGCGCAGGCGTGCCAAGCTGCGAGACGCCGTTCGAGCATTGTAGAACATCCGGACTCGCACCCGTCTCGCGAAACTCGTATCCCGGCATCGTGCCCGGTCCGCCGAGCGAGAGTTTCCGCTCGGTGGGAAGCTGATCGCCGGAGAGCCAGCCGCCCGCCACGAGGCGCACGTTCAGCGACAGGCTTGGCGCAACGCGGTTGTAGCGCCGCAGATCGACGAACGCGCGCGAATAGTTCACGTGCTCCGGCAGGGTTGGGAGTAGCGCGCCCGTCGCGGGGTTCACGTTTAATGGCGATCCAATGCGCGCGAGTTTGCCCGCGCCCTGCTCGACTTCAGCGGTGAGATACCATCCCGACCATGGCGATCCGTCCCGATCGCGCGTGTCGATCCGCAGCCGCGTCGTGAGTAGGTGCATATCGCCGGCGTCCATGAACGGATTCGGACGCCACGATTCGTGGCCGCGAAACAGCGTCCACGGATCTCGATCGCGAACGTCGCCCCACTGTTCGTCGCTCAATGAGAACGTGAGATCGGCGTCCTTCCCGCCCACGAGCCGCACGAATCCTTCGCCGCCGTGCCGGCTGAAGTAGTCGCGGAAATCGCGATGCAGCACCACCGACGCGAGCCCGACTTCGCCGTTTTCCATCTGCCACGCTTCGGTCGGATCGATCACATCGAACGCGCGCGCGCCGACCGAGACGCCGATCGGTTTGCCGAACTGCAGCTCGGCGTTCGCGTCGTGGCCGATCGTCCGCTCGCCCCACTGCACCGGGCTCGCCGTGCGCACCACGCCGAACGCCTCGATGTTGATCTTCCCCCAGTCGGTGAACCGCTGGAATCGCGGGCCGACCACGAACGACCAGCCCTCCACGCGATCGTACGCGCGCGACGCTACATAAAAAAATTCCGTCTTCGCCTCGCCCCGGCGGATGTCGTTGAGGACGTGATGACGCTTCCACCACGTGTCGTCGTACTCCGGCTCGCGCTCGGCGACGAGGTGGTCGCCGTCGAGATGATAGCGAAGGAGCTCGATTTGTTTGAGCGTCTCGCCTTCGATGCGGGCGCCATCCGCGCCGATGATGCTCCCGCCGATGATCACGAGGCGGCGGTCGATGCGCGCGCCGGGCGCGAGCCGCACGTCGGCATTGATCGCCACGAGCGTTCCCGCGATCCGGCCCGCAATGGTGACCGGCCCGTTCAGCACCGCGACGTCACCGGTGAAGACGGACGACGCGGGCACATCGAAGGCGCCGTTCATGCGCTTCGTCGCGCTCGCGTTGTAGAGATCCACAGCACCCTGAGCGGCCGTTGAGAGCCGCGCATCGGTGCTGTCGTGCTGCGCGAACGCCGGCCTCGGCGCGGCAGCAAGCAGACAGCAGATGACCGTGCAACCACGCGAGAAGTTCAGCACTGTGCTTCGCATTTTTTCTCCCTGTGTGAACGAATCGGGCCCGGTAAAAGCACGATTCGTGCCACCTCACTCACCCGGCGCAATAATGCCCAGCCGCTTCATCCTTCTATAAAGGTTGGGTCTGTCGGTGCGCAGACGGCGCGCCGCCTCGGCAACCACGCCATTTGCGGCTGAGAGCGCGCGCTCAATTAGGAGACGCTCGTACTCGTCGAGCGTGTCACTCAGCGTCAGCTCGGCCTGGACGAGATCCGGGAGCTGCGGCGCCGAAACGCCGTCTCCGGCGGGCAGAACGGCCATGACTTCCGCGGCGCCGATCGCCTTGCCCGCGTGCAAGATAGAGAGGCGCTCGATGATGTTCGCGAGCTCGCGCACGTTCCCAGGCCACCGGTGCCGCGCGAGCGTGCGGATCGCCTCGTCCGTCCACTCCGGAGCGGCCTGTCCCGAGCGACGGCGGAGCAGCGCCGCAAAGTGCCGCACGAGCGCGGGAATGTCGCCGGGCCGCTCGCGCAGCGGCGAGACGGCTACGGGAATCACATTCAGCCGAAAAAAAAGATCTTCGCGAAAGCGCCCGTCTTTCACGGCGCGCTCGAGATCGTGATTCGTCGCTGCGAGAATTCTCACATCGATCTTGATCGGCTTTCCGCCGCCGACGCGCTCGATCTCTTTCGCCTCGATCGCGCGCAGCAGCTTGGCCTGCGCCTCTGCGCCAAGGTCTCCGACTTCGTCGAGCAGCAGTGTGCCGGTGTGCGCGAGCTCGAACCGCCCGAGCCGCCGTTCCGTGGCGCCCGTGAATGACCCGCGCTCGTGGCCGAACATCTCGCTCTCCACCAGATCGCGCGGAATCGCGGCGCAGTTCACGCGCACGAACGGCCGCTCGCGGCGCGCGCTCTGCGTGTGAATCGCGGCGGCGACGAGCTCCTTGCCTGTTCCGCTCTCGCCCGTGATCAGCACGCGCGCATCGCTCGGCGCGACGCGCTGGATCATTTCTCGGAGTTCTCGCATAGATGGGCTGTCGCCGACCAGCTCGCCGATCAATCCCAGATCGGCGCGCAGCGCGCTGCGCTCGCGGCGCGCCATGCGAAGTTCGAGCGCACCCGCGATCGCCAGGAGCACGCCCTCTGGCGTGAGCGGTTTCTCGAGGAAGTTCACCGCGCCGAGTCGTGTCGCCTTCACGGCATCGGCGAGGCCTGCGCGCCCGCTCATCATGATCACGGGGAGCTCGGGAAAGCGCTCGCGCAGACGCTCGAGCACCCCCATCCCGTCCATCACGCCGGGGATCATGAGATCGAGCAGCACGAGATCGGGTTCGAAATCGTCAGCGCGCGCGAGGCCCGCAACGCCGTCGGCGGCATCGCGCACCTCGAATCCCTCGGAGGCGAGCAGCGCGCTCACCATCCGGCGGATGTTCGGTTCGTCGTCGATGATCAGAACTGAAGGCATGTTATCCGACCAGCAACCGGCGACTGGTGAACGAGAGCAGCATCAATGTTGCACCGGCGGGATACGCGGCAGCTCGCCGCGGTCCGAGAGCACTTTGGTTACGAAGCGCTGGCCCTCTGAAATTCGCTCGACCTCGACGGCCACGGATTCAACCGCGCGCTCGATGCGCTCCAGGCGCGAGACGACATCCGGCGGAAGCGCCGCCGGCGCCGGGCTCTTACCCTCGATTCGTCTCGCGAACGCACGCACGAGGGGAAAGGCCACGACGCCCAGTACACCGAAAACTACGAGGGTGATCGCGAAATCCTGATTCACGGCGAGTTCTCACAGTGTGGCAATGTTGACCTCAATCCTTCGATCCGGCGTGCGCCGCCGGGAAAATAAGACGAATCTCCGTGCCTGCTCCGCGAGTGCTTTCAGCTTCCACACGTCCACCGTGCGCCAGTACGGTCTGCTTCACGATCGCGAGACCCAGCCCCGTGCCGCCCGTCTTGTCCGTCACATACGGCTCGAAGATCGAGCCGACGCGATCGGGCGCGATGCCGACACCAGTGTCGCGGATGCCGATCACTATTTCCTCACCGAGCGCCGTCATCCGTGTGATGATGCGCGCCGAGATCGCACCGCTCGCACCACACGCCTCGACCGCGTTGAGCAGCACGTTTCCTACCGCGCGGCTCAGAGCGTCGTGCTGTCCATGCAGCAGTGGCACGCCTTCCCGCGCTTCCACCGTATACGACAAGTGCAATGGCACCGAGGTTCGGGCGGCCGATCGCACGAGATCTTCGAGGTCCACGTCCGAGGCGGGCCCCTCCTGCAGCCTGCCGAACTGCGCGAAACTGCGGGCCATTGCGTCGAGCCGCGCGGTCTCCGTCTGCAGTACGTCGACCGCGTCTGCAAGTTCCGGCGGCACCCCGCGTTTCAATCGTTCCACGGCAAACCGAATCGGCGTGAGCGGATTTTTCAGCTCGTGTGCGACCTGTCGCGCCGACTCGCGGAACGCCGCGAGGCGCTCGGCTTCGATCGCTGCGAGGCGGCCGGCTTCGAGATCCGTCGCCATCTGTCGCATGCCGTCGCGAAGCACTTCGAATTCAGGTGCGCCGCGGGCCTCCGCGCCCGGCGGCAATGGCTCCCCGCGCCTGATCCGCTCCGTCCATCCGACGAGCTCGTGCAGCGGCCGGCTCAGCTGGCGGCTCAGATGCCCGGCAGCGCGCGACGTGAGCAGCGTGAGCAGGGCGAGGCCTGCCAGCCCCGAGATCAGCAGCACGGGAATGAATCGCTGCGTGAGATACTCGAATCGGTGCGCGTACGAAACGGAAGTGGTCAGCTGCCTCTCATGCTCCGCCAGAACGCGTTCGTCATCAGCGGAGCGCGTCGTGCTCCGCGCGACCTTCAGCGCCCTGGCCCCGCTTTCCGCCACGCTGTCCCACGCCGCAGTGCCGCTGACTCGCGCGAGCAGCGGCGCCATCGCCCCGCTCCAGGCGATCGTCAGCACGATCGAAGGAACGAACGCGAACAGGGCGAGAATGAGAAACAGCCGGGAGCGGTAGCCGATGCTCTTCACTGGGGGTTTACGGGCGTTGAGTAACCAGTGTTTCAATTCGAAACCGGTGAGGGGTGAGGAGTGCGCTCCTCGAGACCGGCACCAGGCGAGATTCGAATGCTTCAACTTAGAGGCGCAGCGCGACCAACGCACCCCAAAAGGTGACAAAAGCCTTTGGCCTCATTAGCTTACCTGCACGATGCGCTGAGCGCGTCGATGATCGTTGCAGCCAGCAGCAGTACCGGCCCCGATCACCGGCACGTCCAGCGCAGACGCATCATAGTCCGGGCAGCTGCACTCGCAGCGAGTCCTCCGCGCCAAATGTGCGCGGCTCCAGCGCGAAGTGCGCCCGGCCAACGGCGAGTAGTAGAAAAATGAAGTCACGTTATCCCACGCGTGCGCCCGTAGCGCCCATGCACCGCGGCCCGCAAGCACACGCAGCACCTTCGGCGATCGGCGGTCCGCTGGTCCACGCCCCGAACGCAGCGCTCCTCATCGACTTCGACAACGTCACGATGGGGATCCGGTCTGATCTCCAGACCGAGCTCCGCAACCTTCTTTCCTCAGACATCATCCACGGCAAAGTCGCCGTGCAGCGCGCCTACGCAGACTGGCGCCGCTATCCGCAGTACATCGTTCCGCTGAGCGAAGCGTCGATTGATCTGATCTTCGCGCCGGCGTACGGCTCCTCAAAGAAAAACGCGACCGACATCCGCCTCGCGATCGACGCGATGGAGCTCGTGTTCACGCGCCCCGAAATCGGGACGATCATCCTGCTCTCCGGCGACTCCGATTTCTCGAGCTTGGTCATCAAGCTCAAGGAGTACGGCAAGTATGTGATCGGCGTGGGCATTCGCGAGTCGTCCAGTGACCTTCTCGTTCAGAATTGCGACGAGTACTACAGCTACAACGCACTCGCGGGCCTTGTGAAGTCGGGCGATGAACCCGGCACGCAAAAGTACGATCCGTGGGAACTCGTCACCGAGTCGATCAACCGCATGGTCCGCAACGGCGACGTCATGCGTTCCGACCGCCTGAAACAGGTCATGCAGGAGATCGACAACACGTTCGACCAGAAGAACCTCGGCATCTCGCAGTTTTCGAAGTTCTGCCTCGAAGCCGCGCAGAAAGGCCTGCTGGTCGTGAATAAGCTGGAAAACGGACAACTCGAAGTCGCGCCGCCGACAGGTGCAGGGAAGAGCGTCGCTTCGCCGGCCGCTCCCTCGCGGCCCGCCCCGGCGCCACGCGTGGCCGCTTCGGCGCCGGCCGCCGAAGGCGAGGAAGCACGCGAGCCGAAGGAAGGACGCAGCCGCCGCGGTCGTCGCGGCGGACGCGGACGCAATCGTGGCGAGCGCACCGAAGGCGCAATGCCGGTTACCGGCCTCACCGCCGAGCATCCGGCCGCTGCCGCTCATATAGACCAGTCGCGGATCGTGACCCCCGTAAATCCAATCGCGACCGTGCCGGCGCCTGCCGCTGGTTTCGTTCCAGAGGTTCCGGCGCCGCGCGAGCGCGAGGTTCGCGCTCCCATTCGAGCGCGCGCGCCGCAGCACACCTCCGCGCCGCGCGAACGCGCAGCGCCTGCGCCGCACGGTGATTCGTCGATCGGCGCATCCGGAATTCGCCTCACACGCGACGAGGCATTCTCGCTCGTGCGCGATGCCGTAGCGGCGCTCGCAACCGGCGACGACGCCGTGCCGAGCGAGCGCGTGCGCCAGCGGGCGTTCCAGCTCCTCGGACGCGACAGCGAAAGTCTCAGCGAGCGGAACTTCGCCCGCATTCTTCGCGACGCGCACGACGGCGACATCGTCGATCTTCGCAAGCGCGGCGACGCGTTCGAGGTGGCGGCCGCCGCAAGCGTGCCGAGCGTAGCCGATCAGCTCGAGATGAAGGAAGCGGCGCTGAAGGCCGCGGCCGCGCAGGAGAAGGCGGCCAACACGGTCGCCGTGCCGCGCGGGATGGGTCATCGTGGCGCTCCGGCGCGCGGTGGTCGCGGCGGATTCGGCGGCAAGCCTGCGGGCGCTGCACCGAACCTGCTGCTGCTCGGCGTCGTCGACGATGCGCCATCGGCGGAAGCGGAGAAGCCCGCGCGCCGCAGCCGCGCTCGAAAGGAAGAGGGCGGAACCGACGCTGCGACTGAAGAGAAGCCGGCGCGCACGCGTGTCCCCCGTCCCAAGAAGACCAGCACTACCGCGTGACCGGTGGCAGCAGTCGGCCGCGCAGTCGGCCGCTGCCGGCGGCGTCTGCGCAGAAAAAAAAGGGCGCGATCTCAAGTGAGTCGCGCCCTTTTTTCATTCAGCAGTTGATCACCACTTCTCGATCGAACTTCCGAAGTTGTAGCGCAGTCCCAGCGCCCACTGCGTGGTAAATCCCGTGCCGTTGAGATACCAATCCGACTTGCCCTGCGAGGGCATGATCGTGTACTGCG
Organism: Gemmatimonadota bacterium; assembly: GCA_025362095.1. Taxonomy (GTDB): domain Bacteria; phylum Gemmatimonadota; class Gemmatimonadetes; order Gemmatimonadales; family Gemmatimonadaceae; genus Fen-1231. The sequence goes on along the minus strand of JANYIJ010000229.1, from coordinate 4,205 downwards.
CGAACGGCGCGAAGCGCTTGTAGACCCACATCGCGCCGACATTCACGAACGCCTTGCCCATGGAACGCGCGTTGACGATCGCCTTCTGGTTCGAATCAGCCTGCGCCTGCGTCGCGAACGTGTTGCATCCGGCGCAGGTTCTGAGGTTCGCGGAGTTGATGAAGTTGAACGCGTAGCCGAGCCCGACGTACGGCTTGATCATCTGGAATTCGGGCGTGAAGATCATCAGGTCGAATCCGAGCCGCCGCATGTCGTTGATGTTCACGGCAAGCGGCGCGGCGCCCGTGGGGCTGCCGATCGAGGACGTGGTGCTGAAGTACGACTGCTCGGCGAACAGGTGCAGCGCGTACTTCGTGCGCGTCAGCATCCATTCGGCGCCGATCGACGGAGCGTTCGTGCGGAGATTCTCCGACCCGAACGCGGTCGCGAAGTTTGTGTAGCCGGCGTACGCGCCCCAGTACCATGAGTCCGAAAAACCCTGCGTCGCCGATTGCGCGGCTCCGGCCCGCGGTGTGAGCGCAACCGTGGCAAGCGCGGCCAGCGAGAGGATGACGAGACGAGTGGATCGCATACGTATACCTCGAAATGGAGGATCTTTTTCGGACGGCACTGCGCTCCCGGGGGACCCACGTGGGCCTCCCGGAGCTTCATGGGTGGGACGATGGGGGCGTCAAAAGGGTCACTTCTGTGAGCTAAAAACAGCAGACAGCGGACAGCAGACAGCAGACAGCAGACGGCATACAGCAGACGGCATACAGCAGACGGCAGACGGCAGACGGCAGACGGCAGACGGCAGACGGCATACAGCAGACGGCATACAGCATACGGCATACAGCATACGGCATACAGCAGACGGGGGGTCGCCGGTGGAGCGGTTCGCTGTCGACTGTCTGCTGTTCCCTGTCGACTGTCTGCTGTTCCCTGTCGACTGTCTGCTGTTCCCTGTCTACTTAAGGATGCCCACCTTCATGGCAACCTTCCGGATGCTGGACACGGCAAAGTCCAGATCGGCCGTCGAATGGGCCGCCGAGACCTGACAGCGCAACCGGGCGGTGCCCTGCGGAACCACCGGGAATCCGAACCCTGTGATAAAAATTCCCTCGTCGAGCAGCATCTCGCTCATGCGGATCGCGTCGGCCGTCTCGCCGATGATGATCGGCACGATCGGCGTTTCGCCCTCGAGCGGCTTCAGGCCGGCATTCACGAGGGCGGCCCGGAAATGTTTGGTGTTTTCGTGCAGCTTCGTCACGCGTTCCGGATGCGCTTCCACGTAGCGCACGGCGGCGAGCGCGCTGCACGCCACGGTCGGCGTCAGCGCGTTTGAAAAGAGCTGCGGCCGCGCGCGCTGCGTGAGCATGTCACAGAGCGCCGCCGGCCCGGCGACGAATCCGCCCGCGGCCCCGCCGAGCGCTTTGCCGAGCGTGGATGTGATCACGTCGACCTCGCCGAGCACGCCGTAGTGCTCGGGTGTTCCGCGGCCGGTCTTGCCGATCACGCCAGTGGCATGCGAGTCGTCGACTATTAGCACGGCGTCGTGATCGCGCGCGATCTGGAGCAGCTGCGGAAGCTTCGCAATGCTCCCTTCCATCGAGAAGATCCCGTCGGTCCAGATGAGGCGGCGCTTAGCGCCCTTGTTCGCCTTCAGCTTGGCGACGAGATCGTCCATGTCGCCGTGCGGATAGACGGCGGTGGTGCACTTGGTGATCGCCTTCGCGAGGCGGATCGAGTCGATGATCGAAGCGTGGTTGAGCGCGTCGGAGCAGACGAAATCGCCTTCTTCCACGACGGTCGCTGTGAGCGCCTCGTTCGCGTTCCACGCGGCGACGAACGACATCGATGCAGGCGTGCCGACGAATCGCGCGAGCGCGGCCTCGAGTTCGCGATGGACGGTGTACGTGCCGCAAATGAAGCGCACGCTGCCGGTTCCGGCGCCGAATTGCTCGAGACCTTTGATGCCCGCGTCGATCACACCAGGCTCGTCGCAGAGCCCGAGATAATTATTTGATGAGAGAATCAGGACTTCGCCGCGGCCCTCCATCTGGACGCGGGCGGACTGGGGGGAGTCGAGATAGTTGAGCGATTTGTAGACTCGGTCAGTCTTGAGCTGGGAGATCCGAGACTCGAGATCCGATATAAAGTGCTGATTCAGAGACATTGTTGCGCGGGGATAGTGTACGACGAGTGAACTGTTGCTGGTGCGTCGGTCAACGAAGGTATTCCGTCGGCGTGGCGGGCCCCTCTCGACGAAGCAGATGCCTCGGACGGAAAACCTTGGTTAACCGACCAACAGAAAACCGTCCACTCGTCGTTAATTCGAAATCTCGAAAATGACCTTGCCGGCCTCGCCGGATTTAATCACGCGGATCGCCTCCGCATGCTCCTCCAGCGGAAAGCGATGCGTGATCACCGGCCGCGGATCGAACTGCCCGCTGCGCAAAAACTGCGTCATCTGAATCCACGTCTCGTACATCCTGCGCCCCACCACGCCGTAAACCGTCACGCCCTTGAAGATGATTTCCTTTGCGAGATCGAGCTCCATCGGCTTCGCCGGAATCCCGAGGATCTGCACGCGGCCGCCAACCCGCACGAGCGCGAGCGCCTGATGCACCGCGGCGGGCACGCCGCTCATCTCGAGGACGATGTCCACGCCCAGTCCGTCGGTCGCGGCGCGCACCGCGGCGTCGGCATCTTTCGAATGCACCGCGTCGTGTGCGCCCATCGCGCGCGCCAGCTCGAGACGCATGGGATTCACGTCGCTCGCGATGATGCGCGAGGCGCCCGCCGCGTGGCAAATCCCCACCGCGAAAATTCCGATCGGGCCGCAGCCCGTCACGAGCACCGTCGCGCCGGGAAGCTCCGTGCCATGCAGCGCCGTGTGAAATGCGTTGCCCATGGGATCGTGGATCCCGCCCACTTCGTACGAGACGTCATCGTCCAGATGCCACACGTTCGTGGCAGGCATCGAGATGAACTCGGCAAAGCAGCCATCCCGGTCCACACCGATGATCTTGGTGTTCGGGCAGACGTGGCCGTTCCCCGTGCGGCACAGGTGGCAGCGCCCGCAGACGATGTGTCCTTCGGCGGTGACCCGGTCGCCGACCTTTACATCCGTTACGAGCGATCCGACCTGGGCCACTTCGCCCGCGAACTCATGTCCGACGGTGAATGGCGGCTTGCAGCGGCCGCGCGCCCAGTCGTCCCACTCGTGAATATGAACGTCCGTTCCGCACACGCCGGCGCGGTGAACGCGAATGAGTACTTCGTTGTCCAGCATGGCTGGCACGGGCACTTCTTTGAGGACGAATCCCGCAGCGGGGGACTCTTTTACGAGAGCCTTCATATAATGAAAACTCACCTGCTGCGAACGATGGCGAAAGTGCGGAGCAATCCATCTGTCACCTCTGACCGTATAATTCGTCAGTGTGGAGCAGGGATGTCGCCCGAATCGAGCAGAGCCCGCGCACGCCCGAACACACCCGCGCACGCCCGAGCAAGCTCTTGCACGCCCCAATCGAGAGGATCGCCGATGATGCTCAACGCCCGAATCAATCGACGCACGCCGGCACGCGCGGGCGTCTTGCTGTTGCCACTCCTGCTCGCTGGCTGCGAGATCCTGTTTCCGCCGCGGCCGGGCATGGGCGGAGCCGCTCCGACGCCCGCCGCGGGCGCTTCGGCCTCGACTGCTGCCGGCGATGCACCGGCCGCGCCGGTGGCGAGCCGGTCGACCCGCCGCCCCGCGCCCACTGCGAGTCTCTTTCTGCGGCTTGGCGGCATGGACGGCATCACAGCGTTCTCCGACGACTTTCTGGGACGCGTCACGAACGATCCGGTGATCATTCCGTTCTTCAAGGGACTAACCGACGCCGATCTCAAGCGCATTCGTCAGCACGTGATCGAGTTGCTCTGCTCGGCGACCGGCGGTCCGTGCACGTATTCGGGCAAGGATATGAAGACGACGCACAAAGACATGGAGATCAACAACGACAGCTGGAATGCGTTCACGGGACATCTCAATGAGTCGGTCACGCGGTTCAGGGTTCCGGACCGGGAGCGGAATGAGCTGGTCGTGATTATCGCTTCGCTCAAGAAGGACATTGTTAACCGGTAGCTGAGAACTCTTGGGATCTCGAATCGATGCGGAGTGCGGAAGAGGAATGCAGAATCCGTATTCCTCTTCCGCACTCCGCATCGTAGCGAAATCGCGG
>JANYIJ010000221.1 GCA_025362095.1 Gemmatimonadota bacterium | reverse complement strand
CTCGCGATTCGCCGTAGTGATCCGAGGATTGCTGCAAGGCGGCGAATGGCGAGTCGTCATTGGCGAGAGCGTCGCCACTCGCAAGTCGCCACGCTCTCGCCAATAACCACTCGCCATTCGCAGTAGTTGCTCCCCTCTCATTTCTTGTTTTGAGTGTCGAGGCACCAATCTTGTTTGACCCTAAAGACTTCCTGCCACCGCCCCGCCTTGAAACTCAGCACCACCAGATCATTGTCCGACGCATATTTCCACGCCTCCACGATGATCTCGTCCGCGCCGTCGCCGTCGAAATCCACGTGATTCACCAGCCGCTGGAACTCCACGGATTTCGAGTCGCCCTTCACCGCGTGCACATACGTCGCTTCGTATCCCTTCGAGCCGCTGTCCGCGAGCGCGAACACGTGACCGGTCCACGGACCGCTCTTGCCGTTGCCGGAATTCGGATCGATGAACGAAATCAGCAGCGTCGGCGCCTTCGATGCGCCGGTCGGAATCATCCGGGCATGAAAATCGATTGAGTCCAGTTCCGCCGCGGTGAGATTCGCGCGCTTGCCGGCTTCGTGTCCGAGCGCGCGGGCGAGCTTCGCGATGTCCGCGGAAGTCATCATCTTGCCGCTCTCCGGGTGCGGCGGCGCGACCGTCCCGCTCGACGCGAGGAACTCGACGGTCGGATCCGCGCGCGGCGTCTTGAACGCCAGCTGGACGACGGCCATGGGCTTTACCGCGCTGCACCCGGGGAGTGAGTACGTGGTGTCGCGCGCGATGGTCAACTCGCCGGGATCGCCGCCCTCCACATAGAACGGATACTTCGTGCCCGCCGCCATGTACTGCGCGTCGAGCTGCTTCCACCCGCTCGCAGTCAGGCCGATCGGCTTGATCACGCCGTTCACGACGGCCGCGAGCGGAATCATGTGCGGGCTCTCGCGCTCGCCGAACAGCTGAAAGAGAATCGTCGGCTTCGCGGCGAGATCGAGCGCGGGAACACCGGCCGGCACGATCTCGTCAGCCGGATTTGTCGCCGGTTTCGACTTCTCGCACGCCGTCGCCGAGAGTAGTATGACGGCAGCGATGACGAGTGGAAGTTTTTTCTTGCGTGTGTGGGAGCGCATGACTTCAACGTACGGTTTTGCCGAGAGAGGAACAAGCATCCGCGAGGCACTTCGCGCGCTCCGAAATGCTCCGGTTTTACGTGACGAATCCGGGCTGATAATCGTCTCGTCGGCCGGTCCCGCGCTCGAACTGACACCAGCCGACGCGACGCCGCCGCGGCTCGACGCACCGGTGCCGCTCGAGAGCGCCGCACCCGCCGTCCGCGCCGTCGGCGAGCCCACGGTAAAATTCGGCGCGTTCCTCGACGGCATTCAGTCGAGCCATACCGAGTACAACGGCCGCAACGGCGTGCCGATCGTCGGCGGTACAGTCGCCGCCGTCATCAGGCGTCGCGCCGATCGCGTGCTGCACGCGTGGCCCGGCTCACCGAAAATCCTGCACGCGTTCTACGCGCCCTTCGCGATCATCGGCGAGAGCGCGGTCGCCTGGCTGAGAACGGGAGGCATTGAACTCGTCGACACGCTCGAGCGCGGCGATCCGCCCGAGGCGCGGCACCCGATGGAGCTGCTCGCGCTCGCGCGCAATGCCGTGCAGCGCAATCGCGAGCGGCTCGAAGTCGAGCTGGCCGAGGCGTGGTGCAGTTCCGAAGCGGAACCGCTGTTCGTCGATGGTGGGATATCGGGTGCGCGCAACGCGTCGCAGAGCGAACTTGCCGTCGGCGTCGTGAAATCGCATCGCACACTCTACGCGACTCCTGAATCGCTCGGCGTCATCACCGCGCTCGCGGTGGGGATGCGCACCGCCTCGTTCGAAATCCGGCCGAAGCACCGCACCACGGTGGCAAGCTGGTATCTCCGCCTGCGCGATCCGCGGGGCCGGGATCCGCTCTTCGGTCTCGTGCGCGTCGAGATCGCGCGCGACTCGTGGAGCGCAGACCGCGCCGATCAAGTTTCTCGCTGGGTCCTCGCCGAGCGCGCACCGGTCTCGCTTCCCGACAAGCGCTGGAGCACGATGGCGTACGGGATTCGCGACTGCGAGGAATACTTGCGAGCGCATCTTTGAGATGGCAGACGGCGGACTGCGGACGGCAGTAACTTTATAGCCGCCGCCTGCCGTCCGCCGTCCCAGCTGCCGTCCGTCTTCTGCCCTCTGCCGTCTTGTCAATTCTAGGCCGCGTAGTAGCCACAGAGCGCAAACCCAACACACCGCACGAATTCCATTTCTGGACCGCGCTCGATTCGCCGGTTGGAATTGGAACCATCGTGCGCGTCGAGTCCGCGCAGCCGGTGAATGGCGCGCTGCCCGTGGTCTACGGCGTGGTCGTCGAGGGATTCGGCTACACCGACGTCGAGACGCCGCTCCACGAAGTGCTCGGTTACGATGGCGCACCCGGCGGCGAAGCCGGGGCGCCCACCAAGCGAACTGAAATCCGGCTCTACTCGGCGGCGGTGCTGCGCCACGTGCCGGAGGAGCCGCTGCAGCCCGTCGCGATGGGAACCGTGCACCTCGCAAGCGATGAAGACGTTGCCGTCGCGCTGCGCATGGATGCGTATCTCGCGCCCGGCGCAAGCACCGGCATTCCGGTGGGCATGTATCGCTCCGGCGCGACGTCATCTCCGGTATGGCTCGACGCGGATTTTCTCCTCGGCCCCGAGGCGGCGCACCTCAACATCAGCGGCGTATCCGGCCTCGCGACGAAAACGAGCGCCGTGGAGTGGCTGCTTGCGTCGATCTTCGCGCATTTCCCGGAGAAGAAGGGGCGCGTCGCAGCCGTCTGTTTCAACGTGAAGGGACCCGATCTCTGTTTTCTCGATCAGCCGGCCGCGAAGCTCGACGACGCCGACCGCGCGCTGTATGACCGCCTCGGCGTTCCCGCCGAACCGTTCAAAGATGTCGAGTACTACGCGCCGTACACTGCCAAGGGCTACGCGCTGAACACGCTGCGCTCGAACGAGGCGCTCGCGCATAACGTGAAGCCGCTCACCTGGGGCCTGCGCGAGGTGCTGCAGTACGCGGAGGTGCTGCTCAACAAGGACGACGTCGACGCGAAGGCCGACGCGCTTATCGATTTCATCAAGGAACGCGTCGTCGACCAGACGTTTGAAGATCCGAAGTACCTGAGCACTGCGCACACCGTGCAGTCGTTCGGCGAACTGGAACGCTGGTTCCGCGATCTGCTCACCGGAATGGAAAAGCAGAACGCCGAGTCGTGGCGCACGCATCACGTCGCGACTATTCGCAAAGTGCGCAACCGCCTCACGAATATTTCCACGCGTTGCCGCGGACTCGTGACCGATGACGGCACGGTCAGCGATCTGCCGTTCGGCGAGTTCCGCGATCGCGCGATTTACGTGGTGGACGTCGCCAACGTCGAGGCCGACGCGCAGGATTTGATTTTCTCGCGGATCGTTTCAACGTTGCGCGAACACCTCGAGAAGCGCAGTCTCGGCGTCGAGCATGTCATCGTGTTCGTCGATGAGCTCAACAAGTACGCGCCGAGCGACGGCCCCGATACATACGTGCGCGCCATGCTACTCGACATCGCCGAACGCGGCCGGTACCTCGGTCTCGTGCTCTTCGCGGCGCAGCAGTTCCGGTCGCAGGTGCATCGCCGCGTGGTGGGGAACAGCGGCACCGCCCTGTTCGGCCGCATGGATCCCGACGAGTTGGCGACGCCGGGCTATGCCACGCTTTCGCCGGCGACGCGCACGAAACTCTCCACGCTCGAGAAGGGCCAGCTGATGGTGCGCCATCCGCATTTCTCGCAGCCGGTGTTCGTTCGCTTTCCGCGGCCGGCCGTGCTCTCGGGCAGGGAAGGCGTCGAGCGATTTCCGCAGGCCGCAGAGCAGACGCTGGACGAAGCCGTGACGCGCGCGCTGCGTTCGCTCGACCGCTCGATCACGCTCGAGTGGGTGAAGGAGTCGATCGCGCTCGCAGAGGAGGACGAGGTGCTTCGCGCGCGCAACCGGACGGTGCAGACGAGGCCGGACGATGTGAAGGCGTATTTCCGCGGGCAGCTCAAGCGCCGCGTTCGCGCCGAGCCCGCCGACGCGCGGCCGCGCCAGCCGCTCAAGAAATCGCCGACGGACGATCCCTACGGTTTTTGAGTGCCGCGCCTCGGGTCGACGCGCAGAAATCCGAAGTCGAGCAGCACGTGATCCTCGATCGCGACGATGTGATCGAGCAGATTCTTCGACGGGATCATCGTGCTCACTCCGTGCACCTCGGAAAACACGAGCACTGACGGTTCGATTTCGCGGAAGAGTGTCGTGACGTTCACCGCGGCCACTTTGCGCAGCGCGGCGGGAACGGGTGAGAGGTGCAGCTCGGCGCGGCGAATCTGGTACGTGGCGGCGTCGAGGAGAATCGTGCCGTTCACATCGGATGCGGCGATCTTCGCGGCCGCGCGGAAATCGATTCGAACGGCGGCGCCCTCAGCTGTTTTCTCTTCGCCGCCAAACCGGAAGCAGTGTGCCTTGACGAATTCGTCGCCCGCGAAATCGCTGAGCGTGGGCAGGTGCATCGAGCGCTGACGTGTGATGAAATCCGTGGAAACGACGCGGCCCGGGCGATATGTCCAGCCGGGCTTGTCGCTGCGCAGCAGCACAGTGTCCGCGTGTATCGACTCGATCACACTGTCGCCGCGCACGGAAAAGTTTGTCCGTTCCTCGTGATACGCGTACGGAAACGAGTCTGCGAGCAGCCGGTACTGCTGCGCGTTCTGCTCGAGCTGCTGAAAGATCACGGCGAACTCGCGGTTCTTCGCTGGATCCGGCGCGCCGGGTGCGACGCACGGCGCGTCGGCCATTACCTGAACCGTTGCGAGCTTGACCTGCACCTGGTCGAGCTCGACGCGCACGCGCGTCGTCGCGGTGTCGCGCGGGATCACGAGCAGAATCTCGACTGGAGCGAAGCCGAGGTGGGTGGCGCGCAGGCGGTAGCTGCCGGGTGCGACGCCCTGAAACACGAACCGGCCGGCATCGTCGGTAAAGGTTTGGCGGCTGATGGGAGTGAGGGTGACCATCGAGTGGCCGAGTGGAGCCTGGCTCGCCTTGGACACCACGACGCCGGTGAGCATTCTCCCGTCCTGCGCCTGCACTCCCGCCGCGAAAACAAAAAACGCGGCGAGAATCATGAAGGCAATCCGGCGGACTGGCATCCGCCAAAGGTATCCCGAATGCAAACTCTCCACTCGACTCTTGCCCCGCATCCTGACTCTCCACTCGACTCTTGCCCCGCATCCCGCATTCCTCCTCCGCACCCCGCATTTTCGTTGTTGCCCCTCTGACAGCCCTCCGGAGCACGCCGTAGATTTCACCTGTGCGCCTCCTCCACCTCTCCGATCTCCATCTCGGCTTCCGGCAGTTCCAGCGCACCACTCCCACCGGCATCAATCAGCGGGAGTGGGACGTCGCGCAGTCGTTCACGCGCGCGATCGATCGCATCATCGAGCTGAAGCCTGACCTGCTGCTCATTGCGGGTGATGTGTTCCACACCGTTCGGCCCACGAATCCCGCGATTCTCCATGCGTTTGCGCAGTTCTCGCGGCTCATGCGCGAGCTGCCGGACGCGATCGTCGTCGTCGTCGCTGGAAACCATGACATGCCGCGGTCGAGCGAGACGCTGTGCATTCTCCGCCTCTTTGTGCCGCTTGGAATTCACGTCGTCGACAGCGAGCCCAAGCGGCTCTCTTTTCCCGAGCGCGAACTGTCGATTCTCGCCGTGCCCGATCTTCCGCCGGGCAGCGTGTCGCTCGAGCCGGATCCCTTGGCGAGACTGAACGTGCTCGTGATGCATGGCGAGGTCGAGGGCGCGATGCCAGCGTTCGCGACGCACACCGATCGCTCCGCGCTGCGGATTCCGGCCGCCGAGCTTCGTTCCCCTGCGTGGGACTACGTCGCGCTCGGCGACTATCACGTCTGGAAGCAGGTCGGACCCAAGGCGTACTACAGCGGCGCACTCGACTACACGAGTTCGAACGTGTGGGGCGAAATCGAGGAACAGCGCACGCAGAAACTGCCCGGCAAAGGAATGATCGAGCGCGATCTCGAGAGCGGAAAGCAGACGTTCCATCCGCTCCCGGTCACGCGGGAGTTTCTCGACCTGCCGCCGATCGCGGGACGCGGGCTCTCCGCCGCCGACCTCGACGCTGGGATCGCCGCCGCGGTGTCGCGCGCGCCGGGCGGAATCGACGGCAAGGTTGTGCGGCTCGTCGCGCGCGACGTGCCGCGCCACATCGCCCGCGAGCTCGACCACAAAACGCTCCGCGAGTTCCAGCGCCGCGCGCTGAATTTCCAACTCGACACGCGGCGTCCCGAAGTGCTGCGCACATTCGCCAGCGGCAGTCCGGGCCGGCGGCCGTCGCTCGCCGACATGCTGCGCGAGAGCCTGCGGAATCGGGTGCTCACATCGGATATCGATCGCGACCGTCTGGTCGAGCTCGGCGCGCACTATCTGCGCGAGGCCGAGCAGGCGAGCCCGGTGCGCGATCTGACCGCGTCGGTGGAGGAGACGTGAGGCTCAATCGTCTTCGCCTCCTCAACTTCCGCCAGCACGCGGACACTGAAATCGAATTCGATTCCGGTTTGACGGGCATCATCGGCCCCAATGGCGCGGGAAAGTCGACGATCCTCGAGGCGATCGCGTGGGCGCTCTACGGGGGCGACACGGCGCGGGGCGGGAAAGACTCGATCCGGTTCTCACGCGCCGCGCCGCGCGCTTCGGTGCGCGTCGAGCTCGACTTCGAGCTCGGCGGCCATCGATACGGCGTGGTGCGCGGGCTCACGATGGCGGAACTGTACCTCGACGGCGGCCAACAGCCGATCGCGAATTCCGCCACGACCGTGGGCGAGCTCTTGCAGCGCCGTCTCGGAATGTCGCGCTCGGAATTCTTCAACACGTATTTCACCGGCCAGAAAGAGCTGGCCGTCATGGCGATCCTGAGCGCGACGGAGCGCGCACAGTTTCTCTCTCGCGTCCTCGGCTACGAGAAGCTCCGCAGCGCGCAGGAACTCTCGGATGTTCGTCGCCGCGAACTGCGCAGCGAGATCACGGGCATGCGCAGCGGGATGCCCGACGCGGCGGTCGTCGCGTCGCAAATCGGCGACGCTGACGCGCGCCTCGGCGATACCACCTCGCGGCTTGCGAACGTGGAAGTCGAGCGGACGAATCTCCAGACGCTCATCGACTCGCTCGCGCCTCGCTGGACGGACGCGCAGCGGCAGCGCGACGAATCGCAACAGCTCGAAGGCGATCTTCGCGTGGCCCAGAGCGAGCTGCAGGGGCTTCAGCGCAATGTGGAGCGCATCACCGCGGAGCTGCAGCACGTGTCGGCCGCGCGCGAAGCGCTCCTGCCGCTCGCGGCGGAGCTCGCGCCGTTCCACGAGCTCGGCAACGAACTCGGGAGGATGCGCGACCTTGCCGTGCACGACGGACGCCGGCAGGCGCTGCTGGAGCAGGAGCGCGCGCTTGCCGCCGAGCTCGCCGAACTCCGCGAGCAGCGGACGCAAGTGCAGACGGCCCCCGCGGTCGAGGAGCAGGTCACGGTCGAACTTGAGGCACGGCGTCGCGCGCACGACGAAGCGCAGGGGAGGCTCGAGCTGCGGCGCACGGAGTGGGTGCGCGACCGGCAGGAGGCGGAGACGCGGCGCAACGCGCTTCGCGCGCAGTACGCAGATTTGCGCGACCAGCGCGACAAACTCGTCGCGCTCGGCGACGAGGGAACGTGCCCCACCTGTCAGCGCCCGCTGGGCGATCACAAGCACAAGGTGCTCGATCTTCTCGACAACCAGCTCGAGACGGTGAGCGCAGATGGTTCGTACTTCAAGTCGCGGCTCGAGCAGCTTGAGGCGATGCCCGAGGACGTCACGGCGCTCGACGAACAGCGCCGCAAGCTGCAGCAGGACGTCGGTGCGCTCGAGCGCAGACTCGCGCGCGTGCAGATGAGCGTGCAGCAGCTCGAACAGGTCGGGCGTGAACTGACCTCCAAGGAGCAGCGCCACGACGCTCTCGTGAAAGAGCTCGGCGAAATTCCGGGCGGCTACGATCGATCACGGCACACCTCGCTCGAGGAGGAGTTCGAGCGGCTCGCGGCGCTGAACACCCAGGCGAACCGTTTGAACACTCAGGTTGAGCGCGAGCCCGCGCTGCGGCGCGAGCAGGAGAGTGTCGCGCGCAGTATCGCCGCGGTCACCGGACGCCGTGACGAGCTGCTGCGGCGCCGTACCGCGCTCGCGCTTTCCGAGGAGGAGTTCGTGATGCTGCGCGACCGGCACGCCGACGCAGCCGCCCAGCTCCACGCGGCGACGCTGGCCTCGATGAATGCCAACAGTGACACGGCGCTCGCGCGCGCCGCGCTCGATCGCGCGCTCGCTGCTCAGAAGGAACTCGAGCGTACGGAGACGAAGCTCGATGCGCTGGAGAACGAGAAGAAGCTGCATGACGAACTGCACCGCGCGTACAGCGACCTGCGCACGGATCTGAACTTCGCCATGCGCCCCGAACTCTCCGAGCTCGCGAGCGCATTTCTCACCGAGCTGACCGACGCGCGGTACACCGAGCTCGAGCTCGACGACAAATACCGGATCGTGGTGCTGGAGGAGGGCGTGCCGAAGCCGGTGATCTCGGGCGGCGAGGAGGACATGGCGAATCTCGTGCTGCGGCTCGCGATCTCACAGATGATCGCGGAGCGCGCCGGTCAGTCGTTCTCGCTGCTGGTGCTCGACGAGATATTTGGTTCGCTCGATGCAACGCGGCGTCATCATGTGGTGGAGCTTTTGCGCGGGCTGCAGGACCGGTTCGAGCAGGTGATTCTCATCACGCACATCGAGAGCGTCCGCGACGGGCTCGATCAGGTGCTGGAGGTGCAGTACGATGAGAATACCGGCGCGGCAGTGGTGCGGCGCGGGGCGTCCGCGCGGGCGGTCGCGCTCGAATCGGCAGTCGCCGCGGTCGGTTCCGCGGAGGAGCGCTGATGGTCGCGCGCGCCGACATCCCGTCTGCGCTGCGCCTCGAGGGGCCGTTTACGATCGGGCGCGGCGACATTGGTCCGCTGAACGTGCTGTTCAGCGAGACGTTCACCGAGCGCTACCGGCGGGACGGATTGGTGGGGGTGCGCGTGCCGCCGCTGAATCCGGCGATCTGGCACTACGCGGTGGCCGACGCCGGCGAAGGGGCGATGATGTGGCGCGACGCGCGGGGAGTGATCGCAGCGTTCAACATCGCGCATCGCTCCGGCGTCGAAGGATGGATGGGACCGCTCGCCGTACGCGACGATTGTCAGGGCGCGGGGCAGGGCAAGATCATAGTCAACGCCGGAATCGACCTGCTCAAGCGGTCGGGCTGCAGCGTGATCGGGCTCGAGACGATGCCACGCACGATGGACAACATCGGTTTCTACTCGGGACTCGGATTCGTGCCGGCGCGGCTGACGGTGACGCTGACGGTCGACGCGGTCACATCGCCGCGCGCGCCGCGCCTACTGTCGTCGCTGCGATCGACCTCGCGCGACGACGCGATTCGTGAATGCGCGGCGCTCGTGCACGAGACGCTGCCGGGATTCGACTACACGCGCGAGATCGAACTGACGCAAGAGCTTTCACTCGGCGACACGCTGCTGCTCTACGAGAACGATCGCCTGACAGGCTTCGCGCTTTGCCACTCCGTGCCGCTGGTGGAGGGGCGCACGCGCGAGGAGTTGCGCGTGCTGAAGACCGTCGTGCGCGACGAGTCGTCGTTTGAATTGCTACTCGTCCAGCTCGCCGATCTCGCGCGCCGGTCGGCGACTGCGCGTGTCGCAATCAGGCTGCAGGGAGATTATTCGTCGCTCCATGCGCGGCTGCTCTCGCTCGGCGCGCGCGTGCGCTGGACCGATTTGCGGATGGTGCTGGGCGGATATGAAGAGCGTCCGCCCAAATTCGGTATCGCACTGTCCAACTGGGAGATTTAGCCTTTTTTCGGCGAACCCCGCACGACGATCCGCCAAATTAGAAGAAATACTCCGGCGGTAAGCAGTAAGTGGATATAGCCCGGCGCCTCGAATTTGAATGTCGCCACCGCCCACACCACGAGCATCGCAACTGCCGCAATGATTCCAAGATCCATGTCGCCGTCCCGTTACGAGTTCTGCGTGCTTCCTGATTGACGCTCGATGTCCCCCAACCTAACTTTTTTTCAGCAGGAACGAAGGGGGCCTACTTTTTGAGCCGATAAGTCCTCCGAGTGGGTCCGATATGCTTTGTTGACGTCATGCCCGCACGGCGGGAAGGCGGAAGGCAGGGTGAGGGCCTCATACATTCGACAGGGCTTCAAAAACTCCCCTTCGTTCTCCTTTGGCGGAAGCTCCATCTTCGGATGGGGCTTCCGTTTTTAACGGTGAGAGAGTACGTGGGGCGTGCGCGCACTGGAAGATGGGAGATCAGTCTCAAGGGGCGAGGGCCAGGGGTGAGCGGAGAGAATATAGAGGCGAGGGGCCAGCACGAGTCGGCAGGGGCCAGCACTACGCCCGGGTCCCGCGTCGGCGATGGC
>JANYIJ010000206.1 GCA_025362095.1 Gemmatimonadota bacterium | reverse complement strand
AATCGCGGGCTTGCTCACCACGTGCGCCTGCTCCGGATGCGCGATGGGGACCTGAATGACTTCAATGCGGAACGCCTCGGCGTTCGGGTCCTCTTCAGGCGCGAGCGCCGAGCATCCGGCCATTTCGCGCGGCGAGCGAACGGCCGCGTTTCCCGAGATGAAAATGTAGACGTTCTTGTCATCCTGGAGATCGTCGACCACCGTGTGCGTGTGCGATCCACGGCACGTCTGCACGTTGCCGACGTACTTCGGATGCGCCATGTCGGTGGCGTCGAACAGACGAATGCCGCGGATGCGCTCCTTGCTCACCGAATCCGGAACGCCCTGAGCGCCGCAGTCGAGACGTCCGGTGCCGGACTCCGATGACACAAAGAGAAGGTTGTTCTTATAGACCGACACATCACTCTGCGACGCGGGGCAATAGAAGAACGTCGCGATTGTGGGTTTGGACACGTTCGAGATATCCCACACTTGGTAGCCGTCGTAGTTGCCCTGAATGGCGTACTTGCCCTGGAAGGCGAGGTCGGAGTTCGTCACGCCAAGGAATTTCGACGTCGCAGGCGTGTTCGATACGAGCTTCATGTTCCAGCTCGCCTCGGCCGCATGATCCTTCACCGTCTGCCGCAGCGAGTCTCCGGGAACGAGCTGCATTGTGCCCGCGCGCAGGCCCACGCGCGGATCCGGGCTCGGCGCCGCAGTCGACATCGTCGCTGCGGGTGCCGGGCCGCCGCCGGCGCCGGACATCGAGGAATTCGTGCACGCCGCAACGGCGAGCAGCACCAGCAGTGTGATCAGTTTTCTTTCCGCGTTCATCGTGGGGGTCCCTGGATAGAGTTGAGCATCTTCGTCATGCGTTCGATCTCGGTGGTTTGATCGATAAACACATCGGTTGAGAATTTGAAAACGACTTCGTCCTGCGCTGCTCCCTGCGCGGCCAGCAGCTCATTTACCATTTCGATCGCGCCGCCGTGGTGCTTGATCATGCCGATCAAAAAGAGCCTGTCGAACTCCACTGCGCGAGATTTGTCGAGGGCGGCCATTTCCTCGTCGGTCAGCATCCCCGGCATGAGCATGTCCATCTCCATGCCGTTCATCTTCATGTGCATGCGCATGGCCTTCGGATCCGGCACAGGCTGGTGCCTATCCGCAAGCCACGTACTCATGAGATTGATCTCGTCACCCTGCCCCACCACGATCCGCTCGCAAAGCGCCTTCAGCGACGGACTCGCGTTGTGCGTGGCGGCCCAGCCGGCCATGACCACCGCCTGCGAATGGTGCGCGATCATGCCGGTCATAAAGTGCACGTCGGCCTCGACGTACGGAAAGCGACCGGTGATGACGGCGTTGCTGGGCCTCGTTGCCGGCGGGGCGCTCGCGCACCCCGTCAGCAAGAGAGCGACGATCACTCGCTTCACGGAACCACCTTGTTGACTGTCGTAATGGTCAGCGTCGAAGGATACTGCGCCGAGTGGTGCACCGCGTTGTGCGCGACCACACCCTTGGTTTCGTCGTAGTTGTTGCCGCCCGTGTTCAGATTGCGGTCGAAGCGTGGGAAGTTGCTGCTCGTGACCTCGATGCGCAGCCGGTGGCCCGCCGCGAAATAGTTGCTCGTGTTGAGCGGCTGGAGGGTGACCTTGTAGACCTGTCCCTTCTCCATCCACGCGAGCGGTTTGTCGTATCCGTTGCGATAGCGCATGCGCTGGATGGATTCGTCGAGATTGTACGCGGTGCCGTCGGGCGCGACGTCCAGAATTTTCACTGTAAAATCCGTGTCTTTCGCGTCGGATCCCACGAATAGCGTGGGCGAGATCGGCCCCGAAACTTCCGTGCCGACTTTGAACGGCTCCGTTTGATACACCAGAATGTTCGGATCTTCTTCCTGCGTCTTCTGATTCATCGCGCCGGCGCCGACGGCGTTGCCCTGGCAGCACACGTTGCCGCCGTGCGACATCACCGGGTGCATCGGGTCGTACGTGAAGCCATCGGGTTTGTCCGTCGGCGGAGCGTTCGCAGTGAGCACGCCATCACCGTTCAGCGTGTTCGCCTTGCCGCCGCTCGAGAGATAAAACGTCTGCGTCGTCGCGCCCTTTGGCGGCCAGCTGGAACTCGTCTGCCACTTGTTCAAGCCCATCGTGTAGTAGTGGACCTTGGGCAGGGTGTCCATCACGCCATTGTTCTTCCCCTGCAGAAAGCGATCGAAGAACTCGTACATGATGTCCTGATAGCCGGAGGCCATGTTGTTGAAGCGCGCATCGCCCATGTCGCGCTCGCCGACGATCGTGTGCTCCGTGGCGCGCGTGTAGCTGCAGTGCGCCGTCGGCGCGATGATCGCCCACTGCTGATCTGCGGCCGCGCCCTTCGCCGTCTTTCTCACGAGGTTGTACATCTCGAGATTCGGCCCGACCGACACATCGTACCAGGACATGAACCACAATCCGGGGACATTGATTCTCATGTTGTCGTGATAGAGTCCCCCGCGGTACCAAGCGGGATCGTTCGGCGCGCGCTTGATCATCGCTCCGCCCGTCGCAACGGGCATTGAGTCGGCGAAAATTCCGTGCGGCCCGCCGTGAGCGTTGATCAGCTCGGTTTCGGGGAGCACCCAAAACGCCTTTGCCCAGTCGACCGGCGGATTGTGCTGCGCAAGATCAAATGACTTCGACGCGCGAATCAGATCGGCCTGCGACGTTCCCGGCGGAAACATCGGGCGAACCTGATTCTGTTCGCCCTCGAGCCAATCAATGAACAGCATTTGCACCGCGCCGCCGCGATACCAGTTGCCCTGCTCGTAATACTGCCCAACGCGACCTACTCCCGCGCCGAATCCCTGCACATTGAATGCCGCGTAGCCGGGATTGTTCAGCGCCACCACGGCGCCCTGCCACTCCGCTGTAGACGAGCAGCCGGTCGTGCCAACTTTTCCGTTCGACCAGGGCTGACGGGTCATGTAGTTCACTTCGTCATCGCCATCGGAGATCGGCGGGCCGAGAATATCGTAATTCCCCTCGGCGAAGAAATGCCCGCGTTCCTGCATGTCTACATATGCGTAGCCGCGTTTCACGGCGGTGAGCGCCGCGGTCATGTCGCGCGGCGCGCCGAGGGCGATGTCCCAATAGTTGAAGTTGTAAGGCGTGCGCACCCAGATCGTGGCGACTTTCTTCGATGCGTCTTTCGGCCGGTAGATGTCGGCGGGAATGTGAACACCGTCGCGCATCTTGATCATCACTTTGCGATCGATCACGGCGACGGACGCGAGTTCGTTTTCGATTTCCCAGCGTCTGGCGCGCAGACTGTCCTGATTCGCGGGACCTTCGCGCTGCGCTGAGGATGGGCTCGCGGCAAGGATGACGCCCGCGGCGGCGAGGAATAATGTGCTGACGACGCGCTTCATGTCATTGCTCCGGCAGGGGTGGGGTTACAAGCGTCCCGCCTTGATCGACCAACATGCCTCGGCGGGCGAGGCGTCTTGATTATTTACGGTTTGGATTTGCCGTTGTTGAATCCGTCCTTGGTCCAGACCAGGATGACGCCGCAACTGCGATTCAGCGACGCATACTGGATCGGCATCGTCGCACTGCCGGCGTACACTTCGATCCCCGCCATTTCGCGTGGCGAGGGAAGCAGATCGAGATTGAACGGAGCCGGCATCGGCACGTTGTCCACGAAGACCGTCATGAAGCACGTAGCCTCGCCGGTCGGCGTCATACCGCCGGTCGCGCGCGCGCTGACAGGATAGTAGATGTACTCGCCGCCTCCGCCGCTCGTGGGCTGCACACTGATGCTGCTGAACAGGCGCAGCAGTTCCGTCGGGAAGCCGGGATTGTGCTTGTTGATCTGCTCTTCCGTCATGAATTCCCCTACGCCCTGCTTTCTGCGGGCTTCGAACTCTTTCATGCGCGGCGAAAAGTTGTTGACTCGCTCGGTGATGACGATCGGCGTGAGTTCGTTCGCCGCAACCACGCCGAGCGTGTAGGAGAGGCGCAGTGTGTCCCGCGCCGAGACCTGGAGGACCTGCGACGCTGGATGGAATCCGGCCCGCTTTACGATGACGATGTACTGACCGACCGGGATGTCGGTGATGCGAAAGTGTCCGCTGGCTCCGGTGACGACGCTCAGTGACGTGCGCATGATCGAGACATACGCACTGCGCAGGGGCGCGAGTGTCGAGTCTGTGACCAATCCATCGATGACGCCAACGGGCCCGGTCGGGCGGCGAACCGCAGAGCTGTCGAACCCGGGAACGCGCGGCGCGGCCGACGTATCACGGCTCCCCGGCAGCGTGCGCCTGATCTGTTGCGCGGAAAGGGGCGGCCGCGCGACGAGCGCGGCAAGAACTAGCAGGATTCGGAGTCGATTCGCGAGCATACCACAACCTAAGTGCATCTTGGTCCTAGTGTTAATGCGAGAGCCGCGAGCCGCCCGATTTCGGCGACTCGCGGCTCTCACTTCTGAACGCTTACTTCATGCCTACACGCCGGAACTTACGGCGCGCAGTTGTTCTGTCCGTTTGGTCCGAGGTATGCACCGCTGAGTTTCGTGCGGGTGAGGCACTCGTTCTGCGGAATCGGCGCCACGATGGCGACGAAGTTCTTGTTCGCACCGGACGTCACGTCGAGCGGAAGCTGGTTCAGCCTTCCGTACCGGCGCATGTCCGCCCAGCGCAGCCCCTCTAGCATGAGCGAGTAGCGCTTTTCATACAGGATCTGATCGAGAATCGAGCTTGCCGTGGAGGCCGGCGTAAGCGCCGACTGCGCCAGCCCACCGGAAACTGCGCGAGTAGTGTTGATCGCCGCGATCGCGCCGGCTGCGTCACCGGTTGCGAGCTTCGCCTCCGCGTTCAGGAGGATCAGCTCTTCGTTTCGAATCACCGGCACCGGCGTCGCCGACGTCGGATAGACGTTGAAGCCGATGGTCGACGAGGCGCTCGTCGGTCCGGCTGACGTCACCGGGCCCTGTCTCGACGGAAGACCGAGCTTGATCTTGGTCAGCACGCGATTGTCCTGCGTGCCGTCGGCTTTGTTCTGCGCATCGGTCAGGTACGACATGTGACCGTAGAGCACCGTGTTCGTGACCGGGTCAAGGCCGTTGAGTGCGTCGCCGGTCGCCGCCGAATAGACGTGGTACACGCCCACGTTCATCGCTGCCGCCGTCGCCGCGTTCGTGTTGAGGAACGATGCCGCGAGCGCGGTCTGGGCCTTCGCCCAATACGCTGCGCCACCGCCCAAGGTTGCGTAATGAGCCGACGCCCGAGCTTCCATTGCGGCGGCAAACTGAGCCAACGTCGCCGGCGTGTTGAAGCCCGCAAACCCGGAGTGGAGCGTGAACGGGAACGCGGCGCCGCCCGCCGCCAGATTCGCTCTGGCCGCGTCGTATGTGTTGATGATGTACTTGTACGCCGAATCTCGGGAGACGAACGGCGCTGGCTGCGTCGGGTCGTCCAGGATCTGTGTGATCAAGCCCAGCGAGTCGGACGTCATGATGATGCCGAGGAGCTCCGACGCTTCAAACGTCTGCGCGTAGCCCAGTGTGGCGGCCTTTTGCGCGGCGGTCAGCGTGGCGTTCGTCGCGGCGGCGTTCTTGAAGTTGTAAATGTTGCGCAGCGAGCCGTAGTTCCACGTGGCCGTGACGAAGCCGGCGGGATCCAGCTCCTGCTTCGTGCCAACCGTGATACCAATCAGATAGTTCGTGGTATTACGGCCTTCCTGCGGCGTGAAAATGTAGGTCTCACGTCCCAGTCGCCCGACGCCAGTGATCGCGCGCGCGTTTCTGAAATCGGACAGGAGTCCGGTGGCCGTCAGCTGCAACGCGGCGGGATCGCCGGCAGTGCCGGTGATCGTCGCCGAGTTCGGATTGACAAGCTGCAGCGGTTTGTCAGAGCACGCGGTGAGCGAAGCCCCCGCGAGCACCGTGAGAATAATGCGCTTACGCATTGAGTAATTCTTTGAAGTGATTGGCATGGTCTAGTACCCCAAGTCAATGCTGAAGAAGAACTGACGCGACGACGGATACGGTCCGAGGTCGATGAAGCGGTTGTAGTTCTGCGAGCCGAAGTTGTTGAACTCTGGGTCGTAGCTCCAGTACTTCGTCAGCATGGCCAGGTTGCGGCCCTGGAGGCTGAAGCGCATTTCGCGCGCCTTCGCCAGATCGGCCCACGCCTTCGGTGCCGTGAAGGTGATCGTGATTTCACGCAGCTTGAGGTCCGTGCCATCCGAGATGTACGGGCGGATGTCGCCACCGGCGAACGAGGCGTACCGCCACACGCCGAGCGGCGTTCCAGCAACCGGCGACGGCGCATTGTAGTCACGCGCGTTGCCGCCTTCGTCCCAAAGGTTCTGCGTCATGTCGGACGTGTAGCCGCCGTTGCGCCAGTCGAGAAGGGCGGTCAGCGTAAAGTTCTTCCAGCGAATCGTGTTGTTGAACTGCGTGGTCTGACGCGGGTTGGCGTCGGCGAGAATCGTGTCGCGCGTGACGACCGAAGCGCCCGGGAATGCGGCCAAATACGCGGCCTTGCCACCGATATCGAGATAATGGCACGGCTTGCCGTCAGCGCCCGTGGTGACCGTAGCGGTCACGAGGCACGACAGGTTGGCGTTGCCCCAGATGAGCGTCGGACGCGCACCCTGCACGATGCGGTTACGCCCATAGCTCACGCCGAACGAGTTCGGCGCGTTGAAACTCGGCACCGGGAGCTTGTCGACGTTCTGAATGTTGGCCTGGAACGTGGTCTTGAACGTCCACTCAAGATCACGCTTGCTGATGACCGCGAACGTGATCGAGCCTTCGAATCCGCGCGTCGAGATCTGACCGCCGTTGATCGTCTGGTTAGCGAGGCCGGAGCTCGGCGGCAGCGGATACTGGAGCAACAGGTCCTTGATCACTCGCTCGTAGTGCGTCGCCTCGAGGCCGACGCGCTGGTTCCAGAGCGATGCGTCGATGCCGAATTCCAGCTCGTTCATTGTTTCCGGCTTGATCGACGCGTTGCCGACGGCCGTGTTCGCAATGAGCGAGCTGCCTCCGCCAATGGTGTTTCCGCTGGCGACCGTGAGATCGCGCACGCCATAGGGCGGGCGATTGCCCGACTGGCCGAATCCACCGCGGAATTTGATTTCGTCGATCTTGTCCGTCCACTTGCTCAGCGGCTTCTCAAATCGATAGCTCGCCGAGTATTTCGGGAACGAGTAGTACTTCTTGCGATCGCCGTTCGCGCTCGAACGATCTTCGCGGATGCCGGCGCCAATCGACAGCTTTTCGTCGAGCATCAGGATCTGCTCGTTGATGTAGAGCGCCTGATCCTGGAAGTTCTGGATCGTCTCGGCGAAGTTGTTGACCGTCGAGGTCGGTGCCACGTTGCGGCGCGTCGGCAGCAGGCCCTGCGAGTTGATTAGGTACGTTTGGAGATACTGCGTTTCACCCGAGAGACCGACCGAGGTCTGCGCCGAGTTGAACCAGCGCCAGCCGGGCGTCCACGTGTGAACGAGGTTCGCGCTCTGGTTGAAGAAGAGGCTGTTCGCGTTCGTGACTTCCGACGTGCCCAGAAGGCCGTCAGATGCTTCGAACTGGAGGAAGCCCGGGGAGTAGATCGTTCCCTGCTGCTGGAAGCGGTCGACGCCGCCGAGATACGTCAGCTGGATCGACTGCTTTGCCGACGCGAGGAGCGCGTAGCCAACGCGAAGGTTTGCCGTCTGGCGCCACGTCTCTTCGTTGTTCGTGATCTGCGTGTAGACGGCGAACGGGTTGGCGGTGCCGCTGCCGTAGCCGTTCATGTACATCGGCACGTACTGACCGTTCGCCTGCTTCTGGCGAAGGTCGTAGATCGCCGGCGCATAGCCCAGCGCGTACGTCGCGCTGATGCCGGTGTTGTCGTTGCCGCCGATGCCGTCCTGAATGAAGTTGTGCGTGACGTCGATGCCGCCGCTGATGGTCAGCTTGTCACCGATCGTCTGGTCGATGTTGAGGCGGCCCGACGTGCGGCGCGCGCCCGAGTTGAGCTCGATGCCTTTGCTCTGCTTGTCGTTCAGGCCCATGTAGAAGCGGCTGTTCCCCGAGCCGCCGGAAGCCGAGAACACCGTCTCGTACGCGGGATCGCTCACGCTATAGAGCTGCTTCTGCCAGTCGAACCAGAGGCAACCCGTGGCGGTGCAGTTCGCAGCGCCGATCGAGTCCGCCTGCGGCGCGCCGCCAGCCCAGGGCTGCGCAGCGTGGTCGTTGTCGCACGTCGCATTGGCCACATAGCAGCCGAAGTGACGTGAGCTGAGGTTCTTGAGCATGTTCTGCGTGCCGAGGCGCTGGGTGATGTTGTAGCGCGTCTGGCCCGCCTTTCCTTTCTTGGTCGTGATCACGACGACGCCGTTCGTCGCGCGCGAGCCGTAGATGGCGCTCGCTGCGGCCGACTTGAGCACTTCGATGCTCTCGATGTCGTTCGGATTGATGTCGGCCATGCGGTTGACGGTCTGGTCCTGGTTCGACGTCGTCGAACCGCCCGACCTATCGATAGCGGTGAGGCCCGACGGGATCGATGCGTCAGAAACGATGACGCCATCGACGACGAACAGCGGATCACCCGATCCAAGAATCGACGTGGCGCCGCGGATCTGCACCTGCATGCCGCCGCCCGGTACGCCGGAGTTCTCAGAGATCGAGACGCCGGAGACTTTTCCGGCCAGCTGCGCGTCGACCGATTTCGCAGGCGTCGACATGATGTCGGCTGCCGAGACGGATGCGATGGCGGTCGAAGCGTTGCGCTTGTCAACGGTCGTTGCCTGACCGGTGACGGTCACGCCTTCGAGTTCGAGGACGTCTTTGTCGAGCGCGAAATCGTGCGTGCTCGATCCGGACGAGACGAGGGAGCTCTGGCGCTTGAAGCCGATGACGCGCACGAGAACGGTGACGTCGCCCGACGGAATCCGGAGGCGGTAGACGCCGTCCTGATTCGTGCGGGCGCCGACGGGCTGACCGAGCTGCGTGACGATTGCGTCAGCAATTGGCCGGCCTCCATCTGAAGCGGTGACCTTGCCGGTCACCTCTCGCGTCTGGGCCCTCGCGGAGAGGGGTGCGGCGATCAACACAACCGCGGTCGCTAACATTAGAATCCTGCGCACTGGACCTCCAAAGAAGAATAGTGGGGTAGCCCGTACGTATCTCTACTTAAGAGCTGGCGTCGTCGAGCTACTTCCTCCCGGACGAGGTATTTTGCCCTGATGTGCAAGTAGCTGTCAAGCAATACCCTCGGCGAAACGGTTTTGTAACGGGGCCCCTGTGCCCCCCCGAAGCGCCACCTCAGAGGGAAACGGCCAATTATATGATTTGGGTAACCGGCAAATCTGTTGCACATCCGGACCCCGCGCCGGATGTTTCCGGGCGCGATTGTCCGATCGAGTCTCCGCATGTTGCTCGCGTTTCCCCCTCTGCCGGTGAGAACACTTTGCGCCAGCGATCTCTCGTTCGTGTCCTTTGCGCAATCGCAATCGCGGTTCCGCTTTTCGCGCAAAATCCGGCCGTGTACGACGGCCGGGCTGGCAAGCTTTCGGCGAGGATTCCGCGAATCGATGCGGCAGTGGCCGTCGACGGAACGCTCGACGCGGCGCCCTGGAAGCAGGCCGCCAAGCTCAGCGGATTTTCGGGCTATCTCCCGGTGGACGGCGTTGCGGCCGAAGATTCTACCGAGGTGCTGGTTTGGTACTCGCCCACCGCGATCTACTTCGGCATCCGCGCGTTCGAGGCGCACGGCGCGGTGCACGCGGCGCTCGCGAATCGCGACGTGATCGACGCCGACGACAACGTGCAGTTGATCTTGCGGCCGTTTCGCAATTCACGGCAGGCGCTGGTGTTCGCCGTGAATCCGCTCGGCGTGCAGGAAGACGGCACGATCACAGAAGGACTTTCGATGAGCCGCGGCGCGTCCTGCGCGAACTGCCCGTTCGGCGTGAGCCAGCAGACGGGACCGCCGCCGACGGATCTGACGGCGGACTTCGTCTACGAATCGAAGGGGCACCTGACCGCGTTCGGGTACGAAGTGGTCGTGCGAATTCCCTTCCGCAGCGTGAAGCTGCAGTCGGTGGATCCGCAGGACTGGGGCATCAACATCATTCGCGTGGTGCAGCACTCCGGCCACTCGGACAGCTGGTTTCCGGCGAAGATCGCTGCCGCGTCGTTCCTCGGTCAGGCGGGAACGCTAGAGGGACTCACGAAAATCGACCGCGGGGTTGTGTTCGACCTCAACCCGTTCGTGACCGAGAAGGCAGTCGGCTCGGCGACGAGCGCGACAAACTCCGCGTGGCACTACGGTGCGGACCGCCCGCAGTTCGGCACGAACGTGCGCTGGGGCGTCACGAACAATCTCACGTTGAACGGCACGTATCGGCCTGATTTTGCCGAAGTCGAATCCGATGCCACGCAGCTCGTGTTCGATCCGCGAAACGCGATTTCGTATCCGGAGAAACGGCCGTTCTTTCTCGATGGACGCGAACAATTCAGCACGCCGGGCAATCTCATCTACACGCGACGGATTGCGGCGCCGATCGGCGCCGTAAAACTCACGGGCAAGATCGGCGACGCAACAATCGGATATCTCGGCGCCGTCGACGACGAGTCCAGCGGATCTGGACTCAGCGGCGGCCACCCGCTGTACAATGTGTTTCGCCTTCAACAGGACGTCGGACAGAGTTCGCTGCTCGGGCTCGCGCTGACCGACAAAGAGCAGGGCGCGAACTACAACCGTCTCGCGAGCGTTGACGCGAGGCTCACGTTCGCGAAGATCTACTCGCTCCAGCTGCAGGCCGCCGGGAGCGTCACCCACGACGCGGGGAAGGAATCGGCAGGGCCACTCTGGCAGGCGCACTTCATTCGTGGCGGGCGCACGTTCGTGCTCGACTACAATCTCTCCGGCAGCGATCCGGAGTTTCGTGCGGCCAGCGGTTTCACCTCGCGGGTGGGAACCGCGGGCGCCTCATTCGACCACCGCCTCACGTTCTATCCCAAGGCGGGCCTGTTCGAGACAATTGGCGCGGACGTCTCTTACAGCGACACGTGGGTCTATCGCCATTTCACGAGCGGCCAGGCGCCGGAGGATAGGCGCTACCACTTTACGGCGCTGACGACGCTCCGCGGCGGCTGGAAGGTGTACGCGGGAATTTATTTCGAGAGCTACGGATTCGACCCCACGCTCTATGCGAATTATTACGTCGGCCACATCGGCGCGCGCGACACGACGTACACGCCGCTCACAGGCGATGCAATCCCGAACACCGATTACATCCTGCAGGTGAACTCACCACAGTTCTCGAAGTTCGATTTTTCGCTGCTGCAGCTCGGCGGTCGCGACGAAAACTTTTTTGAGTGGTCGGCTGCGGACATCAGCCTGACCCAGCTGGCGGTCAACTTTCGGCCGACTGACAAGTTGCGCGCGAAGCTCTCGTATAACGCGTCCATCTATTGGAGGCACAGTGATGAAACGGTGGCCGGGAGCACGCTCATCCCGCGGCTCTCACTCGAGTATCAGCTCTCGCGGCCCGTGTTTTTTCGCGTGATCGGCCAGTACAACGCCGCATATCAGAACGATCTGCGCGACGATTCGCGGAGCAATCTTCCGATATTTTTGAAAAGCGGCTCCGGTGCATTTACTCGCGCCGCCAGGGCACAGAGCAATGCCGTGCAGCTTTCGTTCCTGTTTTCCTACCAGCCGGTGCCGGGAACGGTGGCCTTTGTTGGATACGGCCGAAACCTCTCCGAGCCGGACGCTTTTCACTTTTCACTCGCGCCGTCGGACGACAATTTCTTTGTGAAGTTCAGCTATCTGTTCGGCGTCGGAGGCGCGCCGAAGTAGCGGCGCTGGCGGTGCGGCGCGCTACTTCAAGTGCGCGTTCGCGAAGTCGACCAGCTTCTGCTCGAGGACGCCGCTGCTGGCGCACCGCACCGCCTCTGCGCGCGTGCCGGCGGGCTGCACCGCGCTTGCGACCACGCCGATTCGAAGCTTCGTGTGCCCATCATCCACGCGATCGACGAGTGTGAGGAACACGATCGAGAGACGGTAGGTGTTCGCGTTCGGGCCGCCAACGGCGGCATCTCCACAATCGAACAGGCGCGCCATGCGGAATCCCGCAAATGAGGTCTGGCCCTTGAAGAGTTGAATCCCGATCAGTCCTCCGGTGGGATCGTCCTTGTCGATCGAAAGATTGAGATCCGCGTACGCCTCCTTCACCGCCGCGTAGGCTTTCACCGCGGGCGCGTCGAGCGTGAACGGAATCGTCACGGTTTCAATCGGAAAGGTATTCTTCCAAGCGGCAAGTCCAACCATGCTCCGGCTCTCTTGTGCGGAGAGCGACGTCGCGGCGCAGCAGACGGCGAGAAGAAGTCGGCGCATTAGCAAGGTTCTCCGAAAGAGGTGTCCGGCACGGCGTGCTATTTCGTCCAGACGAGGATTAGTCCGCACGAGTTCGATCGCGTGTTCCCCCGCGAGTCGGTGATGCGATTGTTGTACTGCGGCGGAATCGTCGCGAGCCCCGCGAAAACTTCAATGCCGTGAATCTCGTGCGGGTTCGGGAGCACGTTGCTCAGGTCCGGCTGAGCATCCGGCAGAAGCACTCCGTCGAGCATCACGCGATACCAGCATGGAACAGACGATCCGCCGCCAAGCCCGTCCTGCCGCTGCACCACCGGGGTTTCTCGAGTCGACATTGCGTACACGCCCGCCATGCCGGCTCCCTGAATCACCCGCATCGACGGAACGTTCGTCAGCATCTGCCACGTCTCGACGGGATTTCGTCTCTCGATATCATCGGCCGTGATGCTCACCGTTGCCTGATGCTGCGCGCGCCGCCACTCGAATTCCTGATGGCGCGCGAGCATCGTGCGGTCGCCTATCACGCGAATGGTGGCGAGCGTGGGAATGCGCGCGCCATCGAGAATGAGCGGCACGGTGTTCCTGCCCACATCGAGCGGCACGAACAACTCCCCCGGCTTGAAGCCGATCGCAAGCGAGTTCACCCTCGCCCGACCGGGAGCCATCGACGCCACGATCGCGCGGCCGGCGCTGTCCGTCACTACGCGACGCGCTGGTCCGTTGGACGGCACGATGTCGAGCGTCACGCCGCCGACTACATTGCCGTTGCGATCCTCCACTGAGAATACCACCACTGCACTGGTCTGCGGCGCGCGCTCCGAGTTGCCCCCCGCCGCGATGGAGCGCAGAGAAAAATCCACGGACACCGCGCGGTGCGCGTCGTCGAGCGTCGCGGTGCGGTCATCGAACCCGTCGTCGCCCGCCGCGCGCAGTGTGACCATCGTGCGGAGCGGCGCACCGCAAATGTGCCAGCGGCCGAGCGAGTCGGTGAGCGTCGCGAGCGCGGATTGATCGGAGAGCGCGGACGCGCGCTTGGCATCTGCGGGCGCAGCGTCGACGGAGCGCCAAGAGGCGCGCACCGCCACGGAGCCTGCGGGATTCGCCTCCGGATCACGGACGACGCCCTCGAGCAACCCCGTCGCTCCAGGCACGTTCGCGACGCCGCAGGCCGAGCGAAGTTCGACGATCGCCGCGGCGCTGTCGAGCACGACGGTCTGCGTCGGCCCACTCTGCGCGCGCGCGATGCCGGTGAACGCCACCGCGCCGGCGAAAATCACTCTTATGCGAACCCTGTTGGCCACCAACCGCGCTCCTTACCGAAGAGCTCCAAGATTCCAGACAATACCCGCGAAGATCGCGTTTGGTTGCCGGCCGCGAATGGGACTGATGAAACCGGCGTCGAGATTCAGGCTGCGATTGACACGGTAACTCGGGCCGGCGAGTGCCGCCACGGTCGAAGGATCGCCCGATCCATCGATGGTGGGATATCCAAAAAACTCGAGCTGCCAGCCCAGGTTTCCGACGATCGGAATACCGAAAGACGTGGTCCAGAGCGCCGAGCTCGATGCTGCGTTCCCACCCTGTGCGCCGATCCGCGTATACGCGACGTTTAAATCCAGCGAGACGCCGTGGATATCGTAGCTGGCGATCGCCGTAAGGCTCACATCGGTGCTGCCGGTGCCGGTGCCGTTTTGCGCCGAGCCGGTGGGGAACTTGATCGATGGCAGCAGTGCGAAATCGCCGAGGATCGCGTTGTCGTCGAGCAGGCGCCACTTCACGCCGAGTCCGGCGTCGCCGAGTCCCGACGGTTGCCCCGGCCCGGCGAAAACCAACGGCGCGACCACATTGAGCTGGACGTGTTTCGCGATACCGATTTTCAAAACCGACGGCGCGAAATACGTTCGCGATCCACCCGACGCGCGGTCGCCCTCGATGCCGGTTTCCAATTCGAAATACCCCGCCGCCACGGTATGCGCGTGCGTGGCGACGGTCGGACGCTCCGGCTGCACCGCGCGAGGATCCGCGGCCGTCGAATCCTGCGCGGCAAGCGGCGCGCTGAGAAACAGAGCGAGAATCAGCTTGCGTCTGGGCATACCGATTATTGACCCCTGTACCCGCTATCGCAACCACAGACCAGATGAAGTTGTCCAATAGCGATATCGCCGGTTTTTCCTTTTAAGACTCGCCTCCCGCCTGCAACTCCCCCACTTTTACAAATGCATTCTTCGAAATACTTCGTGGCAACCGCGCTGGCGTTTACGTTCTCTGCGGCGGCGCACGCGCAGGCTCCCGCCGAGGGCCCGCTGGTGCTGCTCCTGCCGGTCAGCGCGCGCGCCATCGGCCTCGGCAACGCCTCGGTGCGTGACGACTACGCGATCTTCTACAATCCTGCGCGCATCACGCCGACCAACGGCATCGGCGCCACGTTCGCGCGTTACTCGTCGAACGGCACGTTCGGCGCACTCGCATCGGCGGTGAACGTTGGACCGCTCAACTTTGGCTGGGGTGTGGAGCTGGTGCAGTTCCGCGCACGGCTGTCGTCTGCGTATCCGTACTTCCCCGAGGAATTAGTATCGACCGGTGCCCGCTCTGCGTTAAGCCTCGCCGCGATGGCCGGCGCGGAATACACCTACAAGGGATTCAATCTCGGCCTCGGCGTGAAATTCGCCGAGGACCGCGTCGAGGGAATTTATCCGTCGTTTCTCAGTTCCCCCGCCGGCGCATCGTCCTTCCAGCACACGCGCCTGCTCGCGGACGTGGGAACCACGCATGCGCTGCTCGGAGGCACGGCCGAGTTCGCCGTGCAGAATATCGGCGACCGATCTGCTTTTGGGCTGCCGACAACTACGAAACTCGGATTCGCGCGCAACGTGAACACGGATCAGCTCGATTTCGTGTTCGCCGCTGATGTGCTCGAACGCGGAAAGTGGATTGGCGGCGGCGGCGGAGCCGAGGTTGGCTGGGGATGGATCGAAGGATTTTCCGCGGCGCTGCGAGTCGGCGCGAGACGCGCTGAGGCGGACGGACAAAAGCCGCTCGCCGTCGGCGCCACGCTAAATGCGGACCGTCTTTCACTCGACTACGCGCTCGAGTTTTTCGACGGCAACCGGTACGCTCACCACATCGCTTTCCGGTGGCGCTAACCATGAAAACGATGAAAAGGAATTCGCAGCGCGTGGCAGTCGCGGCAGCGCTTGGCGCGCTCGTGGCGAGCGCGTGCACCGCCAAGCTGAAGCTCGCGAAGGATGATTCGCCGACAGTGCTCTCGCACCAGACGATCACCGCGCCCGATCCGTCCGAGGCCGGACCGTACAAGTTCGTGCACATGTACTACGGGAGCGGAAACGACAAACAGCGTTCGGTATTCCGCGATTCGGTGACGTTCAAGACGAAGCCTGTGGACATCTCGCCGTATGTGACCGTGGGGCCAACGCAGGTAGACGACCGGAAAAAGTTCTGGGGCTTCGATATGAAAAAGGTCCCGCTCAATGCGCGCGTCTGGTATCCCGAAGGCGCGGGACCATTTCCGCTCGTGCTGGTTGTGCACGGAAATCACAATCCCGAGGATTTTTCGGATCCGGGTTACGGATATCTGGGCGAGCAACTCGCGTCGCGCGGTTTCATTCTCGCGTCGATCGATGAAAATTTCATCAATGGATTGAGCGGCGAGAACGACGGGCGCGCATGGCTCCTGCTGAAGCATCTCCAGGAGTGGAAACGGTGGAACGATTCCACCGGCAGTCCGCTGTTCCACAAGGTGGACATGGACAACATCGCGCTGATGGGGCATTCACGCGGCGGCGAAGCGGCGCCGCTCGCCGCGACATTCAACAAGCTGCAGTTCTATCCCGACGACGCCAAGCAGAAACTCGGATTCAATTTCAAGATCAAGTCGATCGTGTCGATCGCGCCGGTGGACGGTCAGTACAAACCCGCCGGCATGTTCACGCCGCTCGAGAACGTGAACTACCTCGTCATTCACGGATCGCACGACGGCGACGTTTCTACGTTCACCGGCCTGCGGCAATTCGAGCGGCTCCGTTTCACCGACGGACAGGAGCATTTCAAGACCGCGATTTACATGTACCGCGCCAACCACGGCCAGTGGAACACCGTCTGGAACAACAAAGACAACGGTCCGCGCAGCGGACGCTCGCTCGATCTCCGAGCGCTCATCGCCCCCGAGGAACAGCGCAAGTTCGCGAAGCTCGTGATCTCGGGATTTCTCGAGGCGACGCTCAAGGGGAAGAAAGAATATCTGCCGATGTTCCGCGATCATCGCACGGCGGGACACTGGTTTCCAAAGACGATGTACATCACGCGCTTCCAGGAGAGCGGCTACACGCCGCTCGCGGAGTACGATGAAGACATCGATGTGACCACCGGCACGGCGCCCGGTGTCACGCTGATGGGCGACAGCCTCGGCACCTGGAAAGAAGCGACGCTGCCGTATCGCAATCGCGGC
>JANYIJ010000017.1 GCA_025362095.1 Gemmatimonadota bacterium | reverse complement strand
GGTCGCTCGGGCCCGGTCCGCATCGAGATCATGGTGCCGATTGGCACCCGCGTGCAGGCCACGAGCGCGTCGGGCAGCATCCGCGTCACCGGCACCGACGGCGAAGTCGAGGCGAAATCGGCGAGCGGCGCAATCGAAGTGCTCGGGGCAACCGATCGTATCACCGTGGCCACCGCGTCAGGGAAGGTGCACGTCGCCAAACTTCGCGGCCGCACACGACTCGGCACCGTCAGCGCAACGCTCGAAGCCGAAGACGTCACTGGTGACATCTCCGCTGGCACTGTGAGCGGCCGGATCACGCTGCGCAATATCAAGTCGTCGCATGCGAGTGCCGAAACCGTCAGCGCGTCGGTCACGTACGCAGGAAGCATCGACCCCGCCGGCAGCTACGATTTCTCGACACACTCGGGGAACGTCCACATGGAGATCCCCGACAACTCCGGCGCCGATCTCTTTCTCGAAACATTCAGCGGACGCATCTCGAGCGCGTTCCCGATCACGCTTCAGCCCGGCGACATCTCCGCGATGGCCCGGCACGGCAAGAAAATGCAGTTCACAATCGGCAAGGGCGGCGCGCGCCTCACCGCGTCGACGTTCAGCGGTAACATCATCATCGAGAAGAGCGGTCGCCTCGACCGCGAGGAGAACTGATGCGACGCAAATTCGCGGTACTCGCGCTCACACTCGGCGCAGCACTTCCGCTGATCACCGCGTGCTATATCCCGCGCGCGTACGCGCAGTCGAGCCGGAGAAGCGACGATCGATACAGCGATGAGCGGAGCGACAAGCCGTTCACCTGGACCGGCACGATTCGCGAGGGACGCTGGCTCTACGTGCGCAATCTCAACGGCCCCGTGCGCATCGAGCAGGGCACGGGCGACAAAGTCGAAGTGCGCGCCGAAAAGCGCTGGCGCCGCGGCGATCCCGAGAATGTGCAAATCACCGTCCGTCAGGTGGGATCGAACGGCGGCGACGTGATCATCTGTGCGCTCTGGAACGACCGCTCGAGCTGCGACGAAGACGGATACCACACGCGCGGCGGGAACTGGTGGGGCTTCACCGACAACCGGAATGATGTGCAGGTCGACTTCATCGTGCGGCTTCCGGCCGGCGTGAAGATCGATGCGAGCACGGTGAATGGCGGCGTTGAGATTGACGGCGCAACCGCGGAAGTCGTCGCGCACACGGTGAACGGCAGTGTCGACGCGCGCTCGACCGGCGGTCCGGTCAACGCGCACACGACCAACGGCAACATCGTCGTGCGCGCGTCGGCGCTCTCCGGCGATCACACGGAGTATCACACCACCAACGGCTCGATCACCGTCGAGCTCGCGGGAAACGTGAACGCCGAGATTGATATGCGCACGGTGAACGGACGCCTCTCATCTGATTTTCCGCTCACGGTCGAGGGTTCGTTCAGCCCCCGCCGCCTGCACGCGACGCTGGGCAAGGGTGGGCCGACCCTGCGGCTCTCCACTGTCAATGGCAGCATCCGGTTGCGGAAACTCTCGTAAGGTAGTTTCGTAGGGCTGAGAAACGGAGGAACACTCATGCCCTACGCGAATTCGGAATCGAACAGAGAGAAGGCCGCGCGTCTCAGCACGCTCGGCCTTCTCGTCGCAGGCGCACTCTCGGCCGGCGCGTGTCACGTTGTCTCGAGCGGCCCGGAACAGGTGGATCCCGCGGCTTTCTCGTGGAATACGCCCGTGAGCGCGCCGCAGACCGTGTACGTGCGCAATACGAACGGATCGATCGAGGTGAAGCCCTCAACGGACGGCAACGTGAAGGTGACCGCAGCGGTCCGCTGGCATCGCGGCGATCCGAAGAAGGACTTGCAGTTCGAGACGTCGCACGACGGCGGCGGCGTGACCGTCTGCGCGCTCTGGGGCAAAGGAACGTGCAGCCCGTCGGGTTATAAATCGACGAGCAAGAGCTCCTCGAGCATGTTCGGAAAGGGCACCGACGCCGAGGTCGCGTTCACGGTCTACGTGCCGGCGGGCGTGAAGGTCGACGCGTTCACGATGAACGGCTCGATCGGCGTCGCATCCACCGCGCCTGTGCTGGCGCGCACGATGAACGGCACGATCAAAGTTGCGACTTCAGTCGGCCCGGTTGACGCCGAGACGGTGAACGGCGACGTGGACGTGCGGATGACCACGCTCGGCGCCGATGGTCCGGTGCGCGCGAAGTCCATTAACGGCACGGTGAGCGCTTATCTGCCGGAGAAACTGAACGCCACCGTCGATATTTCGTCGGTGCTCGGCGAGACCACGAGCGATTTTGCCGGCATCGTCAAGAAGGATGGCGACAAAAACTTGAGCGGCGCTCTCGGCACGGGCGGCAGAAACATCGAGGTGGGTACGGTCACGGGCTCCGCCGCGCTCCACAAGCTCAAGGCCGACGGCACCGTTGGGGCGCCGTAGAAAGCCACGGCAGGAACGCCGGTTGACCGTCCGGTTATAATTCGAAGTCCTTCACGGAGCATCACTGATGGGTTTCTCGAGATACGCTATTCCACAACAGGGCACGATAGTCCGCACGGGCGAGGAGCGCGCGACGCTCGTCCGGCGGACCTACTCGCTTGTTTTTGCGAGCATACTCGTCACGATCGGCGGCGCGGCGTTCGCGATGTCGCAACAGGGCATGATGGACGCGGTGATCGCGCACCCGTGGATCATGCTGGCATGCGTATTCATTCCGCTGATCGGCGCACAGGTGACGAGAAACTCGTTCCCGCAGAACATCGGGTTCGTGTTTCTGTTCACGTTCGCCGAGGGGCTGTACATCGCACCGTTCATTGCGTTCGCGGAAACGCAGAGCCCCGGAATCGCCTCGCAGGCGGCGATGCTGACGTTCAGCGCGTTCGGCGCACTAACCGCGTACGCTTTCGTCAGTCGCCGTGATTTCAGTGCATGGAGAGGCTTTCTGATCACGGGCCTCGTCGTGCTGATCGTCACGATGGTCCTGATGGGCGTCACGCGCAGCGCGGCGGGCTTCACCTGGATCGCGAGCGTCGCTGTCATGCTATTTAGCGGACTGCTGGTGTACGACACCTGGCGTCTGCGCAATCTGTACGGACCGGACGACTACGTGCTGGCTGCCGTGAACATCTATCTCCACCTGCTCAACATGTTCCTCTTCATCCTCTCGCTGCTGAGCGGCGGAAAGAAGAACTAACGAGCGTCAGCCGGCGATCTTTTCCATCTCGCGCGCCAGCGCGACATCGTTCGCGGTGATCCCACCGGCTGAATGAGTGGAGAGCGTCACCCCGATCTTGGTGTAGCGAATATCGAGATCGGGGTGATGATCCATCTTCTCCGCCGCAACCGCGACGCGATCGACAAATCCGATTCCCGCCATGAACGCCGGGAACGTGAATGTCTTCACGAGTGCATCGCCTTTGCGCGTCCACCCTGTGAGCGTTCCGAGCTCGCGCTGAATTTCGATATCAGACATCTTCGAGGCTGGCGGCACTATTCCTCCTTGGCGGACTGACTGCCCATTTCGTCTGCTGCATGGATCTCGATGCCGCCGCGTCGCCGCGACCCCGCGCGCCTCACTGAAATCATTTCCGCCACCACGCTCACCGCGATCTCTTCCGGCGTGTCCGCGCCAATCGAAATCCCAACGGGCGCGCGCACTTTCTCGATCTGCTCGTCCGTGATTCCCCACTCGCGCAGTACTTTCGCGGTGAGCGCGACTTTGCGACGGCTGCCCAGCATGCCCAGATAGCGCAGCGGCCGCGGCACGAGCTGTCCGGCGAGCACGACATCGTGCTGATGTCCGCGCGTTGCGATCACCACGTACGTCTCGGGATCGAGCTGCACCGCGCCGGTCACGTCGTGGAAATCGCAAACCACCACGCGCTCGGCGAACGGCAGCCGGTTCGCGTCGGCAAAGTCCGCGCGATCGTCGGCGACAGTCACGCGCCATCCCGCAAACGACGCCGCCTCGGCGAGCCGCGCGCCCACATGTCCCGCGCCGAACACCACGAGACGCGGCTTCCCTGCGATCGGTTCGACGAGCACGCCGTTCTCCAAACGTGGAAGCTCGCTCATCGTGTCGAACTCGCCGACGGCGGATCGCACGAGCGCATTGTCCGCTCCCACGAAACGATCTTCGTTGACGATCGACTTCACCACGCCCCCGCTCCAGTCGACGCCCGTCGCCATGAGCGCGCGCTCACCGCGCGCCATGAGCGCCGACGCTTCGGCGTACACTGCCGCGAGTCGCCTGTCGCCGAATACCGGTTCGATGAATAGCTCCGCGGTGCCGCCACAGGTGAGCCCGTAGTCGCCCGCGAGCTCGGCGTTCAGTGAGTGCGAGGACAGTGCCGGAACGCGACTCTGCAAAACATCATGAGCCCGTTCAATAATTTCCGCCTCGAGGCAGCCGTCGCCGACTGTGCCGATGCGCGCGCCGCCCGCCGTCACGAGCATCTTCGCCGTCGCGCTCATCGGCAGCGAGCCGTGACGCTTCGCCACTGAAGCGAGCGCGCCCGCGCCTGCGCTCGACGTGCCGGCGGCGATGCGCGCACACTCGGCAAGGATCTCGGAAAGGCTCATGGATGAAGTCTTACCGTGTCGGCGGGCGCACGCCAGATGGTCCCGTCCGGCCAGCGCTCCACTGCGACCAACCCGGCCATCGCCGCGAGCGAATCCGGCGGCGCGTAGTCTTCGGCGCGCGCCTTGAACGAGAGCATCGCGCCGTGCTCGCGCTCGATCTTTGCGCGGAACGCCCAAACGGTGCCCGAGTCGAGCTCGCCCGGCAGCTCGTGCGTCGCGCGATCGGTGTGAAACCAGATCGCCGCGGGCCAATTGGAATACAGAATCGTCCCCGGCGGCGCGTTCCTCGCCCACTCCACCAACGGCGACGCGCTCCACTCGTGCGCCGCCAGATCGCCGCCGTCTCCGCGGACTTCCTGAATCATCGCAGCGGTGATTTCTTCGGCGCCCCACATCCAGCTCAGTGTGATGCCGATTGTCAGCAGCGCTTTGCCGCGATGCGGGACCAGCGACGCCCGCAGGAACGACGCCAGCGCGACTCCTACTCTGAGCGAAGCGAGCAGGAAGAGCGGCGCGAGAATGCGGTTGTCGAGCGGAATCCCCGGGTCCGCGAGCAATCGCGACGCGACGACTACGCCAGCGTAGCTCACCACGAGAATCGCCGTGGCGCGATACGATCGCAGCTCCGATGCCGGAACCAAGCCTTGCCGCGCGGCACGAATAGTCCGCGCGATCAACACGCAGATCACGGCGAACACAGCGAGCGCAGCCAGCGTGCGCGCCGAGTCGGAGTTCACGCCGGGCGCGATCCAATGCGCAAAAGTATCGGCGCCGCCCAGCAGCGTCGCGCCGAATCCACTCGTATAGATGCCCACCTCGCGAATCTTCTCCGCGCCCTCGCTGTGCGGACGCGTGAGCACCCATATCGCGAGCACGAACGCGGGAACCTCTGCGGCGACCAGCGCTCGCTTCGCGCGCTGCATCAGCGTGGGTGTGAGCGAACCGTCCGCGTTCCACCACGCCTCGATCACCACGGCGACCACGAGCGACACGCCTGCGTATCGCGTCAGGGTCGCCGCGGCGGCGAGCGCGCCGAGCAGCAGCGTTCGCTGCGTGTCCACGCCGCGTCGTTCGCACGACATGAGCCAGATGAACAGCGCGAGGATCGCAAGAAAGAGCGGCTCGCTTAGCACCGAGGCGTGCACCACAATGATCGCGGGTGTGCTCGCCAGCATTCCGGCGACGATCAGTGTCGCAAGAATTCCGCCCGCGACGTTGGCGGCGAGCAGCATCGCAATGGTAGTTACCGCTGCGGCAGTGGACTCAACGAGTCGCGCGGCGCCGATCGGCGACGCGCCCGCTTTGATTCCAATCGCGATCGCCGCGGGAAACGCCAACGGAAAGTGCACGAGCGGCGCCGTGGTGTCGGCGCTTTCCCACGATGCCGACGGCACGCGCAGGCCGTGTCCGGTCGCGAGCGACTTGCCGGCGCCGAGGTATGCTAGCGCGTCGGGATCGAGGCCGGGTCCCGGCGGCGCGGTGAGATTGATGACGCCGGAGAACGCCGCGATGCCCAGCAGGAGCGCTGGGA
>JANYIJ010000049.1 GCA_025362095.1 Gemmatimonadota bacterium | reverse complement strand
ATCTGCGTTCCGCTCAACAACAATCCCGACAAGAACGCGGCGATCCGCGCGCTCGGCGCCGAGCTCGTCGAATTCGGCGCGACCTACGATGAGAGCGCCGCAGAGTGCGCGCGCATCTGCGAAGAGCGGCAGATGACGCTGGTGCACTCGACCAACAATAAGAATGTGATTGCGGGCGCGGGCACGATGACGGTGGAGATTCTCGAGCAGCGGCCAGATCTCGATGCGATCGTGATCGCGAACGGGGGTGGATCGCAGGCAGTGGGCGCGCTCACGGTCGCGGCGGCAATCAAGCCGTCACTGACGGTGTGCGCGGTGGGGGCGGCGGGCGCGCCGGCGCAGTTTGAGTCGTGGAAAGCCGGCCGGGTGCTGAGCGGAATTCCGGTGAAGACGATGGCCGAGGGCGTTGCGACGGGGATGGCGTATGAGATGACGTTTGACGCGCTGAAGGCCGGGCTCGCCGAGTTCGTGACGGTGAGCGAGGACGAGATTTATCAGGCGATTCGAGATTATGTGAAGGTCACGCACAACATCGCTGAGGGAGCGGGCGCAGTTGGACTCGCAGGGCTCAAGAAGCTCGCGCCGAAACTCGCGGGGCAGCATGTCGCGATTGTTTTGTGCGGGGGGAATCTTTCGAATCTTTCGCTGCGGCGGGCGATTTGCGTGTAGCGCACGCGCTCTTCATTGCGAGCGTCGCATGCACCGCGACGCTTGCCTGCTCCTCGGCGGCACGTCTTCCGCCGCTCGACAACGAGATCCGGCTGCCCACCCAAGTCGACCAGCGCGAGCGGCCGATGGCCGATCGTCAGACGCCGCACTTTCCCGACATCCTGGTAAGCGCGGACGTCAGCGGCGAGGTGCGCGTGCGATTTGTCGTTGACGCGTCGGGACACACCGTGGAGAGCTCGTTCGTGACCCTGCAGAGCACTCACGAACTGTTCACTGCTGCGGTCAGAGCCGCCGCCAAGAACTGGCTGTTCTTACCAGCGCAGCTACGCGGACGCAGAGTTGCGGTTCGCCGCGAAGAAATGTTTGTCTTTCGCACACCTGTCTATCACCCGCTCGGTTACGCTGACCCCAAGGCTTTCGCGTACGGGCCCTTCCGCGTGATGACCTCGATCCACGACACGACGAGCGATGGCGTGCCGCGCACTGTCGTCGAATATGGCCCGCTGGCCCGAATCCCCCCCGGGAAGTTCTCCCGAAATGAACTGCTCGCCGCGCAACGCGCAGCACTCGCCGCCGTCGCGCCGCCGCCGGCGGAGCCGGGATTCTCCGAACCCGGCATCGTCACGCTTTGTGTTTCCATTCAGCGCGACTCCGCGACGGTCCCTGCAGACCCCGAAACACTTCGCAGTCTCGTTCGCCCCGGTCGCCGTGCCGTGGTACCGCACGACTGTCCGCGCACATATGAGAGCATGGCGGCCATAGTCGATTCGCTGGGCAACCCCGTGCACCCCCCGCCGCCCGGATGGGTCGATCCCTACGGCCTGAAAATCACGGCCGTCGAAGGGTGGGCACGCGATATCGTCCGCGTCGCTGGCGAGGTCGGCCATGGAAGCGGACGGCGTGGCTTCATTTGCCGGATGCAACGCATGCGCGCCGTCTGGACGGCCGAGTGCCAGCGCACATGGTCCAGCGTGAGCTGAAGTTGCAGTTCCCCCGAAGAGCTTTTGCCCTATCCGGTTGTTGTCGGCCATAGATCCGGCCTTTTCCGCGGTAAAGCAGTTAGGCCCGTAGCTCACGCCCGCGGATGACTCTGCTTATAAACTTGTTTGAGCCGCTCGACCGACGTGTGCGTATAGATCTGCGTCGTTGATATCGAAGCATGGCCGAGCAGCTCCTGCACAGCACGCAGGTCAGCGCCGGCATCAAGCAAGTGAGTAGCAAACGAATGGCGTAGCGAGTGCGTGCTGAGCCCTGCGCCTTCGTCGACTTGCTTCAGCCAGCCCACCACCGCATTCTGGATTCCTTTCACGCTCATCCGCTTCCCGCGGTTGCTCAAGAAACACGCCGTGCGATCGGCGGCTAGCCCGAGGTTGCGGCAGAGCTCGTCGCGGGAGCGTTCGTAGTTTCGCAACGCGCGCTGGGCGTGCTGGCCAACGGGTACGATGCGCTCCTTTCTTCCCTTCCCTCGAACTTTCACGAGGCCCGCAAGCAGATCCAGATCCGGTCTGTTGATCCCGCGCAGCTCGCTCAACCGCAGGCCCGCCGAATAAAACAGTTCGAGGATCGCGAGATTTCTCACGTCCCCGTAGTGGCCTTCGCCGGCGCGCGTCGACGCGGCGGTGAACAGCGTTTCCACCTGCGAGCGATCGAGATATCCCGGCAGATATTTGTCGGTCTTCGGTGAACCCACGCTGCGCGCGGGATTCACCTCGACTACATCATTGCGATGTAGAAACGCATAGAACGTGCGAACCGCAGAGAGCGTGCGCGCGATGCTGCGCTTGCCAAGCCCGCGCCGCGTGAGATGCGCCAGGAACGAGCGCATCGCGAGACGATCGACCTTGCCCCAATCGAGGCGCTCGGTGCCCGAATACGGTCCCAAAAAGGCGCAGAACTCGTCGAGATCGCGCGAGTACGCCTTCACCGTGTTCGGCGAGACATCCCGCTCGCGGGCGAGATGCGTGAGAAACACCGTGACGAGCGGCGGCCGTTCAGTCGGAGCGCGATCCTCGGATTCCTCTTTGACCGGTGGCATCCTATGGAAGGTAGCGCGCAAGCGCGTAAGTTTCTTCCCATGCTACTCGGCGTCGCGGGAATGATCGGATCGGGCAAGACCACACTCGCGCACGCGCTGGCTTCGCGCTTCGGGCTGCAGCTCGCGCTCGAGAGCGTCGACGACGAAAATCCCTGGCTCGAACGCTTCTACGGCGGCGGACCGGAAGCAATGCGCTCCTGCGGCATGCATCTGCAGCTGCACTTCCTCGCGACGCGATTCGCAGCGATGCGCCGGATGCGTTCCATGGGAGGCAGTTGGGTTCTGGACAGAACTTGGTACGAAGACGCCGAGGTGTTTGCGCGCGGGCTGTACGATCAGGGATACATGAGCGTGGACGACTGGCAACTCTATCAGCAGCTGTACGCCGAGTTGCTATTCGCGCCGGCGGCGCGGCCGCCGCGGCTTATGCTGTATTTGCACGGGCCGCTCAATGTGATTCTGGATCGCATCGCGACGCGTGGGCGTGCGCTGGAGAAGGAGACGGATCCCGAATACTTCACGGCGCTGCACGCGCGCTACGAGCGGTGGATCGGCGGATTCCACAAGTGCCCGCTGATCATGCTCGATGTGCGCGACTACGATCTGTTCAAAGATCCGGCGGGAGCGGCGGAGGATATCGCCGCGCGCGTAAGGGCCGAGCTCGAGGGGGAAATTCCGCAGACCGAGCTTTGGCCCGGGATCAAGCGCGCGAACGACGAGCTCGAAGCGCGCTAACCGCGCGCTAACCGCGCGCTAACCGCCCCGCGGTCGCTCAGCCCGAAGCAGTGCCCCGGTAGCGGCGGATCAGCGCGTTGGTGGAGCTGTCGTGCGCGAGCTTCGCGCCGGCTGGGCCTTGGAGCTCGCCGACGATTTTCTGCGCGAGCGCTTTCCCCAGCTCCACGCCCCACTGATCGAACGAATCAATTCCCCAAATCGCGCCCTGTGTGAACACGCTGTGCTCGTAGAGGGCGACGAGTGCGCCAAGGGTCTGCGGCGTGAGTTGCTCGGCCATGATCGTGGAGGTGGGGCGATTCCCTTCGAATACTCTGTGCGGCACGAGCGCTTCTGGCGTTCCTTCAGCCCTCACCTGCTCCTCCGTTTTGCCGAACGCGAGCGCCTCCGTTTGCGCGAACACATTCGCCATCAGGAGGTCGTGATGATTTCCCAGCGTGTTCAGTGATTTGCGGAATGCGATGAAGTCGCAGGGAATCACGCGCGTGCCCTGGTGAATCATCTGATAGAACGAGTGCTGTCCGTTGGTGCCGGGCTCGCCCCAGTACACAGGGCCGGTTTCATATTCAACCGGCGAGCCGCCGAGCGTGACGTGCTTGCCGTTCGATTCCATCGTCAGCTGCTGCAGATACGCTGGAAATCGCTTCAGGTATTGATCGTACGGAAGCACCGCGACCGTCGACGCGCCGAGGAAATTGTTGTTCCACACGCCGATCAGGCCCATGAGCACCGGGAGATTCTTCTCGAACGGCGCCGTCCGAAAATGCTCATCCATCGCGTGAAATCCGGCGAGCATCGCGCGGAA
This sequence comes from Gemmatimonadota bacterium, assembly GCA_025362095.1. Taxonomy (GTDB): domain Bacteria; phylum Gemmatimonadota; class Gemmatimonadetes; order Gemmatimonadales; family Gemmatimonadaceae; genus Fen-1231. The sequence continues at coordinate 22,575 of JANYIJ010000049.1, read as the reverse complement.
GTTCTCGGGACCGATCGCCAGCATGGTAGACAATCCGATCGCCGAATCCATCGAGTAGCGGCCGCCAACCCAGTCCCAGAATCCGAACATGTTGGCGGTGTCGATCCCGAACTTCGCGACCCCGTCGGCGTTCGTCGATACCGCCACGAAATGTTTCGCGACCGAGGCCTCGCTCCCGAGCGCTGCGACGCTCCACGCGCGCGCACTCTGCGCGTTGGTCATGGTCTCGAGCGTCGTAAATGTTTTGGACGAGACGATGAACAGCGTCTCGGCCGCGTCGAGATCGCGCGTGGCCTCGACGAAATCGGTGCCGTCCACGTTCGAGACGAATCGCATCGTGAGCGCGCGGTCTGAATACCAGCGCAGCGACTCGTACGCCATCACGGGTCCAAGATCCGATCCGCCGATGCCGATGTTCACGATGTTCTTGATGCGCTTGCCCGTATCTCCTTTCCATTCGCCGGAACGAATTCGGCGGCAGAACTCCTCCATCCGCGCGAGCACCGCCTGCACCTGCGGCACAACATTGACTCCGTCGAGCATCATCGAACTTCCCGCCGGCGCGCGCAGCGCCGTGTGCAGCACCGCGCGATTCTCCGAGACGTTGATGCGCTCGCCGCCGAACATCGCATCGATGCGCGCGCGCACACCACACTCGTTTGCGAGCGCGATCAGCAGTTTGATCGTCTCTTCGGTGACGCGCTGCTTGGAGTAGTCGAGATACAATCCCGCGGCCTCAGCGGCGAAGCGCTCACCACGCTTGGCATCGCCCGCGAACAACTCGCGCAGCTGCCCGCCGCGCTGCGCATCCCAGTGCGCCTGCAGCGCCTTCCACGCGGCGCGCGTCGTAAGCGGCAATGCGTTTTCGCTCATGCTGCTCCGGGCGGCGGGGTGTACGCGAGAAGATCCGCGATGTGCTCAATACTAAAGTCGGGCTTCGGATATGTCGAAACGTCGGGATCCATGGCGTAATGACCCTGCCTTGGAAACACAGTGGTCACGCGATCGCCCCACACGGCCTTCACCTGCGTGAGAATCCGGATCTTGTCGTCCACCAGCACGTAGCGGTCGGCGGGAAAACGGCGCTCGACCTCGGCCAGTTCCTTCTCCTTGTGCACGTAGATCAGCACGCGGCCGCCAAACGCCTCGGCGAGACCCGCGCGTTCGATCTTCAGCGGCTGAAACACCACATCGCCATCCGTGAGAATCACTGTCGGTCCCCACTGCTCGAGATGCCGGACGGCATCGATCGCGCCGGGATAGAGACGCTCACGAAACGGATAGTTCAAGAGAAACGACGAGATCGCCGCCAGTTTGAGTTCGTAGGGATCCTCCGCGCGGAATCGCTGAAGGGCGCCGAGGTAGTCTGCGTATCCGAGCTCGTGACGGCACGCCTCGAAGATCGACCAATAGCGCTCTGCGTGCGCGGCGCCGACCTCGCGCGTGATCGTGTCGTGCAGATCGGCAACGATGCGGTCGTTGTCGAGCAGCGTGTTGTCCACGTCGACGAGAAACACGGTGCGCCCGCTGGCGGACGTTCGCGCCGTCATCAGCTCGACGGAAGGTCGGAAGCCGCGGCTGCATCGACCAGCCAGGAGAGACGACCGTTCACAGGGGCGATCGACTGCGCGGGAAGATCGTCCATTTCGCGCGCGCCGTACAATACGCGCCGCAGAATAGCAGCCTTATCCCTCCCCGAGACGACGAAGAGAAGCTCGGCTGCCTGATTCAGTATCACGGGCGTGAGCGTGATCCTCCACATCTGCAACACCTCGACGTTCTCCGCCATCGCCCAGCGCGTGTGCTCGCGTACCGCCTGAAGATGCGGAAAGAGCGAGGCGGTGTGGCCGTTATTTCCCAATCCGAGCAGCACGAGATCAAATCGGGCGCCGGCGTCGTTCCGTGGCGGACCAGTCGGAGTCTCGAACGTCCTGCGCAGTTCCCGCTCGTACAGTTCGGCGGCGTCTTCGGGCGCATCCTCACCACGAATCCGATGGATGTTCGCATCGCGCAGCGGCACGCGATCGAGAAGGAGTTCTCGCGCCGAGCGATAGTTGCTCTCGTCATCTTCCGGCGGAACGCAGCGTTCATCGCCCCAAAAGATGTGGACGCTCTGCCACTGCACGCGTGCTGCGTACGCGGGTGTGGCGAGCAGGGTGAAAAGCGCGTGCGGCGTTGTGCCGCCTGAAAGCGCGACGGAAAAAGTCTCGGTGGCCGCGATCGCCGCGTCTGCGGCCGCGATGAATCGCTCGGCGGCGGCGGCAGTGAGCTCCGCGGCGGACGCAAAGATCTCGACGTTTCCGCGCACAGCCGGGCTCACGAGGGCACTCCAGCGCGTGCACCGAGCACACGAAAGACCGAGCGCGCGATCATCAGCTCTTCATCGGTATGGATGACGCGCACGGTGACGCGGCTGCCGCTCGGTGAAATCACGGCGCCGCTCTTTGCGTTCGCGGCCGCGTCGAGTTCCACGCCGAGGAACCTCAACCCGTCGCAGATACGCTCTCGCACGATGGCCGCGTTCTCGCCGATTCCTCCTGAGAACACAATCGTATCGAGCCCCTCCAGTGCGGCGGCGAACGAGCCGATCCACTTCCTGGCTTGATAGCAGAACAGTGCAACGGCCTCCGCGGCGCGAACGTCGGTGCTTTCGCGCGCGAGCAGCTCGCGCATGTCGGAACTCGTTTCAGAAATTCCGAGCATGCCGGATTCGTGATTGGCCATCGTCTCGAACTGACCGGCGCTCAGCTGCTCGGCGCGCTCGACGTACGCCACGAGACCGGGATCGATATCTCCCGCCCGCGAGCCCATCACGAGGCCCGAGGCCGGCGTGAACCCCATGCTCGTGTCAACGCTTTTTCCTTCGCGCACCGCGGCGAGGCTCGCGCCGCCGCCCAAGTGCGCGAGAATCACGCGGCCGCGCGCGGCCGCCATGCCCGCGGTCCGCTCGAGCTCTTCCATGAGAAACGAGTACGAAAGTCCGTGAAAGCCGTATCGCCGCACGCCCTGCGCGTCGAACCGCCGAGGGATCGCGAGCAGCTTCGCCACACGCGGCATCGCGTGATGAAACGCCGTGTCGAAGCATGCGACCTGCCGCAGAGCGGGATGGCGGTCGCGCATGAGTGCGACGAGTTCGATCTCGCGAGGCAGATGCTCCGGAACGAACTCGCACATCGTTCGCAGGTCGCGGAGCAGCTCCGCTGTGATGAGCTCCGGCTCGATGTGCTGCATGCCGTGCACGATGCGATGCCCCACCGCGCCGACAGTCGCGAACGCGGGCTGGCACTCGAGCCAGTCCACGAGCGACTGCGCCGTTCCACCCTCCACGGTTTCATGGAGCACGCGCTGCGGCGGATTCCCCGCGCGAAAGATCGCGCACTTGATGCTCGACGACCCGCCGTTGATTGTGAGAACGTCCGTGGCATCGGAGCGGTCCGCAGGCATCGATCGCTCGTGTCCCGTCACGCCGTTGGGTTGCGCCAGCCGCCGATGTCGCCTGCGAGTGCCGCCGCCTCAAGCGGTCCCCATGACGCGTGCTCGTACGGGTGCACCGGCGTGACATCGCCGAGCACGGGCTCGACGATCTTCCATGCAGCCTCAAGGCAGTCTTCGCGCGCGAACAACATCGGATCGCCGTCGATGGCGTCGCCGAGCAGACGCTCGTATGCGTCCATCTCGTCGCCGTCCGGGTGATGCACCACGGTAAACTCCGCCGGCATGCAGACCATGCGCTCACCAGCGCGCTTCACTTGGGCGCCGATCGTGATGAGCACATCGGGGCTCAAGCGGAATCGCACGTAGTTCGAAGACTCTCCGGTTGAAAAGAGCACCGGCTTCTTGAACGTGACGATCACTTCGCATACGGTGACAGGGAGGTACTTCCCGGCGCGAATGAGAAACGGCACGCCTTTCCAGCGCGGCGAGTCGATGCTCAAGCGCACGGCGGCATAGGTCTCGACGGTTGAGTTTGGCGCCACGTCTTTTTCGTCGAGGTAGGCGCGGCACTGGCCGCGCAGCACGTCAGCCGCGCCGAGCGGGCGAATCGCCTCGAAGAGTGCGAGCTGCGCATCGTTCACGGCCTTCGCATTGATGGCGACAGGCGCTTCCATCGTGAGCATGCCGAGCACGAGGAGCAGATGATTTTGGATCACATCGCGAATCGTCCCCGCCTCCTCGTAGAATCGGCCGCGTCCCTCGGCGCCGAAACTCTCGGCCATCACAATCTGCATGCTCTCGACGAACTGGCTGTTCCACACGGGTTCGAGAAATGTGTTTGCGAACCGGAACACGAGCAGATTCTGCACCGCCTCCTTGCCGAGGAAGTGATCGATGCGATAGATGCTCGCTTCGTCGAACTCTTTGTGAAGCGTCTCATTCAGCGCGATGGCCGACGCGAGATCGCGGCCGAACGGCTTCTCGACGACAATCCGCGCGCCTTGCGCGCACCCCGAGCGTCCGAGTCCGTCGGCAACGGTGGCGAACGCATCGGGTGGAATCGCGAGATAGTGCAGGGGATGCTTCGCACCGCCGAGCAGTTTGCGAAGTTCCGTGAACATCGCCGGCTCGCGGTAGTCGCCCTCGAGATACGTCATGTGTGCGAGCAGTGTCGCGAGCGCGGCGGGATCGAACCCGGGGCGCTGCGATAGCTCGTCGCGGATACGCTGACGGAGAAGTTCGATCGTCCACCCTGAATGTGCGATGCCGATGATCGGCATGTCGAGACGGCCGTGCCGCGTGAGCGCCTGCAGCGCCGCGTACACTTTCTTTCGCGCGAGATCGCCCGTAGCGCCGAAAAATACGAGCGCGTCGGAGCGGATGTCGCTCACGCGCCCTTCTCGACGTGGCCGCCGAACTCGAAGCGCATCGCGGAGAGCACGCGGTTCTGGAAGTCCGCTTCGCCTCGCGAACTGAACCGCTCGAACAGCGCGGCGGCGAGCACGTTCGCGGGAACGGCTTCGTCGATTGCGGCGTCGATTGTCCAGCGTCCCTCACCGGAATCCGACACGCGTCCGGCAAATTTCTCGAGCGCGGGATCCGCGGCGAGCGCCTGCGCCGTGAGATCGAGCAGCCAGCTCGACACCACACTGCCCCGCCGCCAGACCTCGGTGACATCCGCGAGATTGAAATCGTACTGATAAAACTCCGGATTGCGCAGCGGTGTGGTCTCGGCGTCGGAGTCGTGTTTCTGTTTTCCGATGTTCGCGTGCTTGAGGATGTTCAGCCCCTCGGCGTACGCGGCCATCATCCCGTACTCGATGCCGTTGTGCACCATCTTCACGAAATGGCCCGCGCCGCTCGGGCCGCAGTGGAGATAGCCGCGCTCGCTCGTGCCGCCGTTTTCCAGTTTCTCGCGGCCGGCGGTGCGCGGGATTTCACCAAGGCCAGGCGCGAGCGACGCGAGAATCGGATCGAGGCGGCTCACGACCTCCTTCTCGCCGCCAATCATCAGGCAGTATCCGCGTTCCATGCCGAACACGCCGCCGCTCGTGCCGCAGTCCACGTAGTGCAGTCCGCTCTTTGAGAGCCGCGCGGCGCGCGCGATGTCGTCGCGATAGTACGAGTTGCCGCCGTCGACGATCACGTCGCCGGATTCGAGTTTTGGAATCAGCGCGTCGAGCGTCGAATCCACGACGGCCGCAGGCACCATCAGCCAGACGGTGCGCGGCCGCTGCAGCTTCGCGATGAACTCATCGATCGTCGCGGCCCCGGTTGCGCCCTCGGCGGCGATCGCCTGCACCGCCGAGATGGTCACATCGTACGCGACACACTGGTGGCCGCCGCGCATGAGCCGGCGCACCATGTTCGCGCCCATGCGGCCCAAACCCACCATTCCTACCTGCATGGGCGCCTATTCACCGAGAGTGCACTCCTCACCCCTCACCTGCCTAGTGAATGACGACGCCGCACGCGATGCGCGGCCCTGCGTTGCCGGCCGGATCACTCTTGTAGTCGTCCGCGGCCCCGTGAAGCATCAGCGCAGTGCCGCCGGCCTTGAAGAGACCGTTTGGGCCGGCCTGAAGCGTGACATTCGGAAGGAGGACGTCCACCGACAGGTTGCCCTCGGCCGGGATCACGATGTTCGGCATGTCCCCCGCGTGCATCCCCATGTCGTTGATGGCACCGTGCTGCTTCGTTTCAGGATTGAAGTGCCCGCCCGCGCTCGCGAACGGCGCCTCGCAGGTGCCGGTGGTGTGCACGTGGAACGCATGCACACCCGACGGCGCGCCCATCAAGTTTGCGCGAACCAGCACGCCATGCGGCGTTTCTGTGAGCACCACGATTCCGATCGACTTTCCCGAGACGTCGCGAAGCTCGGCTTTCGCCGTCGCGGGAGCCTGTGCCATGGCGACGGTGGAGCACGCGGCGAGCATCAACGCGAGAACTTTCATCTGAGCTTTCTCCAGGTTTTTCTTCGGTGAGCGACAACAGTGCGGTGAAAGGCAGCCAGTGTATTGCAGGGGTACGTCGAAGTTACTTGAGAGCGGGCGCTCCGGCCAAGGCGTTGGTGTCGATCCACGCGCGCATTTCGTCCAGCGCGCGTGACGCATACTGCTCGCGTTTCTTCGCTTTGTCGCGCGGAACAATGGGGAGTTCTTCGAGCAGGCCGAAGTTGGCGTTCATCGGCTGGAAGTGCGCGGGATCGGCCTCGCGCAGATAGCGGTAGAGCGCGCCGAGCATTGTGGTGGGCGGCGGGATGACCGGATCGGCGCCACGGAGCATGCGGTCGAGATTGATCGCAGCGAGCAGGCCGGTGGCGGTGCTCTCGGTGTAACCCTCAACGCCCGTCAACTGACCTGCGAACAGCACACGCGGGTCCGTTCGCAGCGAAAGATGGGGCGTGAGCGACGCGGGCGAGTTCACGTACGAATTTCTGTGAATGGAGCCGAATCTCAGAAATTCTGCGCCGGCGAGTGCGGGAATCGTGCGGAACACGCGCTGCTGTTCCGGAATTTTCAGCCGCGTCTGGAATCCGACGAGGTTCCACATTCGGCCCGCGCGATCTTCGCGGCGCAGCTGCACCACGGCGTACGGCCTGCGCTGTGATTTTGGATCTTCGATTCCCACCGGTTTGAGCGGGCCGAAGCGCAGCGATTCTCTTCCCCGCCGCGCCATTTCCTCGACGGGCATGCACCCCTCGAAGTACGGCACTTTGTCGAACTCGTGCGCGGTGAACTGATCGGCGGCGGTGAGCGCGTCGATGAACGCCTCGTACTGCTCCTTATTCATCGCGCAATTGAGATACGCGCCGGACTCGCCCGCCATCGTCTCCTTGTCGTAGCGCGAGGCGCGGAACGCGACGTCCATGTCGATCGACTCTGCGGAGATGACCGGCGCGATCGCGTCGTAGAACGCGAGCGAGGCGATTCCCAGCGAGCGGGCGATTTCATCCGCGAGCGCGCTGCTCGTGAGCGGTCCCGTCGCGATGATTCCCGGCGACGGCAACGCGGCAAGCTCACCGCGCTCGACCGTGATGCGCGGGTGACCCACAACCCGGTCGTGTACGCCGGCGGAAAAAATGTCTCTATCGACAGCAAGCGCGGTGCCCGCGGGAATCCTCGCCTCGTCCGCCGCCTGTAGCACGATCGATCCCAGCAGGCGCATCTCCGCCTTGAGCAGCCCGTGCGCGTTGGTGACCTCCGTGCTCTTGAACGTGTTCGAGCACACGAGCTCGGCTAGACGATCCGTTTTATGCGCTTCAGTGGTTTTCAGAGGGCGCATCTCGTGCAGCACTACGCTGTGGCCGCGCTCCGCCAGCTGCCATGCGGCTTCGCTTCCGGCGAGCCCGCCGCCGACGATGTGAATGGGACTAGGGAGAGGCGTATGCCGGGGGCCGGAATCCATCCCCGAACTATATATTGGGGGGCGCGGCACCCCCACTCCGGTCATCGACGACACCAAATGAGCGAACCCGCGACCCTCGAAAAAGGCCCCGTAGGCGGACGCTGGTGGCAGCTGATCGTCGGCATAGTCTGCATGTCGATGATCGCCAACCTCCAGTATGGCTGGACGCTGTTCGTGAATCCGATCGCGGACAAGCACCACTGGACGAAACCGGCGATTCAGGTGGCGTTCACGCTGTTCGTTCTGATTGAAACCTGGCTGGTGCCGGTCGAGGGGTGGTTCGTGGACAAGTACGGGCCGCGGATTGTGGTCCTGGGCGCTTCATTTTTGGTCGCGTTGAGCTGGGTACTCGATGCGTACGCCGACACGTTGCCGATGCTGTACTTCGCCGCCGCGGTGGGGGGCATCGGCGCCGGCGCGGTGTACGGGACGTGCGTGGGCAACGCGCTCAAGTGGTTCCCCGATCGCCGCGGTCTCGCGGCGGGGCTCACCGCGATGGGCTTCGGCGCAGGATCGGCGCTCACGGTGAAGCCGATCATGGAAATGATCAAGTCGAGCGGGTACGAGTCCACGCTGATCAACTACGGGATCGGCCAGGGCGTCGTCGTGTTCGTGCTCGCGTGGTTTTTGAGAGCTCCCGCCGCGGGATTCATGGCCTCGTATAAATCGGCGGCGGGGGTCACGAGCACCTCCGTGCGCGAGTACTCGCCAGGGCAGATGCTGCAGACACCCGTGTTCTGGGTGATGTACTTGATGTTCACTCTGATGGCGACGGGCGGACTGCTCGCGACGGCGCAGCTCGCGCCGATCGCGAAAGACTTCGGAATCACCGATGTCCCCACCTCTATTCTGGGGCTCACGCTTCCGGCGCTGACGTTCGCGCTCTCGCTCGATCGCATTCTCAACGGCGTTGCGCGCCCGTTCTTCGGATGGATCTCCGATCACATCGGTCGCGAGAACACGATGTTCATCGCCTTCATACTCGAGGGCGCGGGGATTCTTGCGCTCAATACTTTCGGACGCGAGCCAGTCGCGTTCGTGCTCCTCACCGCGCTCGTGTATTTCGCGTGGGGCGAGATTTACAGTCTGTTCCCCGTGACGTGCGCCGACACCTACGGCCGCAAGTTCGCGACGGCCAACGCCGGCTTTCTCTACACGGCCAAGGGCACCGCCGCGCTTCTCGTTCCGCTCAGCAGCGTGATCGCAGCGTCGGGCGGCGGCTGGCGCACCGTGTTCCTCGCGGCGGGCACGATGAACTTCGTCGCTGCTGCGATGGCTCTCGTGGTGCTCAAGCCGATGCGACGCCGTATGAGGAGCGAAGACGAAGTCCGCGCGGCCGCTTTGACCAGCACGGTTTCGGCGTGAAAATCGCCGTGGTTGGCGCGGGTTCGATCGGCGGCTACCTCGGCGCGCTGCTCTCCACCGCCGGCGACGAAGTGACGTTCATCGCGCGCAACGCGAATCTCGACGCGATCGCCAAGAACGGCATGAAGGTCGTGATAGAAGATGGCCGCGAAGTTATCGCGAAGAATGTGAAAGTCTTCAGCACGATGAGCGAGGCGGGCGCGCAGGATACCGTGCTGCTCACCGTGAAGGCGCATCAGGTTGGCGCCGTTGCCGGAGATTTGCATCATCTGTGCGACGCGAATACCAGCATCGTCACGATGCAGAATGGAATTCCGTGGTGGTATTTTCAGCGTCACGGCGGACCGTATGACGGCACACCAGTGGTCGCTGCTGATCCGGACGGCTCGATCGCGCGCGCGGTGGATCCAGCGCGCATCATCGGAACGGTGGTCTACCCCGCAGCCGTTCTAGAAGCGCCGGGGGTTGTGCGCGTCGTTGAAGGAAAGCGCTTCGCGCTCGGCGAGCTCGACGGCGCCACGACACCGCGCATCGAAGCGCTTGCGGCGCGACTGGTGGCCGCAGGATTCAAGGCGCCGATTTCCGACAATCTCAGAGCGGAAATCTGGCTCAAGCTCATTGGCAATCTCGCGTTCAATCCGATCAGCGCGCTCACGCATGCGACGCTCGAAGGGCTGACGCGGTATCCGCTCACGCGCGAGCTCTCGTTTCAGATGATGACCGAGGCGGAGTCGATCGCGACGAAGCTGGGGATCGCGATGCGGGTGGGGATCGAGAAGCGGATTGCGGGGGCGGAGAAAGTCGGCGCGCACAAGACATCGATGCTGCAGGATGTGGAAGCGGGACGGGCGCTGGAGATTGAAGCGCTGGTCGGGGCGGTGATCGAGTTGGGGAGGCTTACGTCGACGCCGACGCCGCACATAGACGCGGTTTATGCGTGCACGAAGCTGCTGGCGAAAACGATTGAGGATGCGAGAGGAAGACTCAGTATTCAGCTGTGAACTGCAAACGGCGTTTACAGATGCAAGACATTCAGACACAGACTCAAGACGGCATATGAGCGAGAACATCGAAACGATCGCGAAGCTGCTCGAGGCGGGAGCGGATTCGCATGCGGCGATCACATCCCCCGGCGGAGTGGCGCTCTCATACGCGGGTTTGCGCGCACATGTGGCGAACACGGTTGCGGAGCTCAACTCGCGCGGGATTGGCGCGAACGATCGCGTGGCCATCGTGCTCGACAACGGACCGGAGATGGCGACGGCGTTTCTGGCGATCGGGGCGGGCGCCACCGCGGCACCGCTGAATCCATCGTATCGCGCGGATGAGTACGAGTTCTATCTCACGGATTTGCGATCGAAGCTGCTGGTGATCGCGGCCGGGAAAGAGACTCCTGCCGAGGCGGTCGCGGTGAAGTTGGGTATTCCGGTGGCGCGGCTCACGCCGCATCCAGAGAATGGCGCGGGAAGTTTTTCGCTCGAGTTTCCCGCTGGAATGAGCGCGAGCGCGCCGCAGGCGCCGCGCATGGCGGCGCCGGACGACATCGCGCTCGTGCTGCATACGTCGGGCACCACCTCACGTCCAAAGATCGTGCCGCTCGCGCAGCGAAACGTGTGCGCATCCGCCGGCAACATCTGCCGCTCGCTCGCGCTCACCAAGAGCGACATCGGGATGGTGGTGATGCCGCTGTTCCACATTCACGGGCTCATGGCCGCGCTGCTCGCGCCGCTCTCGGCGGGCGGCACAGTCTCCTGCACCACCGGCTTCAACGCGCTGAAGTTCTTCGCGTGGCTCAGCGAGGCGAAGCCCACGTGGTACACGGCAGTGCCCACGATGCATCAGGCGATTCTTCTGCGCGCTCCGAAAAACGCCGACGCCGTCGCGGCGAGTCACCTGCGATTTGCGCGATCGTCGTCGTCATCGCTTCCGCCAACCGTGCTCGCCGAGCTTGAGCGCGTTTTCCGAACGCGGGTGGTCGAAGCGTACGGCATGACAGAGGCATCGCATCAGATGGCGAGCAATCCGCTTGCGCCAAAAGAACGAAAGCCCGGAACCGTGGGTCTCGCGGCGGGTCCCGAGATCCGCGTGGTGAACGAGCAGGGGCAAACCGTGGACGTCGGCGCGCGCGGTGAGATCGTCATCAAGGGCGGCAACGTGATGACGGCGTACGAGAACAATCCCGACGCGAACGCGACGGCATTCATTGACGGCTGGTTCCGCACCGGCGACGTGGGCACGATGGACGACGAAGGCTATCTCTCAATCGTCGGCCGCCTGAAAGAGATCATCAATCGCGGCGGCGAGAAGATCTCACCACGCGAGGTGGACGAGATCATCATGGAGCATCCCGCAGTGCATCAGTGCGTGTGCTTCGCGGTGCCCCACGACATGCTCGGCGAGGAAGTCGGCGCGGCGATCGTGCTGCGCGAGGGGTACACCGCGGACGAGAAGGAGCTGCGCGCGTTCGCCGCGATCAAGCTCGCGGATTTCAAAGTGCCGAAGAAGATCGTGATCGTGAAGGAGATCCCAGTTGGCGCGACGGGCAAGCTTCAGCGAATCGGCTTGGCGGCGAAGCTGGGATTGGGGTGAGAGAAACTGCAACAGCTTGTCGCGGAAACGCGCGGATCAAAGCTGATTGCGCGGATCAAACAAAAACTCTGGGGGGAACTACAACAGCAACAGTTGTGGTTCCCCCAAGTTTTTTTGCTTGATCCGGGAAATCCTGCGGTTAATATCCGCGCGTTTCCGCGACAAGGCGTTGCCGTTTCTCCCCTCTCAAGCCGGCACGGCCTCTGCTTCCGCCGGCTCAGCCACAGCCCACTCGTTCGCGCACTTGAGACATTTGCGGTAGCTGCCGCGCGTCTTGGAGCTCTTCGCCTCCGCGCCAACGTTGCCGCACTCGGGGCACAATTCCGCCACCGGTTTGTCCCAGCACACGAAATCGCACTTAGGATAATTCTCGCAGCCGTAGAACGCCTTGCCGCGCTTCTTCGAGCGCCGCGCGGCGATATCGCCGCCGTCCTTGGGACACTTCACGCCGGTCGGCATCGAGCGGGTGCCGCGGCACTTGGGGAATCCGCTGCAGCCCAAGAACTCGCCTGAGCGTCCGCGGCGCACGACCATCATCTTGCCGCACACCGGGCACGGGAACTCCGTGAGCACCGGAGGCACGCGCTCGCCCTTGAGCGGCCGCGTGTACTTGCACGTCTTAGGATGGTTCTCGCACGCGATGAACGGACCGAAGAATCCGCCTTTCGCGACGAGCTTTCCGCCATCGATCGGACACTTTTCATTCTCGAGCGCAGACAGATCGTGCGCTTCGTGGATCAGCGCCTCGTAGTCCACGGCGCCGAGCGCCTTTTCGAACGGGCCGTAGAACACCTTGAGCACTTTCTGCCACGGCAGATCGCCATCCTCGACCTTGTCGAGTTCTTTTTCCATGGCGGCCGTGAAGTTCACGTTGAACTCATTCGGGAACTGCTTCACCATCACCTTCTCCACGCTCTCGCCGAGCGACGTGGGAAAGAAGCGGCGCTGCTCGAGCTCGGCATAGTGCCGCTCGGTGAGCGTCGAGATGATGGACGCGTAGGTGGACGGGCGCCCGATGCCGAGGCGCTCGAGTTCCTTCACGAGACTCGCCTCTGAGAAGCGCGGCGGCGGCTCGGTGAAATGCTGCGTCGGTTTGACTTCGCGCACCGGCACCTTCTCGCCGGCTTCGATGGCGGGCAGCGCCTGCTCGTCTTCGAGCGCCTTGCTGTCTCCTTCTTCGCGCGTCTCTTTGTAGAGCGAAAGGAATCCCTTGAACTTGATGACGGATCCCGTGGCGCGGAAAAGATATTGGTGCTTTGGCGTCTTGATGTTGAAGTCGACCGTGGTCGTATCGAACACGGCAGGCGCCATCTGGCTCGCCATGAAGCGCTGCCAGATCAGCTGATAGAGCTTGAACTGTTCCGGCGACAGATACTTCTGCACGGAATCCGGCGCACGCGTGGGATCCGTCGGACGAATGCCCTCGTGCGCGTCCTGCGCGTTGGAGTCGCCGGCGGTGCCGTAGAACATCGGCGTCTTGGCGAGGAACGCTTCGCTGTAGTGCGAGCGCAGATAGTCGCGCGCCGTTGTGACGGCACTCTCCGCAATTCGCGTGGAGTCCGTGCGCATGTATGTGATGAGACCCACCGAGCCCTCGGCTTTTCCGAGCTCGATGCCTTCGTAGAGATTCTGCGCGAGACGCATGGTGCGCTTGGAGCCGAAGCCGAGCTTCTTGGCGGCTTCCTGCTGCAAGGTGCTCGTCTTGAACGGCTCCGCGGGATTCTTGCGGCGCTCGCGGCGCTTGATATCGGTGACGTCGAACGTTTTCAGTCCGGAGACATCGCCGACGATCGCTTTCGCGCTCGCTTCGTTCGGGATGACCGCTTTGTTGCCATCCATGTGGTGCAGCTTCGCGGTGAACGCCTGGTTCTCGTGCTCGAGCGCCGCGGCAATCGTCCAATACTCGACCGCCGTGAATGCCCGGATCTCGCGTTCGCGTTCGACCAGCATGCGGAGCGCCACCGTCTGCACGCGTCCCGCCGAGAGTCCCTTCTTGACCGTCTTCCAGAGCACCGGGCTCGCCTTGTAGCCGACGAGACGATCGAGCACACGGCGCGCCTGCTGCGCGTCGACTTTTTTCTGATCGATATGACCGGCGTTCTCGATCGCACGCGTCACTGCGTCTTTCGTGATTTCATGAAACAGCACGCGACGAATCGGCGGCGCGTATTTTCCCTTGATCTGACTCTGCACGTGCCACGCGATCGCTTCACCCTCGCGGTCAGGGTCGGTTGCGATGAACACGGCGCGCGCGGACTTCGCCGCGGCCTTGAGATCGGCGACAGTTTTTTCTTTTCCTGGAATCGTGACGTACTCGGGCTCGAACGCCGCATCGAGATCGATGCCAAGCGTTTTGGTGGGGAGATCGCGGATGTGTCCGACGGTCGCCTTCACGCTGTAGGTCGAACCGAGATATTTGCCGATGGTCTTCGCCTTTGCGGGCGACTCGACGATCACGAGCGCTTTGCCGGAGAGGTTCGCGCCGTTTCCGTTTTCGTTTGAGGATTCGTCTTCAGCGATCCCGGCCGCCTTGACGGTTTTTGTGCGCGCCTTCGCCGCGGCCGGCTTTTTAGCGGCTGCCTTGGATTTTGCTGTTTTGGGCGCGGCTTTCGCCGCCGCCTTGGGCGTCGCCTTGGCTGCTGCTGGGGTCTTCTTCTTTGTAGCCATATTCTGCGTAGGTACTCCGATCACCACTCTATAGTTGTAACGCCAACCGTGAGACGCTCATCCTAGTCCCCTCGTCAAGCCCTCGCAAGCGCAACTATATCATCGACGACCTGCTGGAACGTCATCTTATCCGTGCTAACCGTATGATCTGAATGCAGATACAGTTGCTCCCTGGCCTCGAGAAGCTTTCGGACCTCGCCCAGAGGATCCGGACGCTGCAATAGCGGTCTCTCCGCCGCTGCAGCCCCCATACGGGCCATCGCCACCGACGGGAGCACCTTGAGATAGACCAGCTTCGCAGGCGGCCGCAGAAGCGCCAGGCAGTCCCCGTTTGAAATCCAGCCCGAGCCTGGAGAAAGCACCATTCCACCCATGAGCCGGAGTTCCTCCGTAAGGGCGCGTTCGAGTTTTCTGAAGTGTGCCTCGCCGTGCGATCCGAATAGTTCGGCGATCGACACGTGCTCGCGTCGCGAGATTTCCGCATCGAAATCGAGCACTTGCCGCGCAAGCTTTTCTCCGACGGCGCGCGCGACGGTTGTCTTCCCCGCGCCGGGAAGCCCCACCAAAATCAGGTGAGGCCGCGTGACGTCAGCTGCTGAAACGGGCTGCGATGTGCGAAAGGTAGGCATCGTGGTTTCGTCGCATTTCAGTCAGAGAATCTCCGCCGAACTTCTCGACGAATGCATCGGCAAGAACGAGCGCGGCCATCGCTTCGGCAATCACGCCCATCGCCGGCACGGCGGTGACGTCGCTGCGCTCGGCCGTCGCGGCGGCGGGTGCGGCAGTCTTAGTATCGATCGTACCGAGCGGTTTCATGAGCGTGCTGATCGGTTTCATCGCCACGCGGACGACGAGCGGCTCGCCGGTGGTCATGCCGCCCTCGAGCCCGCCTGCGCGATTCGTCTTGCGGCGCACGTTGCCGGTGCGCGCACGATCCTCTGCCATTTCGATTTCGTCGTGGACTTCGGAGCCCATGCGTCGCGCGGCTTCGAATCCCATGCCAATCTCCGCGCCTTTCACAGCGGGAATCGAGAGCATGGCGCCGGCGAGGCGGCCGTCGAGTTTGCGATCCCAGCTGACGTGGCTGCCGAGTCCGACGGGAAGACCGTCGACGACGACTTCGCAAATTCCACCGAGCGTGTTGCCGTCGGATTTCGCGGCGTCGATCCGCGCGACCATCATCGCTTCGGCGGTTTTGTCGAGCGTGCGCAGCGGCGATTCGTCGGCGGCGGAGTTGATGTCGGCTGGAAACGGATTCGGGCGCGCCGAATCCACACCGCCGAGGTGCACCAGATGTGAGCCAATGGTGACGCCGAACTGCGCGAGCAACGTGCGCGCGATCGCGCCCGCGGCGACGCGCGCCGTTGTTTCTCGCGCGCTTGCGCGTTCGAGAATATCGCGCGCGTCATCGCGATCGTACTTGAGGATGCCGGTGAGATCCGCATGACCGGGCCGCACGCGGCTCACGTGGCGCTTGCGGCCCTCGGTTGCGTCCTCGGGGCGCGGCGCGGAATCCATGATCTCTTCCCAGTTCTTCCAGTCGCGATTGGGGATGAGCATGGCGATGGGGGAGCCGAGCGTTTCGCCGGCGCGAACGCCGGAAAGAAATTCAATGTGGTCCTGCTCGATCTGCATGCGGCGGCCGCGGCCGTAGCCTTGCTGGCGGCGGACGAGCTGTTCGTCGATGTGAGCGGCGAGCAACGGCAAGCCGGCGGGGCAGCCCTCGAGAATTGAGATGAGGGCTTTTCCGTGGGATTCGCCGGCGGTGGTGAATCGAATTGGCAAAGGCGTGAAACCGTTTCTTGTTGGTTGGTTAACTGAGGTTGTTAGTCAACAACAAACCGAAAAAACCAAACGAGCCCGGCGTTTGTCGCCGGGCTCGTTCAAAGTAATCAGGCGAATCGTTCGATTACGGCCTCTTGGTGCCGGGAGGGCCGATGACTTCGCCTTCGTCTACGATGTGCGGCGTCACGAGAATCAGCAGGTCCTGTTTGCGCTCCTGCGAGTCGCTCTGCGAGAACAGTTTGCCGATGCCCGGGAGATTCATCAGGAACGGAATGCCGGTGCGGTTCCGCGTGACCGACGTCTGCGTCAGTCCGCTGATGACTGCGGTCTCGCCGTCGGCGACGAGCACTTGATTGGTGCTGTTGCGCTTGTTTGTGCTGGGGCCTGCGCTCGTGATTCCCGCCAGCGTCTGTTGCTCGGCGAAGACCTCCATAAGCACCTGGCGGTTGGCCGTCACATGCGGCGTCACTCTCAGCGTGATGCCGATATCCTGCCTCTGGATCTGCGGCGCCACGGCCTGGATCTGTCCGGGAATGACCGGAGGCGTAAGCAGGAACGCGAGATTCGAACCGGAGAACAGCAAGGCCTCCTTGTTGTCCACCGTCGTCACGCTTGGCTCGGCTTGAATGTCCGTTAGCTGTTGTGCGCTGAGCGCGTCAAGGAACGAAGTGAGGTTGAATCCGCCGAGCGTCATGTTGTAGATGAGCGAAAGCGCCGACGTTGACGAATACGCGCGCGATGCGTTCGCGACGCCAGCGAACCCGTCGCCGGAGAGGTTCACGCGATTGTTGCCCGGCACCGCCTGCGTTCCGGCGGCGTCGACGAAACGTGTCACGAGCTGGTTCGAGAAGGTGTTCGCGCTGCCGAGATCGTAGCTCAGGCCAAGCTGCTCGGTTCCCGTGCGATCGACCGAAATAATTTTGGCTTTGATCGAGACCTGCGGCGTGCGAATGTCGAGGTCGTGGATGTAGCTCTCGATGTCGGCAAGACGGCCCGGCGTCTCGGTGACGATCACCGTATTTGTTTTTTCATCGAAGCTTGCCGAGCCGCGCGCGCTGCACGTGGTCGCGCCGGCTGTTGCTGCCGCAGCGCCGGCGCCAGCACCTGCCGCTCCGCCGCCCGCGGCGGCGCCGCCGCATCCGGCGCCGAGCAGCGACTTCACGGTGTTGGCCATGGTCTCGGCCTTCGCGTAGTTGACCGGGATCACGTGCGTGAAAAGCGGTTCGACTTTCGAACGTTCCGCGATGTTTGCGTAGCTGTCGACGGTGATGATGCCATTGGAATCTTCGATTGCGCTGAGTCCCTGCGACTGCAGGATCGAACGCATCGCGACGTCCCACGGTTGGTCCTTGATGCTCGCGGTCACGGTGCCGGTGACAGACTTGCCGACGACGATCGTGCGCCCGCTGAACACCGAGAACGACGTGATCACGTCATTGATGTCGGTGGCTTGGAAGTCCACGCTGATGCGCGGTTCCTGCGAACCCTGCTGTTCAACTTTCGCGGCGGCCTTTGCAGGCGCTTCGGTCTTCTCGGTTTTCGCCGGCGGATCCATCTGGGCCGGAGGCTGCGCCGCCGGTGCGGCGGCTGGTGCGGCTGCCGGAACTGCCGGCGCTGCGGCCGTCGTAGCGGGCGCCGTCACCGACACATCGGACACGACTGCCGTGCGCGCGCCACCGATCTTCCACGCCGCGAAATCGCTCGGGCCGTTGACGGACACGCGCACCACATGTTCTTCGCGGACGACGTTGTAATCGCGCGGACCGTCGAGATCGAGCACGACGCGCACGATTCCGGGCTTCCACTGCGCCAGGCGAATGTTCGTGATTCCGCCGCGGCTCACTTTGTCGTAGAGACGCGCGGGCATGCCGAGCGTGGCGCCCTTGAGATCCACAACGATGCGGCGCGGACTCTCGAGCGTGAAGTCGATGATCTCAATCGCCCGGCCGTCGACGGCAATGACAACGTCTGCGTGGCCGGCTCGGGGCACGACACTGAGCGCGGTGACAGAACCCGCGGGAGGAGTGTCGCGGCCGATCGCGGCCGCGTCAGCGACGCGACCCTTGAAGGGCACCGACATCATTGCCGCGAGCGCGGCCGTTCTCCAGAGTCGGATCATTACGGTCTCCTGGCACCTGTACGCGGAGTTCGGTCGATCAGGAGCGTCTCCTGCCGGGCGAATCCGAATTCATCGATGTTCACTGTGACGCTGTTTTCAGTAATCTTTGCAACCTTCATTCGACCGAGCACATCGCCGACTTTCTTGCGATACGTCTGATTTGCAGCCGACGCGTCGACGAGAATCGCGACGGAGTTTTTCCCGGACTCGTCGTAGATGATGCCGACGAGCGTGAGATCGGTGATCATCGGGCGGAGCTCACCGGTCGCCATGAGCGACAGAAACGGATCGCGCCGTCCGTTCGGGTCGTACGCGAACGCTTCGCGATAGAACGTCACCGATCCCTTGGCGCCGCTCTGCGTGACACTGCCGCGCTTCGCAGCGGAATCCGCCGAAGCCTGCGCTTTCGCCGCTGCTGCTGCCGCTGCTTTCGGATCCACAGGAGCGACCTTTTGTGCCGGCGCGCCTTTCTGCTGCTGCTGCGCGGCGGCTGCAGGCATTGCCGCGGCCTTGCCCTGGTCGTTGCCGATTTTCTGTTCGTTGTTGATGATCGTGCTCGTTTTGTTAGCCTGACGTTTCGCGGCGTCGATCGGACCCTTAATGGACGCCGGCATTTGCGCCGACACCGGAATCGCGGCGACGGCGAGAATGACGACGGCGCACGAAGCGCTCAACGCGCGGCGCATCATTGTCCGTCTCCCGGCGGCTTGGGCTTGGCGCCCGGCGGACCGCCGGTGGCAGCGGGCGGCGCCGTCGGACCAGGCGCCGCAGGCGGAGCGCCGGCAGCAGCGGGCTTCTTCGGCGCGCCTTTCTTCGGCGCGGTGCGCACGACGTACGTCTGAATCACGAACGACGACGACAACACTTGCTTGCCAGGCTTCGCGGCGCAGCCCTGCGGCAGCGTCAGCTGGAGATTGATCGCCGTGACGATACGATTGAGCGAACCGATATTCGTAAGCATCTGCGCGAGATCGTTGTACGATCCGCAGATCTTCATGCGATAGCGGAATGTGTCAAAGAGCTCGCCGTCGATCGGCGGCTCGGGCTCGAGCGCGCCCACGTCGAGATTCGCGCGCCGCGCGGCGGAGGAGACCTGATCGATCAGGCTGTACACCTCGTTCGCCGCAGGAACGAGCGTGCGCATGAGATCGAGATTCTCACGCGAAGCTTTCGCCTGCTCGCGGATCTGCTCGACCGTTCCCTTTGCCATCTCCGCCTTGGCCTTCTGATTCATGTCGTCGAGTGAGTCGACGTGCAGGGTCAGCTTGTCGAGGTCGGAGCTCTTGGGATCGTAAACGAAATACCAGAAGAGACCTACGAGTCCGAACGCGAGAATGGTGACGAGCACCATCACCTGGTCGCGCTGTTTCGTCGGGAGAAGTGCCATGGCTATCTCACCGCGACGGATAGCGGAACTCTGCGAATCGCCGATGAATCGGGCTTCTGCAGTTTCATGTCGAGCGTGAACTCGATCGCTTCTTTATTGCCGGGCTGCACCGTGACGTTCTCCGACTTCAGGAGCACGACGTTCTCAATCCAGGGCGACGCTTCGAGCTGCGCGATGAAGCGCGTGAGCGCCTGGATGTCGATCGTCTGGCCGACGATGCGGAACGACAGCTGCGACGCCGCGACGGCGTCGGAATCCGCCTTGGCTTCGAGTTTCGTCTTGTTCTTCGAGTCGCCGGCGCCAAGCCCCGCCTCGACTTCAGGCGAGAGACCAGACACCGCGCTCGTCTGTCCGAGCGACTTGAGCCAGGTGTACGGCGTGAGCGCGCGGCTGACTTCATCGAGAATGTGCGGCCACACATAGCGAGTGCCGTCGATCGCCCGGATAACATTGATCTGCCGGACGACGGAATCGCGCCCCTCTTCGGCTGCGCGGCGCTGCGCGATCACCGAGGCGTAGCGCGTGGAGTCCTGCGTGGCCTTCGTCTCGTGCTCCGTGAGGGCACTCGCCTTGCGGCTCTGATACAGGTACATCCCGCCCACTGCGAGGATGGCGAGCACCATGCTTGCGGCAGCCGCGATCAGGAACGGATCGCGGATTCGCGCAGCGAGGCCTGAGAAGACCGCTCCGAAATCGAAGGCGGCCGATCGGCTTCGCTTCTGCTTGCGAGCACCGGGCAGGAGGTTGATTTCAATCATTGATCGCGGGTGACCGTCGTTGGTGTGGAATGCACGGTCAGTTGGGCAGGCGCAGGGCCAGCCCGATGGGCAGCATCAATAGAGGAGCCACTTCGTCTGTGACGAGCGACTCGAGAGCACCGTCACGCACACGCAGGTTGGTGAGCGGATTGGCCTGCTCGACCTGCAATTTGAGGCGCGTTCCGAGCGCGTCGGCGAGCCCCGGAATCCGGGAGCCGCCGCCGCAGAGATACACAGCGCGAAGCGCGCCGGCCGATCGCGACGAAGAAGCCAGGAAGGCCGCCGCGCGCTCGATGCCAACCGCGATTTCCTCTCCGCGTCCCTCGATCACCGCGTCGAGATGCGGCGACCGGTCGTAGCCCTGAATCAGTGCGGCCGCGTCGTCGGTGCTGAGACCGCGCTCGCGCTGAAGATCTTCCCGAAAACGACGCGTGCCGACAGTGATGTCGCGCGTAAGGATCGGAACGCCTTCGTCGAGAATATTAATATTCGTGACTTCATGCCCGATGTTCACGAGCGCGACCACGCCGTTCATCGCATCCGGATAGTTGACTTCGAATGCGTTGTGGAGCGCGAATGCGTCGACGTCCACCACCGCGGGCGTCAGGCCGGCCTCGGAAAGCACACGCAGCTTCGCTTCCACCAGCTCGCGCTTTGCCGCCACGAGCAGGACGTTCATTTCCATTCCCTCGCCGTCCGGATCGAGGATCTGGAAATCCAGCTCGACCGATTCCATGTCGAACGGCACATGCTGCTCGGCTTCCCATCGCATCAACTCGCGCGCCTGCTGTTCCTTGACGCGCTCGATTTGGATCTTTTTGATGATCACGTCGCGGCCGCCGACGGCGGTGACTACGTCGCGCGTGGTGACGCCTGCGGCGGCGAGGCAGCCCGTGATCGCCTCGGACACGATGCCCGGGTCCATAATTTCGCCTTCGACAATTGCGTCTGCCAGCAACGGCGTGATGGCGACTTTGATGAGCTCGGGTTCCGCCTTGGAATGATCGATCACGGCCACCTTAATGAGGCCGGAACCGATATCGAGACCCACCGTGGTCTTCTTGCGGCCAAAAAGTGCCATGTGCTGTTGCCGGTCCCTTGGGACTAATGGTGGCTTGCAACGTGGACCCTCCGCTCGGGCCACGAGGGCGCGAACGGAGAGCCTGTCACCATGACACGAACGGGGGACGGGAGAGGTAACACTTGGCCCGGGAAAGACCTACGGAAGCTGGGCCCACCACCAGCCCGGGAGCCGCCGGTACCGAAGGGCTCCCGGAGGCCCTGCCGAGTCCGGAACGATGGCCACAAATCCGAGGCTCGCGGCGTCCCCACGCTGGCCGCCGGACCAAATCCGGGCGCTTGCACTCATCCGAATCAGGCCGTTGCCGAGCGACTGGACCGCAACGGTCGTCGTCTCCGCACCGGCAGCGATTGATGCGGTTGAAATCGCTCCACGCGGGCGGGCGAGCAGCGCACTCTCGGGCCGCGACGCAAGCAGATCCGCGAGCGCGGAGCCCGACGCCGCCTGCGCCCGCGATCCCGCCACGTCGCCGCGCGCGATGCGAAGCTCCTGCACGGCGCCGTCGAGGAGAATCGCCGCGAGGAGCGCTATCGCGATCAGCATGAACAGCGCGAGCAGGAGCGCGAATCCGGGGCGCGCCGCGCGGCGCGTTTCAGGGCGCGCCGATCGCACGGTTGCGCAGCGTCACGCGAAGGAGAGCCGTCTCGCCCCGAACCGACACCGCCGCCGGCAGCGCGCGCATGACGACTTCGAGCCGCGATTCGGCCGCGATGCTCGTGAACACGAGCCCTGAATCAGCGGGCGCCGCGAACGGACCGGCCAGCGGCTGCGCAGCGCCGCACGGCGCGGGCGCACAACGGCGGTATGAGAGTGACCAACTTCCGTCGGAAGCGCGAGTCAGCGCATAGCGACCGGAGCGCACCACGCGAAGCGGCGCGCCCACTATCGGAGCCCGCACGAACGGAGCATGCAATACCATTCGCGTGACCGGCCGGCGGGCGGCACTGTCTGCGGCGGACAGCAGGCCGCTCGACGGTTTGCA
>JANYIJ010000191.1 GCA_025362095.1 Gemmatimonadota bacterium | reverse complement strand
CGCCGGCGGACCAACCGCCGGCATTTTCTTCACCCGCTGGGTCACGCACTTTGTCGCGCCCGCGTTCGTATTCTTCGCGGGCACGGGCGCGTACCTGCATCTCGCGAAGCTTGGTGATCGCACGCAGCTCGCGAAATTTCTCGTGAGTCGCGGTCTGTGGCTGGTCGTTTTCGAGGTGACGCTCCTTCGATTCGCATGGACCTTCAACTTCGACTACGCACACTACTCTCTCGCCGGCGTCATCTGGATGCTCGGCTGGTGCATGGTGCTGCTCGCGGGAATCATCTATCTGCCGATGCGGGCGATCGCATTGCTCGGGATCGTGACGATTGCAGCGCATCCGGTTCTGTATCCGCTGATGGGCGCCGTGCATCCGGCCGAGGGCGGCGTGCTGGAAAACATTTTCAAGGTTCTGTATCTCGGCGGCGGATTCTCGCTCAGCGGGAAAGACGGGCCGCCGTTGCTGGTGCTCTTCGTGATCATTCCGTGGGTCGGCGTGATGGCGGCAGGATACGCGTTCGGTCCCGTCATGCGGTGGAGTCCCGAGCGCCGGCGAACGTTTTGTCTGCGACTGGGCATTGGCGCGACGGTGTTGTTCGTGGCGTTGCGCGCGATCGACGGCTTCGGTGATCCCCAGCACTGGCACGATCGGGTGTCGAAAGGATGGCCCGTGCTGCTCGCGTTTCTCAGCACGAGCAAATATCCCGCGTCGTTTCTGTTTCTCTTGATGACGCTCGGACCGACGCTCGCACTGCTGCCATTGGTCGAAAACGCGAACGGTTGGCTTGCGCAGAAACTCGTGACCTTTGGCCGCGTTCCGCTATTCTATTACATCCTGCACATCCCCACGATTCACCTCGCGGCCATAGCGGTGTCGCTGATTCGCACCGGCGCGATCACGCCGTGGATGTTCGCGAATCATCCAATGAATCCCGGCCCGGCGCCGGAAGGCTACATGTGGAGTTTGCCGTTGCTGTATCTCGTGTGGGCGATCTGCATCGTGCTGCTGTACTTCCCGTGCCGCTGGTACGCGGGAGTGAAGGCGCGCAGCAAGAACCCGTGGCTTTCGTATCTGTGATGACAGCTTGAGAATCGTCGGCGGAAAGTTCAAGGGACGCGATCTCACATCACCAAATGATTTTCGCGTGCGGCCGACCGCCGAGGGCGTGCGCTCGTGGATGCTGGATCAGCTGGCGGCGGAGGTGAAGGGCGCGCGGGTGCTCGATCTGTTTGCGGGCACCGGAGCGTTGGGGCTCGAGGCGATGTCGCGCGGCGCGCGCAGCGCAGATTTCGTCGAGACGAGGCCATCGAGTCTGCATGCACTCAAGGCGAACATCGCGCTGCTGCGAATGATGAAACAGACGCGGGTGTTCAAGCGCGATGCACTCCCGTTCGCGGGCGCGCTCGGGCCAGACAGCTACGACGTGGTGTTCGTGGATCCGCCGTATGAATCGAAAATGCTCGATCGGGTGATCGAGTCGTGGCGTGAGAAGAAATTTTCCAAAGTGCTCGCGGTTGAGCACGCGAAGACGCACGTGCTGCCGAAAGGAATCGTAAAGCAGACCTTTGACGATACGTCGGTCACGATCTACAGACTCTGAGGAACGCCTCGTGAACACATCCCGCTCGTTTCGTGTCGTCGCGGTGCTCTCGCTGTGCGTCGCTCCCGCGATTCTCCGATCGCAGGGCGCGCCCCCTACGCCGCGTTCAGACAGCCTGCGTCTGGCAGCGCAGCTCGACCTCGACGGCGAATACGCAAAGGCGCGTACGCTTTTTCAGGTACTCATCGACGGGGCGCCAGATCCCGCGTCCAAAATGCAGGCGCAGCGCGCGCTCGCGATTTCCTACGCGTTCACAGCCGACTGCGCCGCCGCCGCCGCTGCCGAGGAGAAGGCGATTGACTACTGGAAAACGCGCGAGCAAGCCGAGCCTCAGAACGCGTTTTACCAGGAGGGCGAGGTCTCGAACGAGGCTGCGCGCATCTGCTTCGACGCTGGCGACTATTCTGGCGCCGAGCGCTACTACCGTCGCGGCTCCGAGCTGGGTCTCAAAGAGCCGGAACCGCGGACGCATCCGGCGAGCCTTTGGGATTTTCGTCTCACGCACGCGCTCGCCCGCATCAGCATTCGACGCGGCAGTGTAGATCAGGCGTTCGGCCTGGTGACGAGAGCGAGAAAGATCCTCGACGACGACAAGGCGATGGCCGTGCAGCAGGAGCGCTTCTATCCGTATCTGCAGGCGTATGTGACACTCTACGCGCCGCATTCGATACCGGCTGATGATCAGCTTTCCGAGCGACTCCTCAAGGAAGCAATCGCGTTCAAGGGAAATGAGAACGATCCGTACCTCTACTGGCTGCTCGCCGAGTTCTATCTTCGGCCCTCGCCTGCGAGACCGTCGGATGCGGCGGCCGAACAATGCCAGAAGGCCTTTGCGCGGGCGACGGTGCACAATCCCCCAACGGCATTCGTGCGGCCGCGAGCCAAGGCGTGTCTGGCCGCGTCAAAGTTGAAGCCGCGCTGATTGGCGTC
>JANYIJ010000083.1 GCA_025362095.1 Gemmatimonadota bacterium | reverse complement strand
CATCGGCGAGGACGTCCACTCCCACACGTTGCCGCTCATGTCCTGCAATCCCTCCGGCGTTGCACCGCGCGGGAAACTTCCCACCGGCGCCGGCCCCAGGCGCCGCGCAGACGCCGTGTTCGCATTCGCTGCGTCGGCTTGCGTTCCATATGGATATGCTCGGGCGGCCGTTCCGCGCGCGGCGGCTTCCCACTCGATCTCAGTTGGCAGTCGCCCACCATCGCGATATTTCCACGCACAGTAGTTCGCCGCGTCGCCCCACGGCACGCGCGTCACGGGGAGCTCGCCGAACGGCGCCACAGCTGGCCACGGCGCGGGCGCATGCGTCGCCGCAATGAACTCCTGATACGCGGCAACCGTGACTTCGGTGCGCTCGAGACGAAATGCGACAACGTGCTCCGTGTGTTTCGGCCGGGCGATCGCGGGGCCGCCATCGCTGCCGATCGCGTAGTCTCCCGCCGCGATTGCAATCATTGAATTGGCCGCGGCCGCGCTCTGCGCTGGTGCGCCACGTCCCTTTGCGAACCACAGCGCTGCGGCGCCGATCAGAACAACCGCCGCTACCGCCGCGATCTCACGCTTCGCCTTTGCCGATCCGCGCACGACCTTCGCCGGCTTCGCACTCGGCGCGCCAACCTTTTCTCCATCCAGCGCGCGAACGATCTCGCCAGCCGACTGAAATCGCTGCGCTGCGTCCGCCTCCAAACATTTCGTGATGATCGCCGCGAACTCCTCCGGCACGTCGTCACGAATTTTATTCACCGCTTCCGGCGGCCCCGCGAGTCGCTTCATCATCGCTGCCGTGGCTGTCGCGCCCTGGAACGGCACAGTCCCCGAGAGCATCTCGTACGTCATCACGCCGAGCGCGTAGATGTCGACCCGATGGTCGATCGGTTCGCCGGTGACCTGTTCAGGGGAGAGATATGCGGGCGTGCCGAGCATCACGCCGGTCGCGGTGAGTCCCTTGGTGTCCGGCGAGCGCGCGATTCCAAAATCCGTCACGAGCGACCGGTGCGATTCCAGGTCGATGAGAATGTTCGCCGGCTTGATGTCGCGATGCGTTACGCCGCGCCGGTGCGCGTGCTCGAGCGCGCTCGCGACTTCACGCATGATGCGTTTCGCATCGTCCACAGGAAGTTTCTTTTCGCGCTGCAGTCTGTCCGCAATCGACCCGCCATCCACGCACTGCATCGCGAGATAGAGCAGATCATCCTGCTGCCCAATGAAATGCAGCGGCACGATGTTCGGATGCGACAGCTGCGCAACCGTTTCGGCTTCCAACCTGAACCGGTCGAGCACGGGCTTGGACGTGATCATGTCCGGTGACAGCACTTTCACCGCCAGCTTCCGCTTGAGCGACAAATCGCGGACGAGAAACACGACCGCGAACCCGCCCTCGCCGAGCGGACGCTCGACTTCATAGCCGCTTCCGAGGGCGGCTCCCAGGCGGCGGGCAAGGTCGGAGGTATCGGTCACGGGGGAGAGAATGTAGCTGTGAACGGAGAGTTGCCAGTCTACTGCATATGGTCTGTAGTCAAACGCTGACGGCTTTTAGTTGTATGTGCTCCCCCCAAATCGTACGTTCTTGCGATGCACCGCTCACTCCGCTCGTTCGGCGCCGCTGCCGTTCTCGTCATGACATTCAGCGCGGGCGCGCTCGCGCAGTGCCCGGACGGCACGCCCGCTCCCTGCAAGAGCTCTGCGCGTCCGAACCCAGCCGTCCGACGTCCTAACCCCGCGCTCAACTCGCGCGCGTGGATCGTCGTTCCGTTCGGCAACGTCATGAAAGCGCAGGACCTCGACTGGCTGCGCGACGCGAGCGTGAACCTGCTTTCGATGGACCTGAGCCGGTGGACGGACATTCAAGTCGTCCCCGACAAGCGCGTTGGCGATTTGATGCGCGAAATGCCTGCCTCCGCCGCCACGCTCACACTCAACGACGGCCTCAATCTCGCCCGTCGCGCCGGCGCGGGGATGCTCGTCATGGGCGACTTCTTCCGGCTCGGAAAAGGCGCGCGCATCGTCGCGAACGTGTTCGACGTCCGCACGGGCACGAAAGTGCGATCCGCCACACGCGAGGCTGGGGAAACGGATTCACTCCTCACCGCCTTCACGCCGCTCGCGCGCGGGCTGCTCAACGTGCCGCCACCGCCAGATGCGCGCATGGGCGATCTCGGCACGTCATCCATCGACGCCTATCAAGAATTCCTCCTTGGCGACCGTGCGCTCGTCCGCTTCGATCTCGAAACGGCGACGAAGCATCTGCGCCGCGCGATCGAGCTCGATTCGACGTTCGCGCTCGCGCACCTCCAACTTTCGTACGCGCTCGTATGGGGCGAACAGTCGAACGCCGTGAACGAAACGAAACTGCACGCACTCGCCGCGCAGCGACTCGGATCGAAGCTGCCGCCGCGTGAGCGCGCACTCATCGCGGGACAGGTCGCGATGGTGGCGGCCGACTACGGCCGCGCGTGCGAAGTGTTCGCGCCGCTCGTCGCGCGCGACTCGACCGACGTCGAGGCGCTGTACATGCTCGGCGATTGCTCCTATCACGACAGCATGATCCGGCTGCTGCCGGCGGACAGCACGCGCGGAACGTTCCGCTCAAGCTGGAACAGCGCGGTTCGCGTGCTCACGCGCGTGCTCGAGCTCGACCCGAACTACCATCAAGCATTCGAGCATATCCTCGATATCTTGCGCGCGGATGGGCGCAGCGGCTGCGTGAACTTCGCAGTTGGCACCACCTGCAATCGCGTGTGGGCGATCGTATTTCGCGACGCGGACACGGTTCAAACTCCGCCGATTCGCAGCGAGCTGAACAAGGCCGCGTGGAGCGCAGACGTCGCCCGCGCTGCGAAGGACAACTCGCTTGGAAGAAATCTCGACGCAGCGCAGCGAATCGCGGCGAACTGGGTCGCGGCTGATCCATCCTCCGGACGGGCGCACACCGGCCTTGCCCGCGTGTACATGGCGCAAGGCCGCATGGACGATTCATACGCGCAGCTGAAGCTGACGTCGACCGCAGCGTTCCCCGGAAATTTCATGACGCTGCGCGCGCATATCGAAACCGCCGCGAAGCTCGGACATGGCGCGGAGTCGCGTGCGGCGTTCGACTCGCTGATCAAGGCGATTCCCGATGGGCCGGGTGTCTACCTGGGACGCGGCACGATGGAGCTCATGTACGGAAGGCTGAGACGCTATCGCGTGTACACCGGGAACTACTACAGACAGTTCGGGCCCCCGGGAATCGCATACGGTCAGGGTCTGCCGCTCGTCCTCTTGGGAATTCCACCCGCTGACATGGCAGCGCGCGAGGCGGCGTTCTTCAGCGCGATCACAGACACGGCGTGCTCGCTCAGCTGTCGCCGCGACTGGATCAGCCCCACGCTTCAATACGGAAATCGGATACCGCGGGAGAGCTGGGCGTCGTTCAGACTGGACTCGATCAAGAATGCCTTCGAGGACGCGGATCGCGCCATCGCCACGCACGACACGACGTTGCTCCGACATGCGGCATTCGTTTACGACTCTGTCGCGCGCCGCAACACGCATGCGAGCTGGGGTGACGACGCCACGACCGAGATGGCGGCTGATGCGTACCTCGCCGCTGGCGACAGCGCTGCCGCGCTGAAAATAGCGCGTTTCTACGTCGACTCGGCGCTCGCATTCCAACCACTGTTCAAGGGCCCTGCCGGAAGCAATGCAGCGTGGATACGGATGATGGTCATGCGCGCCGATCTCGCTGCGGCGATCGGGAGCCGCGATGAAGCCATTAAGTGGTATGACCGCGTGCTGGATTTGTGGGCGGAGGCCGACGCCGAGCTCAAGCCGGCAGTCGACAGAATTCGCGCGGCGCGCACCGCGCTCGCGGCGAAGCGCTGAGGTCAGGATCGAGCGCGCGAAGGCGCCATTGCGGGCAGCGCTACTCGTCGAGCACCGAAACTGCGACCTCCGCTTGTCCTGCTTCGTCGTAGTTCACGCTCACCCGCCACGGCTGACAGCAGACCTCGCAGTCTTCCACGTATAACTGCTGCGGACCGCTGCCGGGATCGATTGCGATTTCGATTTCCTCCGCGCAATACGGACAGATGACGG
>JANYIJ010000042.1 GCA_025362095.1 Gemmatimonadota bacterium | reverse complement strand
CGGCAGCGCCGCCGCGCGCGGCGCGTCGAGGGATACTGCGCGCGGCTGCGATCCTGGTGCTCGTCGGCGGCTCGGCGGTGGTGCTGAACCGCTCGAGCGTGAACGGCGTAACCATCACGATTCCGCTGGTGGAGGCGCCCTCGGCCGCGCCGGTCCTTACGCCGCGCAACGAGCAGCAGAAGCAGGCAGCCCGCGCGGATCTCCCGGCGACGAAGGTGAAGACGCTGGAGCACGCGAAGGAACAGTTCGCCGATTCAAGAAGTACTACACCTAAACAAGAACTTGACGCCGTAAAGAAAAACGAAACCGCGCGCGACAAGGACGCAGGTCCGTCCGGCGAACTCCGCGCGAAGGGCACGATTGCGACAACCGGCGCGGCTGGCGCCGCAGCCTCGAACCTGACGACCCCCCCCCGCCGCGCGGACGCGCCACCACCCGCCGCCCCCCCCTCCGTGGTTGGCGGATCGGCGAAAGCCCAAAGCTTCGCGATGGAAAAGTCTGCGGCGCCGGCGCTCCGCTGTTTCGTGCAGCGCGCGCCCGCTGATTCCGCGTCACGGATCATCCGGCTCGACGCCGCAGCGCTCGCCGACAGCATCCGGCTCGAAAAGCTCACGCTCCGCGGCGACACGCTGGCCGCGGTGAACGGAAAACTTATCGCGGTTCTGGTTCGATGCCCGGCGCCCTGAGCGCGCGGAGCACGGTGTTCCCTGCGGCGAGCGCGCCGAGCACGACATACAAATAAAAGGTGTAGAACCTCCACCACACGAGCGCCCCGCCGAGCACCGACGGCGTCATCACGCCGTTGAACGCCAGTTTGAAGCCGAACTCCACCGCACCGCCGCCGCCGGGCGCGGGAGCCACCGCGCCGCCGTACAAAAATACCAGCGGCCACAGTACGAGCTTCGCGAGTGGAAGGGACGGGTTCATCGCGAGCGCGATGATCGGCAGCACCGCGAGTCGCAGCGCGACGTGCAGCATCGATGCCAGGAATGCGCCCGCCATCGGAATCAGCCGCGCGTGGCGCAGCGCCGCGATGCTGGTGCGCAGCGCGCGCAGCGCGCGTTGAATCACCCGCCACCTCCCGGCGTGCAGTCCGATCCTGCGCGCCCAGTCGGGTGGGGGGCCGTGCGCGTTGCGGTGCGCGAGAAAATATCCGAACGCGCCGATCGAGACGACGAACAACGCGTAACCGCCGATCATGGCGATCATCAGCGACACGACCTGCCCGGAGCCGTTGAACGCGATCGCGAGAATGGCGCAGAGCAGGCACAGCGACGTCATCTCGAGAAACAGTTCCGTGAACAGAATCAGCAACGTTCCGGCCGGCGGCACTCCCGCCTCGGAGAGCACGAGAAAACGCGCAGGTTCCGCTCCCGTTCGCGAGGGCGTGATCGATGCGCCGAAATCGCCGCCGAGGCAGACGCGCATGGCGGTCGCGAAGCGCAGCGGGATGCGCAGCGCCGCGCCGCTCAACTGAATTTTGATCGTGCGCGTGAGGATCTCCGCGAACACCGCGGCGAGCGCGAACGCGTGCGCGGCGATCGGGATCGTCGGAGGTGCGCCGGATTTCATCCATCCCGACCAGAGGATGTACGCGGAGATCCCGAGTGTCGCGGCGAACGATGCGGCTACGAGCAGCCAGCGACGAAGGTTCACTCAATCCTCTGAGGAAATGCGGGAGTTGGCGGCGGTCGGCGCCGTCTCATAATGTACGGTCGCATCCCCGCTCAGGGATGCCCGTCTTGGAGAGTGCACTGATCAACGAGTTAGTCGTTCGCGATGCGACCGCAGCCGATCATGCGGCGCTCCTCGCGATGAACAACGGCGCGACGCCGCACGTGAACGCGCTCTCGGCGGATGCGTTCGCCTGGATCGTGTCGCGCGCAGATTACTTCCGCGTGGCGGAGAACGGCACCGGGCTTCTCGGATTTGTCATCGCGCTGAAGCCGGGACACGATTACTGGAGCCTCAACTATCAGTGGTTCTCGCAGCGGGGCGGGGAGTTTTTGTACCTCGACCGCATCGTAGTCGCGGATCGCGCTCGCGGCGCGGGCGTCGGCCGCGCGCTGTACGACGATATCGACCGCTTCGCGAGCGGAAGATGGCCGCGCATTTCGCTGGAGGTGAACCTGTTGCCCCCAAACCCCGGGTCGCTCGCGTTTCACGAGCGACTGGGGTTTCGGAGAGTGGGCGTTCGCGAAGAGGAGAACGGAACGAAAGCTGTCGCCCTGATGGAGCGCAGTACCCCGGCCTCTACTTCGATTTCTTCGCCAGCTTCTTCGCCGCGTACAGGTGATCCTCGGTCATGACCCAGTCCATCGGCGGCGGATGGATGCGCCAGACTGAGGCATAGGCGCCGCGTTCGACCGTCGAATCCGAGCGCGCGGTCTTTCTTGTGACCTGATAGTAACCCGAGTCGACGACAGTCGAATCAACGATATTCAGCATCAGCGACTGCCGGGTGAATTCCTTCACCGACCCGTCCATGCCGAAGCTCTGGAATTCTTTCACGATCGCGGTCTGACCGGTGAACTTTCCGTTTGGCGTGGTGAGCTCGGCCGCCGGCGCGTACGCGCCAACGATCAGCTTCGCATCCATCATCGAGAGCCCCGCGCCCGCGAGCGCGTAGTTACGGCTCACCATGTTGAGCGCAACATCCTTTGCGACCACTGGCTCGGGCACTTTCTTCGCCGTGTCGCTCGCCAGAACGACCTGCGGCGCTTTCACAACGGCGGGCGTGTTGGGGTCAGCGGAGTTCGCGTTCGCGTCGGGCTTGCTGCACGCGCTGACGATAAGACACAGGATGGGAAGAGCCATCCCGCGCCAATGGGCGGTTTTCATCATGACTCGTCTCGGTTGGAAGTGACGTGGCTGAAGCACGACTGCGAAAAATAGCGCGGCGACCCGCCGCTATGCAGTCCTCACATCGTTCCCGGCGTTCCCCGATCCACCGCCATCCCCATGCTGTGGTACCCTTTGTCCACGTAGAGCGTGGTGCCGGTGATGCCGCTCGCGAGCGGTGACGCAAGAAACGCGGCGGCCGTGCCGACTTCGGTGGCCGTCAGCGGCTGCGGCAGCGGCGAGTTGCCGGCGCAGTAGTCGACCATCGTGTCGATGATGCCGATCGCGCTCGCCGCTCGCGAGGCAAACGGACCCGCGCTGATGGTGTTCACGCGCAACCCGTGCCGGCGCCCGGCCTCGTACGCGAGCGTCCGGGTGTCGCTCTCGAGCGCCGCCTTCGCCGTCGACATGCCGCCGCCGTATCCCGGAATAACGCGCTCGCCCGCCATGTACGAGAGAGAAATGAACGACCCGTCCTTTCGCATGAGCGGGGCGAGCCGGCTCACCATGCTCACGAGCGAGTAGGCGCTCACGCTGATCGCGGCGAGGTAACCGGCCCGGCTCGTGTCGATGAGCGGCTTCTTCACCTCGGGACCGTTCGCGAGCGAGTGCACGACGATGTCGAGCGACGATGAGCCGAAGTCCGCCGTCAGCTGCTTGACCATACCATCGATCGAGAAATCACCGAGCTCTTTGTAGCGCTTGTTCGAACGCACCTCTTCCGGTGCGTCCGCGAGCGTGTCGAATGCGGCGTCGAGCGGATAGATCTTCTCAAAATTCAGGGTTGAGCCGTCAGCCATCTTTCGCGACTCGTCCATCTTTCCGCGCTCGAGCAGGTTCCTGAAGATGTTGAGCGCCGGCGGCCAGGTCCCCACGCATATCGTCGCGCCCGCCTCAGCGAGCGCCTTCGCGATCGCGAATCCAAAACCGCCGTCGTCGGCAACGCCCGCCACAAGCGCGCGCCGGCCCGTGAGATCGATGTTCAGCATACCGTGATATGACCGCGTGAAGCGGGCGAATCAAGTGGCTTGGAGGAGGTCCCTTTCGCCGCCCGCTCACATAGGGCAATGTCCCTGCATGAGCGGACGCACGACTCACGGAAAGACAGACCACAAGACAGACCACAAGACAGACCACGCGGCGGAGCCGCCGCCGCCGCCGCCGAAGCTTCCAGAAGGCGGGGGGCCATCGTTTTCGCGCGCGCTCTGGCGCATGACCTCCGCAGAGGTCTCGCAGGGAAACACCGTCTCGCTCTACTCCGACGGCGCAACGACGTTCGACGCGATGATCGAGCTGATCGACAACGCGAAGGAATCCGTCGTGCTCGAGAGCTATATCCTGAAATCCGACAATATCGGCGCGCGCTTCGCCGATGCGCTCACCCGCGCTGCGAAGCGCGGCGCCCACGTGCGACTCCTCGCCGACTGGTTCGGAATGCGCGGCATCAAGTCGTCATACCTGCGCGACCTGCGCGCGCAGGGTGTGCACGTAAGAGTTTTCAGCCCTCCCGGACTCCGGCGCTGGTTCGGAGGCTTCCCGCGCGACCACCGCAAGCTGCTTGTCACGGATTCAGCGTCCGCGATCACCGGCGGCATCGGCATCGGAGACGAATGGCAGGGTGGAATTCTCCGTAAGCGCAAACTGGCGTGGCGGGACACGTGCGTGCGCGTCGTCGGTCCGGCCGCGAACGATTTCTTGGGCACGTTTGACCGGATGTGGGAGCGCGTCGACGGCAAGCGCCCGCCGCGCTCCGAGCGAACGCTTACGCGCGTCGCGCGCGGCGCGGATCTCGATCCGGCGAACTGCGCGCCCTCGGTCGTCGGCGTCGTGGAGGGCGACCCCTGGCGCGTGCGCGTCGGACGCGCGCTGCACCTGCAGGCCGCCGCCGCGCAGCGATCGATCTGGGTGGCGAGCGCCTACTTCGTTCCGTCATTTGCCGAGGTCGAGTCGCTGAACGGCGCTGCGCGAGACGGAGTGGACGTGCGGCTGCTCGTGCCGTCGAAGTACGACCACCCGTGGGTGCATCGCCTGACGCGCGGCTACTACAACAGGCTGCTGCGCAACGGCGTTCGCATCTGGGAATGGCGGGGCGAGATGATGCACGCCAAAACGACGGTTGTCGACGGCCGCTACACGCGCGTCGGCTCCACCGACTTCAACCCGCTCGGCATCGCGATCAACTACGAGCTCGACGCCATCATTGAAGATCCAACAATCGGCGCGGCCGCCGAGGCGATGTTTGAGGACGACCTCAGCCGCTCGAAGGAGATCCGGCTGCGCGGGCGCACCCCGCGAGCACCGAAGCGCCGATGAACAGCGCGTCCTCCGCCGGATAAAAGCGCGGCGTGTGCGCGGAGCGATGCTCACCGCCTGGCTCGCGCGCGCCGATGCGAAGGAAACAGCCAGGAATGTTTTCCAAATAGAACGCGAAATCCTCGCCGGCCATGTTGGTGGTGCCCAGCGGAACGAGCGCGTTTTCACCCAGCACGTCGCGCACGGCCTGCGCCGCCCAGGCTGCGGGTTCGCGCGGATTGACGATCGGCGGCGTGCCGTCGGTGATGCGCGCTTCCACGGTGAGCCGGTGCGTCGCTGCCACCGCGTGCGCCATGCGCTCCACCTCGCCGACGAGCAGCGCGCGCGACGCAACTGTTGTCGCGCGGATCGTTCCGGTGAGTTCCGCGCTCTCCGGAATCACGTTCGACGCGCGTCCGGCGTGCACCGCGCCCACCGTGACAACTCCGGGAAGCGCAGGATCGAGACGACGCGAGACGATCGTCTGCAGCGCGAGAATCAATTCGGCGGATCCGACGATTGGATCGCGCGCTTCCTGCGGCCGCGCGCCGTGCGCCCCCTCGCCGTGCAGCACGATATGAAACGTGTCGACCGAAGCGGCGAGCGGCCCTTCCTGCGCAACCACTTGGCCGACTTCAAAGCGGCGATCCACGTGCGCGCCGAAAATCGCGCGCACGCCGTCCAGCGCGCCGCTCGCAATCACTTCTTTCGCGCCTTCGCCGACTTCTTCGGCAGGCTGAAGCACCACGAGCACATCTCCCGCCGCCGGCGTGCGGGCAAGCAATATCGCCGCGCCCACCGCCCAGGCAGCGTGCACGTCGTGCCCGCACGCGTGCATCACCCCGTCGTTCTCCGATGAGAAATCGAGACCGGTCGCCTCCGTAATCGGCAGCGCGTCGATATCACCGCGCAGCGCGATCACCGGGGCCTTGGCATCGCGGCCGCGTACGCGCACGACCAGCCCGGTGCGCGCGATCCGGCGGACATCGGTGATCCCCGCATCCTTCAGCGCGCGCTCGAGTTTTTCCTGCGTGCGTGTCTCGTGCCACGAAAGCTCCGGATGCCGG
Organism: Gemmatimonadota bacterium; assembly: GCA_025362095.1. Taxonomy (GTDB): domain Bacteria; phylum Gemmatimonadota; class Gemmatimonadetes; order Gemmatimonadales; family Gemmatimonadaceae; genus Fen-1231. The sequence goes on along the minus strand of JANYIJ010000042.1, from coordinate 18,588 downwards.
TGCAGGTCGCGCCGCAGCTCCGTGAGCAAGCGGCGCTCGTCTGCGGTGAATCCGGGACTCGGGTTCACGGCCGCAGTTCTGCCGTTCGCACTGTGATCGAAGCGATGCGCTCGGCGTCCACGTCCACGCCGAGTCCCGGACGGTCGAGCGGCACGCGCACCATGCCGCGGTCCATGGTCCATTCCGGCGAGACGATGTCGCGCGCCCAATAGCGCGCGCTCGGGCTCACGTCGCCGGGGAGCGTGAAGTTCGGCAGCGAAGCAATCGCGACGTTGTACGCGCGGCCCACGCCGCTCTCCAGCATGCCGCCGCACCACACCGGCACGCTGTGCGCCTGGCAGAAATCGTGAATCGCGATCGACGGCGTGTAACCGCCCACGCGTCCGGCTTTGATGTTCACGATGCGGCCGCTGCCGAGCGTCACCATATCCTGTGCTTTGTCGAGGCTGGTGATCGATTCGTCGAGACAAATCGGCGTCCTGAGTTTCTTCTGCAGCTCGGCGTGACGCACGATGTCGTCGTGCGCCAGCGGCTGCTCGATCATCATCAAACCAAAACCGTCGAGCGCGACGAGCCGGTCGATATCATCCAGCGTGTACGCGTTGTTCGCATCGGCCATGAGGTGCGCGTCGGCACCCAGCGCGGCGCGCACCGCGCCGATCCACTCCACATCGTGCCCCGGCTCGATCTTGATCTTTACCTTGCGATAGCCTGCTTCGAGCGAAGCGCGCACCTTTTCGACGAGCGCCGCGGGGCTCGCCTGAATGCCGAGCGAAATTCCCGTGGCGATCTCCGTGCGCGTCCCGCCGATGAACCGCGCGAGTGGCTCGCCCGCCATCGTCGCGGCGAGCGCCCACATGCCCATCTCCACGGCGGCCTTTGCCATGTTGTGGCCGCGGAAATCGCGCTCGAGCAATTCGTGCAATTCCCCTGGATGTGCGAACGACTTTCCAAGCACGCGCGGCGCCACGAACTGCGTTACCACGATCCACGCCGTGTCGATCGTCTCGCTCGAATAATTCGGCGCCTCGCCAGCGACGCACTCGCTCCACACGCTCGCGCCCGACGAATCAAACAGCTCGAGCAGCATGATCCGGCGCTCGCGCACGACACCGGAGGAAATGCGAAACGGCTCCTTCAATTCGAGCCGTATTTCACGCAGGGTAATGCGGTCGACGCGCATTTATCGGTGGGTGGATTTGTCGGTGAGGACGTACGCGGCGTCGTTCGTGCCGTCGAAAATGAAGTTGGTTACGCGGTATCCGAGCGGCAAGTAATGCATGAACGCGCGGCGCGCGGACATCCGCCATGTGCGCGCGAGCTCGAGATCTCCATCGAGCAGGGCGAGATAGTCCGGCGGAATGTGCACGACGACCTGCGGATCGTCGGGCAACGCGACGTCAGCGGTGGGGAGGTGCGTTCCGCGCGCCACGACGACTCGTGCGTGCTCCGGCACGATATCGTCGAACGGCATCGTCGCCGGCTCGGTGCCGATCGGCCACGACACGATAAACCGGTCGGTGCCGAGCGATCCGTGCGTCGGGCTCTTCGTATCCGTGCCGTACATGTCCGGGACGAACTCTTCGACCGCGGCGCCAAGCGTGCAGAAATTCAGGTGCGCGTTTTTTGCGACGAACGGGTCGAAGGTCCAATACATCGTCTCCACCCCGAGGTCGCGGCACCGACCGCGCTGGTAGAGCTTGAGCGCGGCGCCGATGCGTCGCCGCTGCGCGTCCTTCCGCACCGCGAGCATGTCCGACCAGTGCACGAGACCGCCATCCCGATAGCCGGTGAGTCCGAAGACGAACCCGAGAAGCGTCCCGTCGGCGTCGAACGCTCCCGCGGACACGCCGCCGATTTTCTGACCGACGAGGAGAATCGCGGTCGGCACGCGCTCCGTGAACCCGTGGCCCCAGGTCTCCTCCTGCAGACGCACCGCGGCGACGCGATCCTCGTGCGTCATCAGCTCGCGGATGACGATTCCGTCTGCGAGGGTTACGTTCTTGATTCGTGGTGACAGGTGTCGCATTGGTATCCCTAAAATACCGCCGGGAGTGTAGGTCATGCGCAAGCCAGCAGCCGTTGTCGGAATACTCGCCGCCGCATTCGTCGCGTCGTGCCATCCGCCGGTGTCGACAGGGGTCGCGGCAGGCGGCGCACCCTACGACGTCATCATCACGAACGGCCGGATCATCGACGGCTCGGGCAACGCCTGGTTCTGGGGCGACATCGGGGTGCGCGGCGATCGCATCGCGCGCATCGCGCCCCGCGGCATGCTCGCGTCCGCAGCGGCGCCAAAACGCATCGACGCGCACGGCTCAGTCGTCACGCCCGGATTCATCGACATTCAGGCGCAGTCGTACGACAATTTCATGTCCGGCGACGGCCACGCCCTCTCGATGGTCATGCAGGGCATCACCACCGCCATCCTTGGCGAAGGCGACACGCCCGCGCCCTCGAACGAGAAACAACGCACGCTCATCACCGACGCGGACGCGCGCAAACTCGGCGAGCGTTTCACGGGCCCGCACGGATTCGGCCAGTGGCTCGACTTCATGCAGCGCCGTGGGCTCTCGGAAAATGTCGGATCGTTCGTCGGTTCCGGCACCGTGCGTGCGTACGCCAAGGGCCAGTCGATGGCCGCGTTCACCAGCGCCGAGCGCGATACGGTGCGCGCGATGGTCGCGCGCGCGATGACCGACGGCGCATTCGGAGTGGCGAGCGCGCTCATGTATCCGCCCGACAACTACAATACGACCGCGGATCTAATTGAGTCCGCGAAGGCGATGTCGTCGTACGGCGGCGTGTACATCACGCACATGCGGAACGAAGGCGACTTCCTGCTCGAAGCGATCGACGAAGCAATTCGCATCGGCCGCGAGGGCGGCGTGCCGGTGGAGATCTACCATCTGAAGGCGGCGGGAAAAGCCAATTGGCCGAAGATTCCCGCCGCGATCGCGAAGATTGACTCGGCGCGCACGGCCGGTCAGGACGTGCAGGCCGACATGTACATCTATTCGGCGGCCGCGAACGGCTTCAACGCCTGCATCGCGCCGAAGTACGCGGCCGACGGCAAGCTGCTGCAGAATTTGCAGGAAGCCTCGCTGCGACCGCAGATCAAGGCCGACCTCCAGCGCAAGATCGACGGCTTCGAAAACAGCTGCATGGACGATCCGTCGGCCGTCATGGTCGTCGGCTTCACTCGCCCCGAACTCAAGAAATACGAAGGAAAGCGGCTGACGGAAATCGCGCAGGACATGAAGAAAGACTGGGCCGACGCGCTGATCGATTTGAACATCGCAGAGAAGGCGCAGCTCGGTGAAATTCTCTTCCGCATGAGCGAAGACAACGTGCGCATGCAGCTCAAGGCGCCGTGGATCAAGTGGGGCACCGACGCCGGCGCCGACGATCCCGCTACCGCAAAGGTGATGGTGCACCCGCGCACCTATGGCAACTTCACGCGCCTGCTGAGCAAGTACGTGCGCGACGAGCATGTGATCACGCTCGAAGATGCCGTTCGCAAAGCGACATCAGCAGTCGCGACGCGGCTTTCGATTCCGGATCGCGGGCTTCTCAAGGAAGGAATGAAGGCCGACATCCTCGTATTCGATCCCAACACGATTACCGACCACGCCACGTTCGAGAAACCGCATCAGCTTTCCACCGGCATCTCGACGATGCTCGTGAACGGCGTCGAAGTGATTCACGATGGCGCGCACAGCGGCGCGAAACCGGGACAAGTCGTGCGCGGACCGGCGTGGAACGGGTGGACGGCGCCGCGTTGACAGCCTCATGACGAACTCATGAGCAATCCGCTGTACGACGCGGACCGCGCGATCGCGGCCGCGTTGCAGAGCGCGGCGTTTCAGCAGAATTCACTGCTGCACGCGATCGGCGCGGCCTTCAATTGGTGGGGCGGACCCGGCGTGATCTGTTTCGCCGCGCTGCTCTGGCTCGCCGGCCGCGCGCTCAAGAACTCGCGCGTGTCGACGCTCGGGCTCCGCGGCGCCGAAGCGATCGCCATCGCGAGCGCGATCAGCGGCATCGTGAAAGGATTCGCGGGGCGCGCGCGACCACATGTCACGCCGGACGCGCCGTGGCACTGGAACGTCCTCCACGGCTGGACCGACGCAAATTATTTTTCAATGCCGTCGGGTCACACGACGGCAACCTTCGCCTTTGCAGCAAGTGTCATCGTGACATCCTCGCGTTGGGCGCAGCTGCCACGGATCGCGATGGTCACCAGCGCGCTTACTGCCGGAGCGCTGGTCGCGTTCGCGCGCGTCTACACGAACCAGCACTGGTTCAGTGATGTTCTCGCCGCGACCGCGCTAGGCTTCACCGTCGGCCTCATCATAGCCCGCTGGCACGAACGCCATGGAAATACGGCGTTCGATCGCGTGCTGCTCGGCGCGCACCAGTCGCCGGCGGTATCGGTTTGAGCGGCATTTTCGTAATTGCCGAGCTCGACGGCGCGATCGGCGATCGCATTCACGCGTTGCAGGAGCGATACGATCCAAAGCTCGCCGCCGAGTCGCCGCCACACGTCACGCTGATCGGATCGTCCGGCGCGGGCCCGATTCCGGTCGGAACATCGGTCGAGCTCTTGAAGAACGCGATCGAACCGGTTGCCGCCGCAACGCCGCCGCTCGCGCTCCGTTTCGGAACCCCGATGCGGTTTCTGCAACGCGAGATCGTCGTGCTCCCGCTCGATCCGCATGGACCGCTGCGCGCGCTGCATCAGAAGCTGAAGGATTCCGGCATCCCGTTTGCGCCCGCGCGCTGGCCGTTCACACCGCACTGCACGCTGAGTTTTTATCCGACGCTCACGCAGGAATCGCTGCGTCCGCTCCTCGCGCTGCGCGAGACGGGCGTGTGGACGCTGAGCACTCTTCGTGTCTATCTCACGCGCGAACCACAGCCGCCTACGCTGCTTTTCGACGCGCCGCTGCTGGGATGATCGAGCGCGCGCCTCAACCAGCCTAGCGCGCCTTTGCGATCGCAGCTTCGAGATTTTGCTCGCCGCCGAGCCCGGTGTAGACCACCTTGCCGGCCTTGTTGATCACCACAACAAAACTCGTCGCGGGCACATCGTACGCGTCGATCGCCGTTCCTTTTCGATCGTAGAACTGCGTGCCGGCGAGTCCGTGCTTCTCGACGTAGCGCCGCACGAGCTCGGGCGATTCGTTCACGCTCACCGCGATGCCGACGAACTGCACCTTGCCGGCGTACTTCTTCTGTACTGAGAGCATCGCAGGCTCGAGTTCTTTGCAGTTCGGGCACCACGTGGCCCAGAACTCCATCACGACCGGCATCTTGCCGATGTAATCCTTGAGCTCCGCAGGCTTTCCGTCGAGCGTCTCGAGCTTTGCGCCCGGCGCGAGGTTGCCGACGGGGATGCCGCTCTCCTGCGCGCGCAAAGGCGCTGCAATTGCACACACCGCAACCAGCAATCCGAGCGCTCCGCGCAAGAGTGCTCCGCTGTCGGCCGTTTTCTGTTTGCTGCCGGTCATATCCACGCTTGCCCCGCTTTCAGTAGATAGTACTCAGCGACCCCAATCATAAGGATCGCGAACGCGCGCTTCACCCACACCATCCATATACCCGCCCGCGGAAACTTTGCCACCGCGCCGCTCGAAACGCCGACCACCACGAGCAGCGCCGACATGCCGAGCGAGAAGGAAAATAAGTACGCGAACCCGAGTGCGGCGGATTTCGTCCGCGTCACCCACGTGAGCACCGCCGCCATCACCGGCGCCGAGCAGGGCGCCGCGACGAGGCCGCTCATCGCTCCCATCACGAACACGCCGGCAAGCCGCCCGCCGCCGCCTGCGGTCGCGGCGCGCTGCAGCAGCCACGACGGCACCTGAACCGGAATTACGTCGAGCATCCCGAGCGCTGCGATGATCAGCAGGTTCGCCATCGCGAAGTAGAGCCACGGGTTGCTGCTGACCGTGCCGAAGATCGTGCCGCTCAAGCCGGCGAACAGCCCGAGCGTCGAATACACGAGCGCGAGGCCGAGCACGTATGTGAGCGTGAGCGCCAGCGTGCGCCCGCGACTGGGTGCGGTTCCAACGGCCCCGCCGCCGACGATCGCCGCAGTGATCGGGATCATCGGATAGATGCAGGGCGTGAAGCTCGTCAGCACCCCCGCGAGAAACAGCAGCGGCAGTGCGGTCGCGGGGCTTCCGGAAAATCGCTCGGCGAGGTGTGTAAAATCCACAGCCTTAATAATAGCGGGTGCTACTGATTTCGAGTGTGTGCGCGGTACCAGGCGCAGGCCGACGTCACGGGACATTCCTCGCAGCGTGGCGCTGAAGTCTTGCACGTTTCCTTCCCATGCTCGCGCAGGAGCAGCGACGCCTCCGCCATCATTCTCGCACGCTTCGGGAGTTCCGCCATCGCAGCGTCGCGCGCATCGCGGTACATCTTCGTGTAGTTCTTCGTTTCTTTGCCGTACCCCAGCCGGCAGAGCACGCGGAGCGCGTTGGATTCCATGCCGAGCACCGCGTGGGAACCGCACAGCATGAGGATGCGGTCCGCGCCCGGTTCGGCCACCGAAGGAAAGCGTCTCTTGAGAGCGGCGACGATCCGCTGGAGTGGACTCTGCGCCATGGGTGTTAGCTTTCTCGGTTCAAGAATCCCCACCAAATCAAAAACACCAGGCAATAGGCATCGTGGCACCACAATTCATCTATGTAATGAAGGCTCTGCGCAAGGTGATTCCGCCTTCGCGCATCATTCTCGACGACATCTGGCTGTCGTTCTATCCCGGCGCGAAAATCGGCGTGCTCGGCCCCAACGGTGCCGGAAAATCCTCGCTGCTGCGGATCATGGCGGGTGTCGACACGGAATTTCAGGGCGAGGCGTGGGCGCACAAAGGTACGCGCACCGGCTTCCTGCCACAGGAACCCGTGCTTGATCCGAAAAAAGACGTTCTCGGCAATGTCGAAGAGGCCGTGAAGGAACAGCGCGCCAAGTTGAACCGGTTCAACGAAGTCTCGATGAAATTCGCTGATCCAATGAGCGACGATGAAATGAACAAGCTCCTCGAAGAGCAGGGAAAGCTTCAGGAGTACATCGACGCGCACAATCTGTGGGAATTGGATCGTAAAGTTGAAATAGCCATGGACGCGCTGCGCTTGCCGCCCGGCGATGCCGATGTCACGAAACTCTCCGGCGGCGAAAAACGCCGCGTTGCGCTCTGCAAGGTGCTGCTTGAAGAGCCGGATATGTTGCTGCTCGACGAACCAACGAACCATCTCGACGCCGAGAGCGTCGCGTGGCTCGAACGGTTCCTCGCGGATTTTCCGGGCACGGTCGTCGCGATTACGCACGACCGCTACTTCCTCGACAACGTCGCGAAGTGGATTCTCGAACTCGACCGCGGAAAGGGAATTCCGTGGGAAGGGAACTACACGAGCTGGCTCGAGCAGAAGGCGAACCGCATGGCGCTCGAGGAAAAAACAGCGAGCGCACGACAGAAGACACTTTCCCGCGAACTCGAGTGGGTGCGTTTGGCGCCGCGCGCGCGGCAGGCCAAGAGCAAGGCGCGCATCCAGGCGTTCGAACAGCTGCAGAGCGAAGAGCAGCAGGCCAAGGTCGCGACGAACGAAATCGTGATCCCCCCGCCCGTGCGGCTCGGCAACGATGTGGTGATCGCGAAGAACCTGAAGAAAGCGTTCGGCGAGCGGCTTCTGTTCGACAACATGAATTTCTCGCTGCCACGCGGAGGCATCGTCGGCATCATCGGGCCGAACGGCGCCGGAAAGACAACGCTGTTCAAGATGATCAACGGCAAGGAGAAGTCCGACGGCGGCGAGCTCAAGATCGGCGAGACCGTACAGCTCGCCTATGTCGATCAAACGCGCACGCTGAACAACGAGAACAATGCGTGGCAGGAAATCAGCGGCGGACTCGAGATTGTGATGGTCGGCAAGAAGGAGATCAACAGCCGTGCGTATCTCTCGAGCTTCAACTTCCGCGGCGCGGATCAGCAGAAGAAAGTCGGCAACCTATCCGGTGGAGAACGGAACCGTCTGCATCTCGCGAAGACGCTGATGGAAGGCGGCAACCTGCTGATGCTCGACGAACCGACCAATGACCTCGACGTCGACACGCTGCGCGCGCTCGAAGAAGCTCTATTGGATTTCGCCGGCTGCGCGGTGGTCATCACGCACGATCGCTGGTTCCTCGACCGCATCGCCACGCACATCCTCGCGTTCGAGGGAGATTCAGAAGCCGTGTGGTTCGAAGGGAACTACGGCGCCTACATCGAAGACTTAAAGAAACGCAAAGGCCCCGACGCCGATCAGCCGCACCGGATTAAGTACAAGCCGCTTACCCGGGCCTAAAGGACGGGTCCCTTGTCTCCGGGCAGCATGATCCGCCGAATTAATTTGATCGGCAGTCCACCCTGCTTCACGAACTCATCATGGAACTCACGCAGCGAGTACGCACCCCCCTTCGCCTTCTGATAGTCGGCGCGGAGTTTGTAAATTTCGAGCTTGCCGAGTGTGTAGTACAGATACGTCGGGTTGTACGCGCCGCGGCGTGACTCTTCAAAGCCGTTCGCAGGCTGCGTGAAGCACTTCTTGGTGAAGTAGTCCTTGCCGCCGTCCTCCACGGAAAGTCCTTGCGTGTGCTCCTTCATGCCAACCACCCAGCGGCAGTCGCGAAGCAGCGCGTCGCCGAGTTGCGCGAGGTGCGCTTTTGGATCGTGGTTGAGGAAGCCTTCCTCGATCATCATCTGCTCGGTGTAGTGTGCCCACCCTTCGACGTTCGTTCCCGCGGCGAGCAGTTTGCGAGTCTTTGTCGGGAACTGGTGCACGTACAGAAACTGCAGATAGTGGCCGGGAAATGTCTCATGCGCCGTCGTGATCGGCATCTCGGCGTTGTTGTACGCCTTGAGATGCTCCTCGACGTGCTTCGCATCCCACTCCTTCTCCGGCGGCGTCACGTAGTAGAACGCTTCGGTCGCCTTGGTTTCGTACGCGCCGGGTGAATCCATCGACGCGAACGATCCGTTCCGAGCGTACGGCGGCGTCTCTATCACGATCGGCCGCACTTCCGACGGCACATCCACGATTTTCTTGTCGATCAAAAACTGCCGCGCGCCTTCGACCGTCGACTTCGCGTTCTCGATCAGGTTCGCCGCAGTCGGATGGTCTTTCTCAAGCGACGCCATCGCCTCCTGCGGCGTCTTGCCCGGCGCGACGATCTTCGCCGTCGCGACGAAATCATCGTAATCCTTTTGGAGATTCGCTTCGCCGCGCACGAGCAGCTGGTCGAGCGGGATGTCGACCATTTCATCGTACATGAGTTTGTCGGCAAAGGCCTTCGCGCCGATCGCGTACGATCCTTTCGAGCGTGGCTTCAAGTCCTTCTTCAGCCAGTCCGTGGCCGACGTCAGCGCGGCGATTACCGAATCATTCACTGCCGTGAACGCCCTCAATGCCGCCGTATCCTTGCCCGCTGACTCTTTCGCCCACTTCGCGACGTCGCCCTTGAAGAACCCAATGGAGCCGCCGGCGATCCCGATTGAGAGGTCGGTGAATTCTTTCGGCGGGTTCTGAACGTTCGCGCGCATCGCCGCGAGCACCGCCGCAATTCCGCGAAGCCGCGAGGTGACCGCTCTCAAGCGTTCGACCGGCGGCGCGAAGTTTCGCTTCATCAAGAGATCAACGGCGTTGCCCGCGAGGCCCGCGTAGCCCATCGGGTTCGTCTGCCAGGATCGCACGACTTCCAGATCCTGCAGCTCCGAATGAATCGCGCCGTCCATCAGGGCCGCGTCGATCGAGTCGTCGACGCTCAACTTTCCGCCGCGGAGCGAGTCGAGTTTGGCGAGCTGCCCCTTCAGCACCGCGATTCGGTGCTGCTCGGAGGCGGCCGAGAAGTCTTCAATTTTGGAATCGTACTGATGGAATCCAGCTGCGGTCCCCGCCGATGGCGCGAACGCATACACGGAGTCGAAATAGCGGTCCGCGAAGCCCGCAAAGGCTGTCGGGCCGGCTCCTTTTGAGCTGTCACCGCACGCCGAGGCGAGTCCAGCCGCCCCGAAGAGTGAGCAAGCGACGGCAACACGGCGCAGCGGGGTGAAAGTCATGGGTGATACCAAGGCGAAAGAAGGCTTCCAAGGGGTCGTTTTCGTTCTCGGGAACGGCTCGTCCTCATATAGTGTAGAATGAAGCGTCCCCAATTGCAGGAGGTCGCGTGAAGACCCCAGTACGCGCCGCGAAACGAGCCGCGGTGATTTTCGCGGTCGTCGCCTTCGCATTCGCCATGGCCCGGCCGGCGCGAGCGCAGGGCTCCGGCAACGGGTTCCTCTTCTGGCGGCCGTCCGGCAGCTGGTCGCTGCGCGGCGGGTTCGCGATGCCGAATGCGGGCAGCGACCTGTTCTCTTTCACGTCGAGCACATTCACCCTGAATCGCACGGATTTTCGCGCGTTCGATATCGGCGCCGACCTCTCGCTCACGATCACTCCACGACTCGATCTCGTTCTCGACATCGAGCATTCCGGCTCAAGCAAGGGATCCGAATACCGGAAGTTCGAGGACAACAACCAGCTTCCGATCGAGCAGAAAACGAGCTTTCAGCGCACGCCCGTGACCATCAGCGCGCGCTACTACCTGATGGCTCGCGGCCGCCAGATCGGGCGCTATGCGTGGGTGCCCAGTCGCGTCGTCCCGTACATCGGCGCCGGCGTTGGAGCGATGAACTACGGCTTCGATCAAACCGGCGATTTCATCAACTTTCAGACGCTGGCGGTCGGACCCGACGCGCTGCACTCGACCGGCTGGGCTCCGATGGCGCAGGCATTTTTCGGCGCAGAATGGGCGATCGGAACCGGCTGGGCGCTCCGCACTGAGGCGCGGTACGTTACGGCCAGCGCGACACTCAGCGATGACTATCAGGGATTTCAAAAAATCGACTTGTCCGGCATGAGCACCAGCGTCGGCTTCTTCATCAGATTCTGACAGGACGGGCACCATGATGGCTCGACGTCTTTCCATTCTCCTCGCCTCCGCGACCCTCGCTGCGCTTGCGATCACGATCGCCGCGCCCGCATCCGCGCAGTCCACCGGACCGGACGGACGCTGGCAGGCATGGCTCGGCTGCTGGACGCCGTCCAACACGCTGATCCGCGTCATCGGCCGCACCGCGACGTCGGTCGTCTGCGTCATCCCGACGACGTCGGCTTCCGCGGTCGAAGTGGTGACCGTCACCGGCGGAAAAATCGTGGATCGCACACGGATCGACACCGACGGACAGCCGCATGCGCTCGCGAAGGAAGGGTGCACGGGATGGCAGAGCGCGAAGTGGTCGCCGTCTGCAACGCGAGTGTATCTCAAGTCGGAGTTCAATTGCTCCGGCGCACCGTCGACACACCTGAGCGCCGTCTACGCGATGGCCGGCTCGGGCGAGTGGATCGATGTGCAGGGGATGCGAGTCGAGAAGAACAGCGGCGTGCACGCGGTGCGCTACCGCGAAGCAGCCGAAGCGGGTGAACTCCCCGCAGAAATCTCGCAGAAGCTCGGGCAGCGCTCGCTCGCGAGAAAAGCGGCGCTGCTCGCTGTCTCGGAACAGCCGTCGATTCGAGACGTGGAGGAAGCGTCGCGCGAACTCGACGCGAGTGTCGTCGCGACCTGGTTGATCGAGGCGGATAAGCTCACCATCGACCGTCCGGCCCAGTTGAACGCGAAGCAGCTCGTCCAGCTCGCCGACAACGGGGTCCCGGGCAGCGTGATTGATGTGATGCTCGGCTTGTCGTATCCAAACGTGCTCGCGGTGAATCCCGTGAGCTACGGAGTGGCGCGACAGAATAGCGACAGTGCCTATGCACAGTACGGATCCGAATATGCCGGCATCCCGATGAATCCGCTCATCGGATTCGATCGCTTCGGGAACCCGATCTACGCATACGAATCCTCGCTCATGTACGGATGCTCGCCGTATCTGTACGGTCCTTACGACGCGGCGTGGAATCTCTACGCGTCGCAGTTCGGATGCAGCAGATACAACACGTACGGCGGCGGACTCGGATTTGGTTACGGCTACGGCGGCTATCCGGGATACGGCGGATATTACGGCGGTGGCCCAGTGGTCGTTCCGGTTGGAACCGGCACGGGCACCCCGGCGCCGCACGGCCGCATCGTAAACGGAAAGGGTTACACGCAGGGGAGCGATGGTTCGGCATCGCCGCGCGCGAACACGTCGCAGCCGTCGAGCTCCGGCGCTGGCTCGGGCTCCGCGCCGCCGCCGCCGTCATCGCCTCCGCCTCCGCAGCGCACGGCTGAACCGAAGAAGCCGTAGCTTTCTCCGCAGAACGCCCGCGACCGCAAGAAAAACTCCGTAGGGAGAAGAACATGACGCGCAGTTTTCGCGCGTACGCGCTCGTCGCGCGTACGGCTTTGCTTTTGCTCGCCACCGCCATCTCACGCACCGCCGCGGCGCAGCAGGCCGCGATTCCGACCCCCGAATCAGTTCTCGGGTTTACCGTCGGCGCCGACTATAAACTCGCGACGTACGACGAGTCGATCCGCTACTTCGAGCGGTTGGCAGCGGCCAGCAACAGAATAAAACTCATAGACGTCGGCAAGACGTCCACGGGCCACGCGTGGACGCTTGCCGTGATCACGTCGCCGGAGAATTTTTCCAAGCTCGATCGCTACCGCGAAATCGCGCAGCGTCTCGCACACCCCGAAGGTCTCACCGACGATCAAGCCCGCGCGCTCGCGCACGAAGGGCGCGCCTTCGTCGACATCAGCGGCGGACTCCACGCGTCGGAAATCGCCGGATCGCAGCACACGATTCAGCTTGCGTACGACATCCTCGCGCATCCCGACGATCCCAAGATCAAGGCGATCCTCGAGAACACGGTGCTGCTCCTCTGGCCGTCGATCAATCCGGACGGGCAGAACATCGTCGTGAACTGGTACCGCGAAAACGTCGGCACACCCTACGAGATCTCGCCGCTGCACGAGCTCTACCAGAAATACCTCGGCCACGACAACAATCGCGACGCGTATATGCTCAATGTCGTCGAGTCGCGCGTCGTCGCGCGCACCTGGCGGCAGTGGGAACCGAACATCATCTACGTACAGCACCAGACCGCGCCGTTCCCGACGCGCATCTGGCTGCCGCCGTTCGCAGAGCCGATCGCTCCCCGTGTAAACGCGCTGATGTCGCGCGAAGTGAACACGATCGGCATGACGATCGCGCAGGAACTCGAGACCAACGGCCAGATCGGCGCCACGCACATGGGCACGGGATTCGACGCTTGGTATCCCGGCTACATCGACTACATGCCCATGCTTCAGAACATCGCATCGTTCTGGACCGAGACGGCGCTCTATCAGTACGCCACGCCACACTTCTATACGCTCCGCGATTTTCCCGCGGAATACCGCGACCTTCGCCCGCAGTCGCTGTACCCGAGTCCCTGGCCCGGCGGATGGTGGCGCCTGAAAGACGCGGTCGACTACATGCGCACCGCGTCGATGGCGGTGCTCGACTACGCGACGAAGTATCGCGAAGAGCTGCTCTGGAATCGCTATCAGGCGGGCCGCAACGCGATCGCGAAATACCGCCACGATCCGCCGTACGCCTATTTCGTCTCGCAGCAGCAACGCGATCCGGGCACCGCGGTGGAAATGCTCCGCCGTCTCGCGTTCAACGGCATTCGCGTCAGCCAGCTCGAAAAGGACGCGACGCACGATGGTATGAAATACGCCGCGGGCACCTGGGTGATTCCGATGGATCAGGAATATGCGGAGCTCGTGCGTCAGCTGTTTGAGCCGCAGGAGTATCCGGACCTGCGCGAATATCCCGAAGGCCCGCCGGAGCAGCCGTACGATGCCGCGGGGTGGACGCTGCCGTATCAGATGGACGTGAAGGTCGTCGAGGCGCGCACTCCGCTCTCCGCCGACTTCCGCGCAGCGCTGAAACCGGTGCAGGGAAAGGCGGTCGACTGGCACACGGCGGCGGATGCGCCGTTTAACACCAGCGCAGCAGCCGCAGGAATTGTTCCGCCGCCCGGCCGCGTTACCGGCGCGGGTGAACTGCTGAGCGTAGATCCCGCGCAGAACGACGCGTTCAAATTGCTCAATCGCGCAATGGCAGAAGGAGGCGCGGTGCAGTACGAAGATGGCGGCGCGCGCGGGGGTCGCTATCTCGTCAGCGGAATCGCGCCGGCAAAAGCAGACGGATGGGTCAACGAACTCTCACTGCACGCCGAGCGAAAAGTATCCGCCACATCCGTTCCCGTCCGCTCGCGCATCGCCGTCTACAAACCGTGGACCGCAAGCATGGACGAAGGATGGGTCGAGTGGCTGCTCGATCAATACCAATTCAAATACACGGTCATCACCAACGCTGACATGCAGGCCGCTGACATTGCCTCCCGATTCGACGTGGTGTTCATCGCATCCGATCGCGCGCGATCGATCGTCGAGGGATTCGGAAAGGGCACCGTGCCTCCCCGCTACGAAGGCGGACTCGGCGACGCGGGCGTGCGCGCTCTCGATGCGTTCGTTCGCGGCGGCGGCACGATCGTCTGCCTCAACTCGAGTTCCGATTTCGCCATCGACGCACTGCACCTTCCCGTGAAGAACGTCGTCAGCGCGCTGAACCGGAAAGATTATTTCGCGAGCGGCTCGATTCTCGAAATCATTACCGATCCTTCCCATCCGGTTATGGCCGGCATGCCGGATCGTGCGCGAGTGTTTGCCGACGGCAGTCCGGTATTCACCACGCTCGACGGGTTCGAAGGCGCGGTGCTCGCGAAATATCAGAAGGAAGGAACGCCTCGCGTCTCGGGCTACCTGCTCGGCGAGAAATACCTGCAGGGATATGCGGCCGCAGTCGACGTGAAGCATGGGCGCGGCCACGCGATTCTTATCGGATTCCGCCCGCAATGGCGTGGTCAGCCGTTCGGCACGTTCCGCGTGGTGTTCAACTCCGCGCTCTTCACGCGCGATCTCGCAGATAAATCAAAGGGCGCGGCCGGATTCTGGACCGCGCCGAAGCGAGACGAGAAGCCGGCGGATGCAGCACCTGCGCGGAGGCCGCCGGGCTGACTCGCGTGGCTAGTTGCGCGGCGACCAACTACCGATGTTCTGCAGTACGGCAGCCGAATGCGCGATCGCGAGATCGTTCGGCTGCCGCCAGATGCTGCGCGTTTCATCCGATGAACTGAAGCGCAGTTCGAACTTCGCGCCGTCCGGATTCACCGGGACTGCGAGATCGACGCGATACAGGCGCTTGCCGCCGGCCGGATACGCCGCGAGCAAGGAGACGCCGAGCGCGGCGCGAACGTCCGAATTTCGTCCGTACGGAACATCGCCTGCCCAGATTTTTCCGGCATTCGCGAACAGCGCGATGGCCCAGTCCGCGCGCTTGGTGATCATCTCCACGACGCGCCGTTCTTCGAAACGCACTATCGCGCGCTGGCCGCCAACGGTTAGGGCCTCCGGAAATCCCGGCAGCCCGCCCTCGTGATCCCAGAAGCTCAGCTGCAGCGGGAACGCGAGACTCTGCACGGCCGAGAGTTCCACGGCGGCGATGTGCGTGACTTCGTCTGACGGTTTGATGTACCACGCGAACTTTCCAAATCCGACGACACCATCCCAGTGCTGCGTCGCGCGATCCATGCGCCCCTCGCCAACGACGCGCGTTTCGAAGAACGATTCCGGAGTTCCAACACCGGCGTAAAACTCACCGGTGAAGAGGAAGTCGCTCGCGTGTTGGGCCGACCAGATGCTTGGTCCAGCGAACACGCCCAACTGCACACCGTTCCCGACGTCCTGCGCCGCAGTGACCGCGTCGAATCCCTTCACGGTCTGGAAGTGTAGCGCGCGAATCCCGGCGAACACTCCTGCGCGCGTCACGTTGAACGGGGTGTAGCGATTGGTGACGTCGGGAAATCCCGACGCCGCGAATATTCCGCTGTCCGTCATGAATACTGGCGCAGACGCCACGCGGACATCCTCGCCCATGATCATCCCGCCGATCACGCCGACAACACCGCTTCGCGTGAGGCGCGCGACGCGCGTGGCGATTCCCAGATCGTAGCTCACGCGCCGCACGTTGAGAAAAATATCGTCGCCGACCGGCCGCGTGAGATCGTAATAGTTATTAAGTTCTGTCGCGCCGACGTGGAATCCGTTCGGCTGCAGATCCGTGAGGAACGGCTTTGAGAACTCGAACCGGAGCGCGTCGCCCTGCGGATGTACCTCTCCGCCGACCGCCAGCGTGAAGGGTTTGTTGAACGCGCCGTACTGGATGATGTCCCCGCCATAGCCGGTCCGATATCCGAATCCTCTCTCGCCGCTGACCTCCACGGTGATGCCTTTGCCGTTGAGGTTTTCTGTGCCGAGCAGCAGCGAAGTGACCGTCCCGCTTCCGAAACTTCCGCCGACGATCGGCGCGAGATCATCCACGACGTCGACCACGATGCGAATGCGTCCCGGTCCGTCCGGGACGGCCTTCACGGTGGCTGATGCGATGAACCGCTGCGCTCGAAGCAGTCGTTCCGATTCGCTTCGGTCGAGTTCGGTGCACCGTTTGCCTACTTCCACGACGAGATATGCCTTGATCACCTCGGGGCGCGTCAGGACGTGGCGGATCCCCACAACACTGCCCACCGCGAGCCAGGCATTCTCGACGAACGTCGATCCGGGCGGGTGGCTGTTGGTCTCGATGGCCGTGACGAGCTCGCCATCGCACACGCTTCGCGGCGCGACGCGCTGCGCGAAAGCGGACGCCAGAGGCGCCAGGAGGAGGCAAAGCACGCGGAGACGCACTCTCAAAAATCGCCGGTGGCCCGTGCGGGCGGTACTAGCCAAAGCGTCTAGCTTCATTGAGGGAGATTCCCCGACCCCCAACGCTTCCCGACCCATCTGTGTCCAACCCTGCCGAGACGATGCTGAGAGCCGCGATCGCGACCTCGCCGGATGGTGCCGGCGATGAGCGTGCACTGATCGCCCTCGCGGCGGTCGGTGACCGTGCGGCTTCTCGCGCGCTGTACGACCGGCACGCGGCCCGGGTGCACCGTCTCGCGTATCGAGTCTGCGGTGATCCGGATCTCGCAGAAGACCTTACGCAGGAAGTGTTCGTCAAGGTGTTTCGCTCGCTGGGCCAGTTCAGGGGTGAGTCGGCGTTTTCGACTTGGGTACACCGCATCGCCGTCACGGTTTCCCTGAACGCCATGCGAAAGGTGAAGCGGCTGCGGGAGCGGGAGGCAGATCTCGATGAAGCGCATCAGCATGAGTTCGAACCCGATGCGATCGACCCAGATCTGCGGGCACGGCTGGCGGCGGCCATCGAGGCACTGCCGGATGGAGTTCGAATCGCGCTGGTGATGCATGCGATCGAGGGCTACACGCACGCCGAGATCGGTCAGGCGCTCGGCATCGCAGAAGGAACGAGCAAGGCAAAAGTGTTCGACGCGCGGGCGCGGCTAAAAAAATCGCTCGGCGATTTTCTGGAGGAGAGATCATGATGGACGATAATAAATTGGACGAACTGCTCGCTGATGCACAGCGCTCGCATAGAGCGCCGCCGGTCGCACCGCTCGACGCGATCTGGTCGCGTGTTGAGGCGGAGGTGTTCGCGGTGCAGCCGCATCGAAACCGGCCGAGCTGGCGCGTGTTCGCCGGCGCAATCGCCGCGACGCTCGTGTTTGGCGTGCTGATCGGACGCGCGTCGGCAGCGCGCGATATCTCGCTGCCCTTCGCCACCAAGACGGCCGCCACACCGGCGCAGCTCGCGTCTACATCGGCAGCGGCGCCGTATCAGCGCACGATGCAGGAATTCCTCGGAAGCACCGCGGTTCTCATCGCCGCGCTCCCCGCCAATGGCCGGCCCGGAACCAACGATACCAAGCTCACGGAACAGGCGCGCGCTCTGCTCGGCACCGCGCGGCTCCTGCTCGATTCGCCGGTCGGCAAAGACCAGCGCACGAAAGATTTGCTCGAAGATTTGGAACTCGTCCTCGCACAGGTCGCGCGCCTGCAGTCGCAGCGTCCAGGCGAGGCACTCACGATGATCAACGAAGCGCTCGAGGAGCGCGACGTCGTGCCGCGCATTCGCACGGCCGTCGCCGGCCTCTCGATCAGCGATTACTAGCCGTATCCAAGGAGAACCGATGATTCGCAAAGCACTCGTATTCTTTCTCGCCGCCGCGCCGCTCGTCGCCCAACAGGCACCGGCGCGGCCGGATCCCGTCGCTGCCGCCGCCAGAGCTGAGGCAGTTCGTGTCGCGCAGGAGGCCCGCCTCGAGAGTCTTCGCGATGCGCAGGCCGCTCGCGCCGATGCGCGCGCCGAAACCCGCGCGGCGCAGGGTTTCGGGCCGGCGGCCATGGCGATGATCGCGCCGTTCGCGGTTGCTGCGCCGAGGCTCAATGTCGACGTCATGCCCGCGATCGCTTCGTTTGGTCTCGGTTCTGGCATCGGCCAGGGCGCGGCCTCCGCGTCGTACAACTACGATTACAACTACAGCTACAGCACACGCGCTCCCCAGTCCTGGGCGCCGCAGGATCCCGCCGACTCGCTCTACCGTCAGGCCCAGCAGTCGATGAGTCGCGGCG
>JANYIJ010000009.1 GCA_025362095.1 Gemmatimonadota bacterium | reverse complement strand
ATCTACTCGTCCATGCAGTCGGGCAAAAAGCACGGCATGCAGACGATGAACGACGCGCTGTACCAGCTGTACATGGCGCGCGAAGTGGACGAGGACGAGTGCCTGCGCGTGTCGGGCGACCCCACGGAGTTCTATCGCTTGATTGGCAAGACCATGGTCGAAGGCGACACGGCTCCGCAGACCGGACCGAAGGGCGCGATGACCCCCGGCGGCCGCCGATAGTCAGTAATCGAAGACCCAGCCAAGACCCAGCCAAGACCCAGCCAAGACCCAGCCAAGCCCCAGCCAAGACTCAGCACTGAATACTGAGCACTCAGCACTGCAGTTCAAAGGAGCAACCCATGCCCACCTACACCTACACCGCCCGCGACGCCAAAGGCGAGCTCAAGACCGCGACGATCGACGCGGCCAACCGCGAGGACGTCGTACAGCAGCTGAGACGGCTGCGGATGAACGTCGTCAAGGTCGAGGAGCAGTCGAAGGCGAAACAGAAAACGGGCGGCTCCGTCTCGATGCGCGACATCGTCATCTTCACCCGCCAGTTCTCGACGATGATCAACTCGGGTCTGCCGCTCGTGCAGGCGCTCGATATTCTCTCGAAACAATCGGAGAACAAGGCGCTGCAGGCCGTGACGCGCCAGATCGTGTTCGATGTGGAATCGGGCCACACAGTGGCCGACGCCCTCGCCAAACATCCGAAGGCGTTCAGCGACCTCTACGTGAACATGGTCGCCGCAGGCGAGGCCGGCGGTATTCTCGACACGATTCTCATGCGCTTGGCGACGTTCATGGAAAAGAACGACGCCCTCGTGCGAAAGGTGAAGGGCGCTATGATCTACCCAGGCGTCATCATGAGCGTCGCCGCGATCGCCATCAGCGTGCTGCTCATCTTCGTTATTCCCGTCTTCCAGAGCATGTTCGCGTCGGTGAACCTGGTGCTGCCGTTCCCCACGCGCATCGTCATCGGGCTCTCCGCGTTCCTGAAGGGCTACTGGTATGCGATCATCATCGTTGCAGTGGCCGCCGGTTACAGCCTCAAGAAGTACTACGCGACGTCCAACGGCCAGCTCATGATCGACAAGCTCATGCTGCACGCGCCGGTGCTCGGCGACGTGCTCCGCAAATCAGCCGTGTCGCGTTTCACCCGCACGCTCGGCACGCTGATCAGCTCCGGCGTGTCGATTCTCGACGGACTCGAAATCACGGCAAAGACCGCCGGCAACCGCGTCATTCAGGACGCGATCATGGCGAGCCGCTCGTCGATCGCAGGCGGTGACACCATCTCGGCGCCGCTCGCGAAATCGAACGTGTTCCCGCCGATGGTCATCTCGATGATTTCAGTCGGCGAGCAAACGGGCGGTCTCGACGAAATGCTCGCGAAGATCGCCGACTTCTACGACGAAGAAGTCGACGCGGCGGTGAGCGGCCTGCTCTCGCTGCTCGAGCCGGTCATGATCGTGTTCCTCGGCGTGGTCGTCGGCGGCATGGTTGTCGCCATGTACCTGCCGATCTTCGACATGGTGAACGCGGTACAGTAGGCGAATGGCGAGTGGGGACTAGCGAGCGAATGGCGAGTGGGGACTGGCGAGCGATTCGCGAGTAGCGATTGGGCGAATCGCGGGTAAGACTGGACCAAAGGCGGGGCGTCGCGGGTGCGGCGCCCCGTTTGTTTCCGCGCTCGTTGAGGCGCCCGTGACAAGACGATACGCGACATGGGTAAACAAAGGGGACTGATCTCGTTTGGAGAGCAACGTGGCCTTTGCCCGAAATACATCGCGGATATGGCGCCCGCTGATTCTTGTTTTCGGCGCCTGCGCCTGCGCCGTCGCAGCCAGGGACACGCCGGCAGCGGCGCGCACCGGAATCGACCAGTTCAATCGCGCACTTGACTCGGCAACGAGGAACATGGATAACGCGGCCACGCTCGCACTGTGGGACAGCGACGGCGTGAGCCTGCTTCCGCAGACAGCTCCGATCGTGGGGAAGCGCGCGATCACGGCGTTCCTCGAAAAGACCACCGCGCAGATCAGCGGAAGCAGAATGGAGAAGTTCGAGATGGAGTGCTTCGACATTCAGATCTCCGGCGCGTCGGCGACCGAGTGGTGCAATGAGCATCAGGTCGTTGCGCTGACGGGCGGGAAGACGTTCGACGGACGCGGAAGGATGCTGCTCGCGCTGCGCCGCCGCGCCGACGGCTCCTGGCGGGTGATCCGTGAAATGTGGCAACCGGCGCCGGACGCCATGCGCGCAGTTCCGTGAGCGGCGCCGCCTCGTTCTGGCCCGGGTTTCTCGGGATAGTGGTTCTCGTCGCCGGAATCGCTGTGTATTGGCGCGATGTTGAGGCGAGAGCGCGGAATCCTATGGCCCTCACCGCGCTCGGGCCGGTTTTTGTCGCGTCTGCTCTCGCTGCATTCGCGGGCGAACATTTTTCTGCGGCGGCCAGTCTTGCCACACTCGTACCAAAATGGATGCCTGAGCGGCTGTTCATCGCATATTTCGTCGGCGCCGCGCACCTCGCCGCCGCCGTGAGCTTCGTGGCGAAGCGATACGTTCGCTGGTCGGCGCTCTGTTTGGCGGTCATGTTCGCCCTTTTTATAATCCTCATGGATTTGCCGGGCGCGCTCAGGCATCCGGAGGTTCGGATGGCGTGGAGCCTCGCTGCGCGCGAGACCACATTCGCGATCGGAGCACTGGCGCTCTTCGCGATCTCCACATGGAATGACCGGCCTCGCCACGCCGAAGCGATCGCCACGATCGCAAGATTCTGGACTGCTTTCGTCTTGGTATTCTACGGAATCGAAAACATCCTCTTCCCACAGTTTTCTCCCGGCGTGCCGGATGCCGTTCCGAC
>JANYIJ010000242.1 GCA_025362095.1 Gemmatimonadota bacterium | reverse complement strand
GCCGAGCAGGCGACGCGCGAAGGGCGCACACCGGATGTCGCCGCGATTTTTTCTGCGCTGCTCGACCGCGAAGGCGCGATCACCGATCCCGACGTGCGACGCGTGTTTCTCGTGACGGTGCGGCGGCTCACCAGGCCGACGCTGCTGCGCCCGATCGCCGTTCTGCTGACGACGCACCCGGCCACCGCGCGGCGCACGGAGCGCATTCTCCAGCGCGTGGGACAGGACGGCGTGGATGCGGTCGTCGATCAGTACGCGAGCTCGCGTTCGGTCGCCGACCGTCGCGTGTACCGTGACGTGCTTTCCCGGCTCACGCTCGCGCGCGAAGCACTCGTGCAAATGCTCGCGGACGGCCGTTGGTTCATTGTGCGGCGCGCCGCAGAGCTGCTCGGCGAGATGGGCGCGGAGGAAGCGGAACGTCCGCTCGCGGAACTGCTGCGGCACGGTGACGAACGCGTGCGCCGCGCGGTGACGCGGGCGCTGGCGCGAATCGAGAGTTCGTTCACGCTCGACGCGGTCGCGCGCTCAGTGACGGATCCGTCGCCGACCGTGCGGCTCGAAGCGGTCGCCGGCCTCGCATCGCGCAAAGGCGGACGGGCCGGGTCGATGCTCGCGAAGGCGATCGACAGCGAGAACGAACAGGAGGTGCAGTTCGCGATCCTCAGCGCCCTCGGCCGCGTGGCCACTCCCGAAGCCGTGCAGAAACTTTCGAAAGCCGCGGAGGCCGCCAGTGGAATTTTCTCCGCGCGAAAAAACGTGGGCCTCCGCGTGGCCGCAGTGCAGGCGCTCGGCGAGGCGCGCACACCGGGCGCGCTCACCGCGCTGCAATCGCTCGTGAACGACAGGGACAAAGACGTGAAAGAAGCGGTGGCAAAGACGCTGCTGCTTCTGCGCGGAACCGCCGCCTGACCGCGCGGATCGCGCAGGTCGTCAGCGACTGATCCGCCGCGCGTAAGACTCGTCGACCGGAGTGAAGAGCGCCGGATTGAAAATTCGCGCCATCACTTCGATTCCGTCGACGATGCGCGGTCCGGGCCGGCTCGTGAGCGCGTTGCCGTCGAGCGCCCACACCGCGCATTCGCCCGGAAGATTCCATTCAGTTGACGCCACGAGGCGGCGCGCTTCTTCCGCCGCGCGCTCCACGCCGTAGCCGCAGGGCGCAACGAGCACGATCTCCGGCGCGGCTGCCGCGACTGCTTCCATCTCGACGACTTTCGAATGCTCACCGGCCGTCGCGAGCACATCGACGCCGCCTGCGCGCGTGATCATTTCCGGCACCCAATGTCCGCCGGCGAAGATCGGATCGCTCCATTCAATCATCGCGACGCGAGGGCGCGGAGCACGCGCGGCTTTGAGTGTTTCGTGTATGGTCCGGATCCTCGCGCGCAGTCCCGCGAGAAGCTCTTCGCCTTCGTCTTCGAGATTGAGTTCGCGGCCAACCCGCGCGATGTCGTCGAACACGCCTTCGATGGTCGTGGCGGAGAGCGAAATCACGCGTGGCTCCGGCGAGAGCCGCGCAGCCAGAGCCCGGACGTCGGTCTCCATCACCGCGCACACATCACAGAGCGCCTGGGTGAGAATGAGATCCGGTTTCAACGCGCGGATCGCCGGCTCATCGAGCGCGTAGAGCGAAGTGCCCGCGGCCACGAGCTCGCGCACTCCGGCGTCCACTGCGCCGGGAGCGTCCGCGCCATCCACCAGACTCTTCGTGACTCGGAGCCGCGATGCCACCTGCGCCGGATGGTCGCATTCGTGCGTGATGCCAACGAGCAACTCCAGCGCGCCAAGTGCCGCGACGATCTCAGTCGCCGACGGCAGCAGCGCGACGACACGAGCGACGCGCGTTTTCATTTTGCTTCATACACGATCTTGCCGCCGACCCACGTCGACACGACACGCGTGCTGAGAATCGTCTCGACCGGCGCGCGCATGATGTCCTGGTCCAGCACGGTGAAGTCGGCGTACTTGCCTGCGGTGAGCGAGCCAAGCTCGTGCTCTTGGAACGCCGCGAACGCGGGCCAGATGGTCATCGACTTGAGCGCTTCTTCGCGTGTCATGCGCTGCTCGGGCTGCCAGCCGCCCGGCGGATAGTTGTTCGCGTCCTGACGCGACACGGCGGCGTGAAACGAAATCAGCGGATTGACGCGTTCGACCGGAAAGTCACTCCCGCCGGGAATGACGATTCCGGTGTTCAGCAGCGAGCGCCATGGATATGCCTCGACCATGCGCGATGCACCGAGTCGCGTGCCGATCCAGTACATGTCGCTCGACTGGTGACTCGGCTGCATCGATGGAATCACGCCGAGCTGCGCGAAGCGCGGAATGTCGGCGTAGTGCAGGTTCTGCGCGTGCTCGATCCGAAAACGGTGATCGGCCACCGGCACGGCGGCGAGTGCCGACTGATATGCGTCGAGGGCGACGCGATTACCGCGGTCGCCTATGGCGTGCGTGCACACCTGGAATCCGGCGCGCAGCGCAGCGGTCGACACGGCCTGCAGATGCTCCTGCGTCGATTTGAGGAGACCGGTGTTCGCCGGCTCGTCGGCGTATGGTTCGAGCATCGCAGCGCCGCGCGAGCCCATGGCGCCGTCGGCGTAGAGCTTGATGCTGCGAACCCAGAGCGTCCCGCCGTACAGCGCGCTCTGCGGGCCGCGCGCGATCGCGCGGGCGATTGCGACAGAATCGTCGCCGATCATCGCGTACATGCGCGTATTGAGTTGCCCCGCCTTTCCAAGTTCTTCAAATACATCGAGCACTTCTTGCGGCTCACCCGCATCGTGCACACCGGTGAGTCCCCAGCGCTGCGTTTCCGCGATCGCGTTCGAAACCTGGCGCTTGAGTTCATCGTGCGTGAGCGCCGGGACCACCCGCTGCACGATGCCCTGCGCGTTGTCGATGAACACTCCGCTCGGCGTGCCGTCTGCGAGATGCTCGATGCGGCCGCCCACCGGATCTTTCGTCGCAGGAGTGACGCCGGCCGCGTTCATCGCCATCCGGTTCGCGAGGTTTGCGTGACCGTCGACGCGTTCGAGCAGCACCGGGTTGTCCGGCACCGCGGCGGTGAGCTTCACGTGTGACGGGAATCGCGTATCGGCCCAGCGATTCTGATCCCATCCGCGGCCCGTGACCCACACGCCGGGCGCGACGGTCTTCGCCTT
>JANYIJ010000171.1 GCA_025362095.1 Gemmatimonadota bacterium | reverse complement strand
CGGCTACGCGGCGCAGCTGGCGCATCAATTCCGAGAACTGATCCGGATTCAGCGTCTGCGCGCCATCCGAAAGCGCCCGGTCGGGCTGCGGATGCACCTCGACGATGATGCCGTCCGCTCCGGCCGCGACTGCCGCGCGCGCCATCGGCGTGACTTTGTCGCGGCGGCCGGTGCCGTGGCTCGGATCGGCGACGATCGGCAGATGCGAGAGCTGATGCACAACGGGGATCGCGGTGAGATCGAAAAGATTTCGCGACGTGGTGTCGAAACTGCGCAGGCCGCGCTCGCACAGAATCACATTCGGATTTCCCTCGGCGAGCACGTACTCGGCGCTCAAGAGAAGATCCTGGATCGTCGCCGCCATGCCGCGCTTGAGCAGAACCGGCTTGTTGATTCTGCCGACGGTCTTCAGGAGCGAATAGTTCTGCATGTTGCGCGCGCCGATCTGAATGCAGTCGGCGACCTCGGCCACGAGGTGCGCGCCTTCGTCGTCCATTGCCTCCGTGACGATGGCGAGGCCGGTCTCGCGCTTGGCGAGCGCGAGAAGTTCGAGTCCCTGCTTGCCGAGTCCCTGAAACGAGTAGGGCGAGCTGCGCGGCTTGAACGCGCCGCCGCGGAGCGCGAGTGCGCCTGCCGCCTTCACAACGCGCGCGGATTCCACAATCTGGTTTTCGGTTTCGACTGAGCACGGGCCGGCGATCACCGGGATCGCCTCGCCGCCGAACGAAACACCCGGCGCGATGGTGACGACTGTGTTTTCCGGACGCCACTCGCGAGAGACCTGTTTGTACGGGTTCGACACGTGGATCACACGCGCGACGCCGGGAAGTTCGATGATCAGGGAATCGTCCACGCGCCCGTCGTTTCCGACGAGGCCCACAGCGGTGCGCTGCGCGCCGGGCATCGGCGCGGGGGTGTAGCCCATCGCGCGAATGGTCTCGCAGACGCGATCGATGTCGGCTTGGGTGGCTTGGTGGGACATTACTACGAGCATGGAGCCTCAGGCGGGTGAGCGGAACACTCAAATATAAACTACGGCGAATGGCGAGTCGTAGTTCTCAATGCCCCTTAAAGAGCAGTTTCTTGGTCGAGGTCACGCCATCTCCCACGAACCGCACGAGGTACACCCCCGGCGGCACGGTACGCCCATTATCGTCGCGCCCATCCCACGTGAGCCGGTCATCACACCCGCTGTCACTGCCCACCGCGGAGCGGCCATATCTCCCCGGCGGGTAGAGCGGCCCCAGTCCCCGACCAGGTGTGACTTTGGCGACGTGATTGCCGCGCAGGTCGAGGATGTCGATACGCACCGCCGACAGATTCTTGAGATCGAACCAGATGCAGGTGCTGGATACGCGCGCGTTGGGAAACGGGTCCGGAAAATTCTGATAAAGTACGGTCGCGAGCGGTGCAAAGCGGCTCAGGATGACGAAGGTCGAGAAACTTTGCACGCGAACGCTGTCGCCCGTCGAAAGAGTCGCCGTCACGGTCCAGAGATACGACGTGTTCGTTTCGAGCGCCGAGAAAGCGGTGTACGTCGTATCGGGATAAGTCAGGCTGCCGGTCACGGTCGGAAACGCGTCAGATTTTCGCGAGACGACAATCTGGAAATTCCACGGTTTCACCGGCGCGTGAGTCGCGACGGCGCTCCAAATAAATGTCGGGAAGATTGTGTCGACCGTAGAACCGTTCAGCCCGTTCGGCGCAACAAGCGTGAGCCACGGCGAGGTTTGTCGCGGGCCGACGGCGTCCGTGAACAGAATCGCGCCCTGCGCTGTGCGGATCCTCGCGCGCCACCAGATGTTGATCTTCGGCGGCAGCAGCCGCGGAATCACGATCGACGCCGAGTTGCCGCTTACGGTTGTGTCGGCAAACAGCACGGTGAAATCCGCCACGGTCGCGACCTGCAGTTCAATCTGCAGCGGCATGTCGGTGGGCAGGAAGCCGCTTGTCGTGATCGTGAAAGCGGGCGTGCCGTCGTGAATGGGATTGCCCGCCGGGCCGGTGACGACCGCCGAGCCCGCTGTCTGCGCGCGGGCGAGCGGCGGGAACAACAGCACGGCTGCCGCGAGTACAACCGCGCGAGCAGCGCGAACGGCCTCGCGCATCACACTCCTGCGGCGGCCTGCACGGCTTCGGGCGGCTCCGCGCCGTCGACGGCGGGGCCGCGCATCCGAACGCTCACGAGCGAGCTCACGCCGGGTTCCTGCATCGTCACGCCGTACACGGCGTCGGCCGCTTCGGTCGTCGTCCGCGGATTGTGCGTGATTACGATGAACTGTGTATGCGTCTTGAACTGGTTCAGCATCTTCACGAACCGGCCGACGTTCGCGTCATCGAGCGGCGCGTCGACTTCGTCGAGCAGGCAGAACGGGCTCGGCTTCGTGAGGAAAATGCCGAACAGCAGTGAGAGCGCGACGAGCGCCCGCTCTCCGCTGGAAAGCAGGTGGATGCGCTGCGTCTTCTTGCCGCGCGGCGACGCGTGGATCTCGATGTCGCAGTCAAGCGGCGCATCTTCGTTCTCGAGCCTGAGATCGCAGTCGCCGCCGCCGAACAGCGTGTTGAAGATGTGCCGGAAATGCGCGCGCACTTCTTCGAACGTCTTCAGGAACATCTCGCGCGCGGTGACATCGATCTCCTTGATCGCCTGCTGAAGCGAGATCTGCGCGGTCGCGAGATCGTTGCGCTGCGTCTGCAGAAACTCGAGGCGCTTGGTTTCCTCGTTGTGCTCCTCGATCGCGAGCGGATTCACAGGTCCGAGCGACTCGATGCTCTCGCGGAGCTGCTCGGCCTCCGTGCGCAGCGCATCGTCGTCGGCCTCGACGGCCGTGTACTCGGCAAAAAGATCGTCGAGCGGGCGGCGCCATTCGGTTTCGAGGCGCTCGCGGATCGCTGTGCGCTTGCCGGCGAGCTCGGTGTGACGCAGCTCGGCGTGGTGGAGCGCATCGCTCAGTTCCGTGGCCTCGTGACGTTTGCGGTCGAGTGCGTGCTCGGAATCGGCGAGGGCCGCATCCGCCGCGCGGACGCCGGCTTCGGCTTCGGCCTGCGCGGCCTCCGCCTGAGCGAGCGATTGCTGACGCGCAGTGAGCTCGGCCTGCCAGGCGTTCATCTGACGCGCGAGCGCGGCGTCGTCTTCTGCGAGCGCCGCAAGTTCTGTTGAAAGGGTAACAAGGCGCTGTTCCGCAGACAGACGCTCGAGTTCGAGCCTGTCGCGCCGTTCGGATGCAACTTCGCTGCGGGCCTGTGCCTGCGCGTGCGCGACCTGCGCGGCGGCTCGCGACTCGCGAGCCGCGTCCTGGCGACGATCGGCCTCGGTCACCGCCTCGCGCGCACTAACCGCGGCGATTTCCGCCTGCGAGAGCGCCAGTGCCTCGCGATCCTGCGTCGCGATTCCATCGGTGACTCGCGCCGTGAGCTCGTCGCGGCGTCCGCCGAGCCGCTCCGAAAGCGCGACGGCGTCGGCGAGCTCGCGCGTGGTGCGAAGATGCGCGCGCTCGCGCTCGGCGCGCGCCTGCGCTGTTTCCTGAAGCGCGCGATGCGCGCGCGTGGCACCATCTGCTGCGCCCGTCGCCGCGGCCTCGGCCTGCTGAAGGCTCGCGTGCACACGCTGAAGCGTTGCAGCCGCGTGCGAGCGTGTTGCTTCGATCGCCGCGGCCGCGGCGCGGAGTTCGGACAGTTCGGCGCGGCGGCGCAGCGGGCCTGCGCCCGCTTGCGTGCCCGGCAGCCACACGGCTCCGCGCGCATCAGTGAATGCGCTGCCCGAGTCTTCGGCATGCACGTGGCCGAGCAGCGCGCGCACCCACGCGCGTGCAGGCCCGTCCGTTTGCACCAGAGAGGAAAGTGTGCCGGATTCGGCGCCGTCCTGCGCCGGCATTTTCGCGTCGAGCGGCAGCAGCAGCAGCGGCCCCGGGTTTGCCTGTGCGTGCCAGCGTCGCACGGCTTCTGCGGCTGCGCGATCGCGCACCACGACGGCATGGACCGACGGTCCGAGGAATCGCTCGACGAGCAGCGCCGTGGAGGCGTCGGCCCCAATGTAGTCCGAGAGCGGGCCGAGCACCGCGCCCGCGCCGAACTGATCGCGATCGCGGAGGAGACGAGCCGCAGCGGGGGCGAGGCCCACCCGCTCGCGCTCGAGTCCCTCGAGCGCGCTCAGCTTGCCGTCCATTCCCGCATGCTCTTCTTCCACGCGGCGCACATCCGCTCGCGCGGCCGCGTCGCGCTCGCGCCACTCGCGCGCCGCCTCGTGCGCGGCGGCCAGCGCCGAATCGGCTGTGGCTGCCGCGGTGGTCGCGACGGCGAGTTGCTCGTCGGCGATTTCCAGTTCGCGCTGCGCGAGCCGCTGCTGCGACGCGAGCTGCTCGTGCTCCGCAGCGAGCGTGTTCGATCGCTGCGCCACGTCGGCGAGCTCGCGCTCGGCGCCCTCGCGTTCGAGCTCGAGACGCCGCAGGCGGTCGCGGAGTTCGCGCACGAGTTTGTCCGCGCGCTCGAGTGCCTCGCGGCTCACCGCCACAGCGCCGCGCGCCTCTTCCTCTGCGCCGACCTGCTGCTGCAGAGCCTGAACTGCCTCCGTAAGCGACGCGCCGGTGCGGTCTTCTTCTTCGCGCGCCGCCGCGTACTCCGCCACCACGCGCTCGCCGAGCGCCGTTCCTTCGCTGCGCTCCTGCTCGGCGCGCGTGCGGCGGGCGAGCGCGTTACGATGCCGCTCTTCCGCCACCGCGATCTCGCCCTGGAGCGTCAGCAGCGCGCTGCGCGCGTCGCCGACGACCTTGTCGCGCTCGTGCCGCCGCGCCTCGGCGGCTGCTCGCGCTGCGTGCGCAGCGTCGCGGGCCTGCTCGGCTTCGTGCACGTGGTGCTGCGACCCGGGCGCGTTTCCGCGGAGCGACGCGAGGCGCCCGTCGAGCTGTCCGAGTTCGTCCTTCCACGCGGCCATCTCGCGCGAGGCGAGCGTGAGCTCCACTGCAAATCGGCGCGTGGTGATCTCGCTGTGCCGCTCGGCGCGTTTGCGCTGCCGGGCGAGCGCGCGCACCTGGCTGGTGACTTCATTCACGAGATCATCGAGCCGCGAGAGATCAGCGCTGGTCTGCTCGAGGCTGCGCTCCGTGCTGCGGCGGCGGTCGCGATAGAGTCCGACGCCAGCCGCTTCTTCGAACAGCTCGCGCCGGTCGTCCGGGCGATCAGAGAGCAGGGCGTCGATCATGCGGCTCTCGATCACGACGCCGCTGTCGGCGCCGAGTCCCGTGCCGCGCACGAGATCGTGGATGTCGCGGAGACGGCACGGCGCGCGGTTCAGGAAATATTCGCTTTCGCCTGCGCGCGAAAGTCTGCGCGTGATCACGACTTCCTGGAATGGCACGGGGAGTCCGCCGTCTTCGTTCGAGAAGTGCAGCGAAACTTCCGCGATGTTGACGGCCTTTCGCGCGCTCGACCCCTGGAAGATCACTTCTTCCATTTTCGCGCCGCGCAGCATGCGCGCGCGCTGCTCGCCGAGCACCCAGCGCACCGCGTCCGAAACGTTCGACTTGCCGCAGCCGTTCGGTCCCACGACCGCCGTGACGCCCGTGTCGAAGAGCATCTCCGTGGGGTCTGCAAACGACTTGAATCCGTGCAACTCGAGTTTCGTCAACTGCACTTAGTACGTTCTCCCCGTTCGATAAGCGATCACCGGCGTCACGCCGGCCGCGCGCAGCGCTGAGGCCAGCGGCGCAGCCTGAGCCGTCGTCTCGAAAGCGCCCGCCAAGAGCCGCGCGCTTCCATCATTTTGCACCAGCACATACGAGTTGAAACCGCGCTGCAGCCACGAGTCGTGAAGACTTCGGGCGTTCGATTGTTCGATGTTGTTCGCGAGCACCAGAGCGTACGGCACCTTCACCACGCGTCCTTCTCCACTGCGCAGCACCTTTCCGCGTCGCATCGCGGCGAGCAGCGAGTCGGCGCCCGCGCGATCATGCGATGCGCCGACGACGACTTTGTACCACACGGTTGCCGATCCACCAACCGTCACCGGCGAAACCGTCGCACTGTTTCGCGATGTCTCTTTTGCGTTATCTGCGAGAAATGAATTTGCACCCGCGAGGGTGTTTGCCGCCATGACTTCCACTGCAAACGCGGCGGTGGCGGATGTGTCCGCGGGGTTGACAGGATCGGTGAGGCGCACTGTGTCAGTCGGCACTGACGGCGCGGCCGGCGGCATCGCTGCCGCTCGCGCGGGCGGCGCGTCCGGCGGCGCGTCCGGCAACGGCGCCGGAGAAATCGGCGTTACCGGTCCTCTCGTTATCGCCGCGTGGTAAATCGCCATCACGTTCTTGCGCGAGAACCAGACCGCCGCGCCGATCAGCAGCACGGTCGCGATCACAATGAGCGCATTGCGTTGCCGTCCCCGATCTGCATTGGCGCGCAATTCGTTCCGCACGCGCTCGGGCGCAGTGACCGTCGCGATCACGTTGAGCCGACGCGCGCGCACGGCCGGCACATCCACGAGCACCACTCCTCCTGTCGCGGCGGCCAGCGCCATGATCCCGGGCGCGTCCACCGGCAGCACGAGCATCAGCAGCGCTCCGGCTTGCGTGAAGCCGTTCACGAGCTTGGGCCAGCGCTCGTGCGCAATGATCTCGGCGCATGCGACGGGCGGCGAGCCCGCAGGGAGAATGAAGAGAGACTCGCGATCGGGCGCGGGGCGCGCGATGTCGTTGAGCGGGAGCCCCTGTCGCAGGCAGTCCGTGAGACCGAACGCATCTTCGCCGCCTGCCACCGCGTAGAGCGGCGCGGCGTCGCCCGTGAGATCGCCGAGCGCGACGTGGCGGCGCTCGCTCTCCACCCGCGCGATGCCGAGCGCGACGCGTGCCGAATGCTCCGCGCTCGATCCAACGATCAGCACGGCGTGCATGTCGCGCAGCTGTGCTGCGATCCTGCGGCCTTCATCTGCCCACCACGTTTCCGACTGCGTCTGCGGATCGAACGGAGCCGTCACGGCGCGCCCTCGTACACCCAGTAGGGAAGACCGGTGCGCTTGCCCGCGCGCTCCGCTTCTTCTTTCGTGTCGTACGGCCCGTACACCACGCGAAATACCGGTGTCCGATCGCTCACGCCCGGCACGACGCGAGCGGGATGCCCGTCGACGGTGATCGAGCCGGCGAGTGTCTTCGCGCGATCTTCCGAAAGCAGCGCGGCAAACGAGAGCGTGTACGTGCCGTGTTTCGGTGCGCCGACGATCGCGCGCGGCGGCGGAACGGGATCGGGCACGGCTGCCGGCGCGGGAGCGCGGGATGGAATCGGCGCGACAATTGCCGGCGCCGGCTTTGGCGCGGGGCGCACGCTGTCCGCTGCGGACGCCGAAGAATCCGTCTCGGCGTCGAAGCTCACCGGCACATCGAGCCCTTTCGCACGCGGGCGAAAGCCGTTCCACCGGATCAGCATCCACACATCGGCGGCGCCGCCAAGGAAGCGCGTGCGCTCCTTATGCGATTCGGCGTCGATCACCACGACGTCGTTGTCTTGCAGCACGGCGAGCCCTCCATCGGGGCCGAGCATCGGGAGATCGGTGCGCCAGCCGGAGCGGACGCTGCCGATTTCACGCGTTGTTCCGATCGCGACGATTCGCACAGAATCGCCGTTGGCGCTGCGCGCCAGCAGATAGCGGCCATCGGGATCCATGCGCAGCGCAGTCGCGGTGCCGCCGAGATCGATGGATCCGGCAATCTCCTCCGTGAAGCGATCCACCATGGTGATGGACTTCTTTCCTTTCATCGCGACAAAAATTCGGTCGCCGCTTGGCGTCGCGACCGCGTCGAGCGGCGATCCCGGGAGCCAGATGGTGCGCGTGCGGGTGAGGTCGCGCGTGCGCACGCCGGCGATGCCCGAGTCGCCGATGAAATAGAGTCGGTCGCCGATATCCGTGCGCAAGAGCAGCTCGGCGTGTGGCACGGAGGTCGTCTCCGTGACGCGCGGCTCCGGCGGATGCAGGCGGCGCAGTTCGTGCCGGTTGCCGTTGTCGCTGAGCATCACGAGCGAACCATCGGGGAGCGGCAGCAGTCCGCGCGGCTGCTCTTCTGGTGTGAAGGTCCAGGTGCCGCTCGGGGTGAGACGGCTGACATCGTGCTTGGGCGTCAGTCCGAAGATCGCCCAGCCGTCCGCGCTGATGAGACCGGTCAGTGCCGTTGTCGCGGCCGCTCCCGCGCTGCCGACGCGGAGATCGAGCCGCCCCGGCACGCCGCGCGAGTCAACGTAGGCGAGCGAGCCTTGCGCGTCGTCGAATGCGAGTGTGCGGGTTAGCACGGGGACGCGCTGGGGAGACGACCAGAGGACGGAATCCGATCCCCAACGATACGCGCGCGCCGTGCCGCCATTCCCGGTGAGCCGCACCATGACGGCATCGGGTCCGTTCGTGCCGCCTTGCAGCGGCGCGTGACCGACCGCGGCGCCGCGCGAGCACGCGGCGAGGGCAACAACAATGAGGACGAGGGGGCGGCGCACCCCCAAAACTAACGGGCGTTTAGAACGATTGCCCGATCGACCACCACCAGTAGCCCTTGTTGTCGAACGAGTCGCGCGGAATCGAGTAGTCGAATTTCACGATCGCGATGTTGAACACGTTCACGCGCAGGCCGTATCCGAAGCTCCGGAGCGGGTAGCGCATGGTGGAGGGGTCGTAGTTCGCCGGTTTGGTGAGGCTCACCGACTGCGCCGAGGACCACGCCATGCCGGCGTCGTAGAAGAAAAGTCCGTCTACCGGTGGCAATGTGATGGGCAGGAATCCGAGATCGAAGCGGCGGATCAGCGGGAAGCGGAGTTCCACGCTGGCGAGCGCGGTGCGGCTTCCCAGCAGCTGCGCGGCCGAGCAGGACGTGCTCGTGCCAATCTGCCCGCAGCTGCTGGAGACGTACGCCTCCCGGTCGTAGCCGCGTATGTATGCAGGCGACTGCGGCTGGCCGATGTACTGTGGAAAGAGTGTCTCGCCGTTTCCGACGTTGACGTTCGCGTAGAGGTGCGTGGCGAGCGTGAGGTAACTGAAGACAAGCGCGTCGTATCTGCGAAGGTCGGCGATGTAGCTCATCCAGCTCTTCGTGCCGAAGTTCGTGCCGATTTCCGTACGGTAGCGGTGCCCGAAGATCGGGCCGGTCGTGCCGAACAGCGCATTGTCTGAGACGTACGCGACGTACGGCGACGCGAAGTTGAACGAGCCGGTGCCCTTGATGCTGTCGACGACGTAGCCCGTGCTGTAGCCGGTCGTGAGGTCCGCGATCTGGCTTACGAACTCCGCTGATTTGTCGATGTTCGTGAACGAGCCGCCGACTTCAAAGCGCGCGAACCGATTGCGCGGATAAATCGACTGGAAGAACGCTGTGCGAATGATGTACCGGTCGACTTCTTCGGAGATCTGATACTGGTTGCCGACGAGCGGACTCTGATTCGCCGCAGCGAGGAAGAAGTACGGCTGCTGCTGGAATCCCGCCGACCAGCTGAGACGGTGCGAGAGGCTCACGTAGTCGACGAACAGCTGCGCCTCTTCGATGCGGCCATTGATCGCGGCGGCCGTCGTGAGCTGCCTGTTGCCGAGCAGGTCGCCGAAGATGATCGCGGTCCCGCCGAACACGCCGCGTCCGTAGTTGTCCTGCGCGTATCCGATCTGCGGCCGCTGCACGGCCTCTGCCCTGAGCGTGGACTTGTACGGCTCGTCCGTGAACGTCGCGGGATTCGGCAGGGCGAGCGCGCTGCTGTCGAGCAGCGCCGCCACCGAAACGGCGGACTGCGCGCCGGGTTCTCCGGCTGCGGGGAGCGCGTCGGACGTGCGCAGCCCCGCAGGTCCGCGATATACAGAAAGACGCCGCCCGTTGCTGCTGTCGGCCGCCTGCGCCGCTTGTTTCGTCTTCTCGTCCTGCTGCTGCTGTGCCTGTTTCGAGAGCGCGGCAAGCGCGGCCGCGGCCTGCGCGGCGCGTTGCGTCGCCGAATCGGCGGCGGTCATTCTCCCGCCGACGCCGGTGCCCGTCGATGCGACCGTCGCGACTGCGGCGACCTTCGGCGCATCACGATACGGCTCCTTCTTGAGCTGGCGCGGGTTTGCGAGCGACCAGATCGTGAAACGGTTGTTGTCCATGTACGTGAACGCGATCTTGTCCGCCTGCCGCGCCCACGAAATGGCCGGACTGTTTTCCGTCAGCGACTGCACGCCGCCAATGAACTTCGTGATCTGGTAGTGTTCCTTCGCGTCGAAATCGTAGATGAACAGCTGGGCGATTCCCGTGCGATCGCTGATGTACGCGAGCGACTTTCCGTCTGGCGACCACTGCGGGTTGAGATTTTTTCCCGCCTGACCGGGGATCACGTCGATGTTTCCGGTCTGCAGGTCCAGCACGTTGATCTGCCACTTGCCGAACTTCAGCGTGGTGAAATCGGTGTTTGGTCCCCGGTCACTCACGAACGCCACGCGGCGGCCATCGGGCGACCATGCCGGCATCAGCGCGGCCCAGTTGCCTGTGGTGATCTGGCGCAGATCTTTTCCGTTGGAGCCGATCGTGTAGAGGTTTGTGAAGCCGCCTTTGGCGCCGCTGAACACGATCTGCTTTCCGTCGGGCGACCAGCTCGGCCCGATCATGGATTCGAGGCCGGTCTCGAGCTTCCCGTTGATACCGGAGCTCTTCACGTCTTCCAAGTAGAGCACGTCTTTGCCGCCGGTCTTCGCCGTGTACGCGAGCGTGCGGCCGTCGGGCGAGAACGATGACTGCGAGTAGATGTAGCGCAGCTCTTCGAATTCCGGATTCAGCGTGCTCGACGTGAGGCGCTTCACGCGCTTGCCCGTGGTCGCGTCGGCGAGATAGAGATCGAGGAAGACTTCGGCGCGCAGCAGGTTGCCGGTGGAGATGTAGGCGATCTGGCGGCCGTCAGGCGAGAGCGCGGGCGCGACGTAGACCGGGATGATGCCGCCGGTGCGCTTTGCGTTCAGCAGCGGCTGTGCGATTTTCCGCGCGCGATCGAGATTGGCGACGGCAGGCAGGAACGTCGTCTGCATCGTCTCCTTCCATTCGTCGCCGAGCTCGGTGAGATCAAAACCGGTGTGGCGCTTGAACGCGCGATCGGGGCCGAGCGTGGGAGAGGCCGCGAGAATCTCGCCGATGATTTCATCGCCCCAGCGCTGGCCGATGAAACGCCAGAACGATTCGCCGTAGCGATACGGGAAGAACACATCGGGGCGCTCGGTCATCTGCTTCATCGTGGGCAGATTGCCGTTCAGCGCCGCATCGCGGATGACCGCGTCGGTCGCCGGGTGCTCGGGGCCGATCGAGAGATACTCGGCCATTCCTTCCATGTACCAGGACGGAGGCCCGTTCTGCACGAGCTGCTGAATCCCGTTGCCCGCGTGGCCGCGCGAGTAGACGTCGAACTGGAACTGGTGCACCATCTCGTGCGTCATCACGTGCTCCGTCTCCGCGAGATCCATCTCGAGAAAGAACGTGTTGCGCTGATGCACGAAATCCGTGACGCCGCCGGTTTGCTCGCCGAGATCGCCGAACACGTTGCTCTGCGCGAAGTCGCCTCGCGACGCGAAGATGACGATCGGTTTGCGTTCTTTGAACGTGTAGCTCAGCAACCGTGAGAGCCGCGCGTACGAGCGTTCGGCCATTCGCGCGGCGATCTTCACGCCCTCGTACTCGGACGGGTAGTAGTGCACGTCGAAGTGTTCGGTGCGCAGGATGCGCCACTCGAACTTCTGGTACTGCACCTGATTTTGTCCGAAGTAGCCCTGAGCGCGCAGAGGAGCGCCGAAGAGCAGGGCGCCCGTGAGAGCGGCAGCGGGCAGCAGGCGGAGCAGGCGGAGCAGGCGGAGCAGGCGGAGAAGGTGTCTTGCGCGACGCGGTTGCATCAGCTGAGCCCCCTTTAGGGCGAAACGGCGAGGGCCGGGGCATCGCCCCAGAGCCGCTCAAGTTGGTAAAACGCACGCAGCGACGGATGAAACACGTGCACTACGAAATCGAC
>JANYIJ010000131.1 GCA_025362095.1 Gemmatimonadota bacterium | reverse complement strand
GCTCGACAAAATTTCCGCGAAGGGACTCGACAGCCTCACGAGCGAGGAGCGCCGCCTGCTCAGCGCGGAATCGAAGCGCCGGAGACCGGAATAGGTGCCAAGCCCGCAACTGCTGGAGACATTTCCGAATCCGTATACCGACCGGGATTACGAAATTTTTATGACGTGCCCGGAGTTCACGTCGCTCTGCCCGCTCGGCGGGATCGAGAGCGATGCGGACGAACTCGCGCTGCTGAAGGGCGGCGCGCCCGATTTCGCGACGATCAGCATCACGTACATCCCCGGCAAGCTCTGCGTGGAACTCAAGAGCCTGAAGTTTTATCTCTGGAGTTTTCGCAACGACGGAATATTCTATGAGCGCGTCGTGAACAGGATTCTCGACGATCTTGTGAAAGCGGTGAAGCCCAAGCGCATGAGTGTTGTCGGCGATTTCAATGTGCGCGGCGGGATCAAGTCGGTGATCACGGCGAACTATACCGGCCGGAAGCCGGAAGCCGGAAGCCGGAAAAAGCGGCGCTAGTCGACTAGCGGCAGCTGGCCGGACTTCCAGCCGATCGATCCGCGGCGTCCCGCCGCGAAGCGCGGATACGTTCCGACCAGGCGAACTTCGTGCGAGAGCTCGCCGACTTCCGCGACGAGCGCGTCGGCCGCGGCCTCGCCCACCTGATGGTCGAACTCCACGAAGAATCGATAGCTCCACGGCGCACCCGTTGGCCGCGTCTCGATTCGGCGAACATTAACGCCGTGACGCGCAAGCGGGGCGAGCGCATCGAGCAGTGCGCCGGGCACGTCCTTTGTGGTGAGCAGCAGCATCGTGCGCGCGGGGGTTCCAGCGGGAAGGGGCAGCGGTGCGCGCGCAAAAGCGAGGAAGCGCGTCTGATTGTCCGGCCGGTCTTCGATGTCGGGAACGAGCACGTCGAGCGAGTAGCGCATCGCGGAAATGCGGCTGGCCACCGCCGCAAATTGTGGGTCAGCGAGATTCTGCACGTCCACCGCCGCGCCTGCCGTGTCGTAGACCGCATGCACGGTGAGGCGCGGGTTTGCGCGAAAGAAATTTCCGCACTGTGCGAGCGCGACTGGATGGCTGAATACGTCGCGCACCTGGTCGAGCTTCGCGCCCGGCGGTCCGAGCAGGCAGTGGTGCACGGCGACAACCGTCTCGGCGATCGCGTGAATTCCGGGCGTGGCGTCTATGACGTCATGCGCCGTCTGCACGGAGCCGACGATCGTGTTCTCGATTGGAAGCACGCCACGGTCCACTTCGCCGCTCGCCAGTGCCGCCGCGACGTCGCGAAACTCGCGGCTGGGAACGGCCTCGACGTCACCGCCCCAGAGCTGCTGGATCGCCTCTTCACTGAATGCGCCGAGCTCGCCCTGAAAGGCGACGCGAAGCGGCGGGGTCACGAGGCGTGCGGCTGCATTCAGCGCGCGATAGTCGAAACGTCGAGCACCGTGATGCTGCCAAGCTTGAGTGCCTCGATGCCGGTGCGCACTTTCGCGAGATCGCCGACGATCACGAGCGTTGCGCTGCCCGCGGGGATGTACTGCTTCGCCACGCGCTGCACGTCGGCAAGCGTGACGGCGTTCACTTTGGCGACGAAACCGTTTGTCGACGAGAGTGGCAGTCCGTACAGGTCGAGATTGGTGAGCTGTCCCGCGATCCCTGCGTTCGTCTCGAAGCGGCCGGGCACGCCGAGCGCGACGTACGCCTTGGCGCGATCGAGTTCCTTCTGCTCGACGGGCCTGTCGCGAATGTCGCGAAGCTCGCGGAAAATTTCTACGAGCGAACTGTCAGTGACGTTCGTGCGCACGCTCGTCGACACGGCGAACGGGCCGGGCAGCGGACCCCACGCAAACTGCGAACTTATTCCGTATGTGTAGCCTTTCGTCTCGCGAAGATTCGTGTTGAGGCGCGATGAAAACGACGCGCCGAGGATCGTGTTCATCACGACGATGGCGGGATAGTCGGGTCCTGTGCGATCGGCGCCGGGGCCGCCTACGATGATTACGGATTGTGCCGCGCCAGGCTTGTCGGCGAGATACACTTTTACGGCACTGTTTGCGACGGGCTTTGCGGGCACGGCCAGAATCGCGAGCGGTGCTGTGGCGTGCTTCCACGCCCCGAAACGCGGCGCGAGCAGCGCGCGCATTTCCGTTTCCGTGACGTCGCCGACGACTACGAACTTCGCGCGTTCCGGAACGAAAGCGCGCTCATAGAACGCGCGCACGGCGGCGGAATCGAGGGCGGCCGTCGACGCGGAATCGCCGTCCGACGGATTGTGTCCGGGATATCCGGCCGGCAGGACCAGCTGGCTGAACGCGAGCGCCGCGATTTGCGTGGGCTGGTCGCGCCGTGTGAGAATCGACGACAGGCGGAGATCGCGCTGCTGCTTGACGTTCACGGACGGGAACGTGGGCCGCAGCACGACGTCGGCGAGAAGGTCGAGCGCCGGCGCGAGCTGTTGCTTGGCGACGTTGAGCTGCACGGTGAACGTCTCGGAGCCGCCCGCCGCGCCCAGGTTCGCTCCGAGAAACCCGAGCTCGCCCTGCAGGGCGTTGGCGTCGCGCGAACCGGCGCCCTCGGTGAGCATGCGCGCCGTGAAGCTCGCGAGGCCCGGCTGGCCGGATTCGAGCCGCGCACCGCCGTCGATCACGAGCGTGAGGTGCACGAGCGGCAGTGCGTGGTGCTCAATGACCTGCAGCGCAACGCCGTTCGCGAGCGAGCCGCGTTCGACGACGGGAAGCTTGAATGGCGAGCTCTTCGCGAGCGCGGGGACGATGGTGCGGTCGAGCGCGCCTTGAGAGCCTTGAGTGCTCTGAGCCAGAACTGTGAGCGGGAGCTGTGCGCTCAGCAAGAACACGCGAAACGCAAAGAATTTGCGGATCATTGTGCGATGACCTTTTTGGCTGCGAGTTCGGGCTTTCCGATCGGCACGACGGACACCATGACGCGATTGGCCTCGAGGTATTTCTTCAGCACGCGCTTCACGTCGGCCGCGGTGACCGCTCGATAGCGGTCGAGATCGGCCTGAAACGAATCGGGCTTGCCGTTGAGATAGAAATAGTGATTGAGCTGGTCGGCGACGCCGCGTCCGTTTTCGAGGCGGCGAAGGAACTGCGACTCGTAACCGTTCTTGGCCTGCTGCAATTCACGGGCGGTCGGCCCGTCGGCGGCGAGCTGCTTGACGGTCGCGTCGATGACCGCGCGGAGCGTGTCGAGGCCGAGCCCGCG
Organism: Gemmatimonadota bacterium; assembly: GCA_025362095.1. Taxonomy (GTDB): domain Bacteria; phylum Gemmatimonadota; class Gemmatimonadetes; order Gemmatimonadales; family Gemmatimonadaceae; genus Fen-1231. The sequence goes on along the minus strand of JANYIJ010000131.1, from coordinate 1,621 downwards.
GCGCGCGGTGGCGGTGATGGAGAAATCGCCGTCGAGGCGCTTGCTGTCCTGTCGCGCGCGCACGTTCGTGGCGGTCGCGTTGCTGCTGTAGACGAGCGCCTGGTTGAGGCGCGAGGTGCGTGAACCCGCGAGCACAGCGGCCGCGATGTCGAGCGCGGCGTCATCCGGCGCCCACTCTTTTACGGTGTGCCACACGAGCTGGAGCTGCGGCAGCTGCACGCGATCTTCGAGCGTCATCGCGGTGTCGCGCACGACATACGGCGCGGGCACGGGCCGCGTGATGGCGGGGCCGCGCGGAATATCGGTGAAATATTTTTTCACCAGAGCGCGGACCTCTGCATTCTTCACGTCGCCCGCGACAACGAGAGTCGCGTTGTTGGGCGCGTAGTAGCGGCGAAAGAAGTCTTTCACGTCTTCAACGGACGCGGCGGAGAGATCGGCCATCGAGCCGATGACGGACCACGAGTACGGATGGCCCGCAGGGTAGATCGCCTGCGGAAGGTGATCCTCGACGAGGCCGTAGGGGCGGTTCTCGACCGACTGGCGGCGTTCATTTTTCACGACGTCGCGCTGGAGATCGACCTTCGGTTTGTCCATGGTCGGTGTGAGCCAGCCCATGCGATCGGCGTCGAGCCACAGCATGAGGGGGAGCGCGGACGACGGGCCGCTCTCGTAGTAGTCGGTGACGTCGTTGCCGGTGGACGCGTTGTTGTTCGCGCCAGCGGCCTCGAGCAAGCGGTCGAACGAGGGATATTCGGCGTGCTGCGATCCCATGAACATGAGATGTTCAAAGAGATGCGCGAAGCCCGTGCGGCCGGGTTTTTCGTCACCCGATCCGACGTGGAACCAAATGTTGACGGTAACGATCGGCACGGCGTGATCTTCATGCACGATCACGGTGAGGCCGTTGGGGAGCGTGTCGAGCGTATAGGGAACGCTGAGCTTGGGGCCCTGCGCGGTCGCGAGAGCCGGCGCGGTCAAGAGCGCTCCGATGAGCAGGCGTCGAGCGACGTTCATACGTGAGTCCGGGTGGCGGTGTACATCTATAAAGGAGTACAACAGGCCTAGCAGGCAAGAATACCCTGGGTGACTCCTCGAAGCGAGCGGGGGACATTCGAGAGCGGAAATACGTGTTTGGGGTTTGCCCAAGCCCGTGTGGCGGGTAGATTTCGCGCTCTTGGCCAGGTAGCTCAGTTGGTAGAGCAGCGGACTGAAAATCCGCGTGTCGGGGGTTCGATTCCCTCCCTGGCCACTGCGGGTAAGATGTTGAGGCGACGTCAGATCGAAAAAGCGACGGCCACCCGCAAAGGTGGCCGGTTGTTTTGAAACGCCTCAAAAACGCCCCAACTAGAAGCGACCCAGGAAGAACCGCGTCGCAGGGAGCTCTCGACTCAACGCCGAAGGGCCGCGACGAGGGAGACCGCGGCCCTTCTTGGGTGAGACGTCACGACAAAGACGGGAAGTAACGCTCCGAAAAAGCTTTGCTATTTCTTCGGATCGAGCGCCTCGCTGATACGGTGCTCTGCGTTTTCCAAATGCGCCTTGGTTTCGCGATCACCGCTCTTGCCCGTCGCAGCGCGAATCTCGCCCCTGAGTGTGACCAGCTGACCGCGCACCTGTG
>JANYIJ010000128.1 GCA_025362095.1 Gemmatimonadota bacterium | reverse complement strand
TCCAAGACGCTCTCCGGCATCGCCGAGTATTCGCCGTTCACGATGACGATTGTGGGCGAGCGCGATGCGACGCGCATCGACGTCGGGCTCGTCACTGGAAACTATTTCGAGGTGATGGGCCTTTCGCCCATTCTCGGCCGCGCGTTCGGTCCGGGCGACGACGGCAAGGGTGCCGCGCCGGTGATGATGCTCACGAACGATTATTGGAAGTCGCGCTTCGGCGGCGACAGCTCCGTCATCAACAAGCAGCTGCGCGTCGGCGGGAAAGCCGTCACGGTGGTGGGAGTGCTGCAGTCGGCGCCGTACTTCCCGGCGAAAATCGACGCGCTCATGAACATGGTCAACAGCGAACACCACCTGAGCGCGCTGATGCAGGACGGCCGGACGCACCGCATGACGCAGGTTGTCGCGCGCCTCGCGCCAGGCGCGACCGTGGCACAGTCGCGCGCCGAGGTCGAGGGGATCGCAAACCGCGCGCACTCTGCATTTCCCGAGGCGTACGATGCCGGCTCGGGCTACAAGGTGACGCTCGCGCCGCTCCAGCAGGTGCTCGGCGAGAATGCGAAGCTGACGCTTTGGCTGCTCATGGGCGCCGCGGCGTTCGTTCTGATCATCGCGTGCGCGAATGTCGCAAATCTGACGCTGATGCGCGGCGTCCGGCGCGAGCACGAGCTCGCGGTGCGCGCGGCGCTCGGTGCCGGAACGTCGCGCCTCCGCAAGCTGCTGCTCACGGAAAATCTCATTCTCGCGCTCATCGGCGCGGCGCTCGGACTCACGATTGCGTTCGGCGGCGTGAAGATGCTCACCTCGCTTGCCGCGAGATACACGACGCGTTCCACGGAGATCTCGGTGGACGGCGTCGTGCTCGGCTTTACACTCGGCCTCGCGCTGCTCGTGGCGATCCTGCTTTCTTATGTACCCAAACTTGCGCGCGAGGACACACTTGGCGCGTCGCTCACGTCGGGCGCGAAGCGCGCAACCGGCGGCGTGAAACGTCAGCGCATGCAACAGACGCTCGTCATCCTGCAGGTCGCGGTCTCCGTGATTCTGCTCACCGGCGCTGGATTGCTGACGCGTACGATGCAGCGGTTGGCTCTGGTCGACGCGGGACTCAACGGCGATCACGTGCTCACGATGGACGTGCCTGCGGACTTTGGCGGCCCGGCGGACAACGCCGCGACCATCGCGAAGTACGAGCTGATGCAGCGGCAGGTCGCCGCGCTTCCCGGCGTGAGCGAAGTCGGACTCGGCTCGACGATGCCGCTGCGCGTCGCGGGTTTCATGCTCGATATCAAGGCGGAAGGTCGTGACGTAGCGCCCGGCCAGCCGATGCCGCACTCGGAATACCGGACGGCCAATCCCGACTACTTCAAGGCGGCGGGAATCAAGATTCTGGCCGGCCGCGATTTTCTCACGACGGATCGCAGGGGCTCGGCGGACGTCGTGATCCTCAACAAGACCGTGGCGGATCTGCTCTTTCCGAATCAGGATCCGGTCGGCCGACGCGTCGCGTGGACCGGTCTCGTGCTGAAGTTTATCGGAATCCCGGAGAACCACTGGCGCACGGTGGTGGGCGTCGTCGCGAATACGAAGGATGGCGGACTGGATGCGGATCCGATGCCAGCAACGTTCCTGCCGTTCGCGCAGGCTGATTTTCCGACTGCGGGACTGGTGATTCACACTTCGGGCGGCGATCCCGCCGCCATCGGTCCGGCGGCGACAAAAGTCGTGCGCGATATCAATCCGACGCAGCCGATTACGCATGTGATGACGGTGAATCAGATCCGCGACGAGAGCATCGCGCCGCGCCGGTTGAACGCGCGGCTGGTTGCGTCGTTCGGCGTTCTGGCGCTGATCGTTGCGGCGGTGGGAATCGCCGCGGTTCTCGCGTTCTCGGTGAGCGCGCGCACGAATGAGATCGGAATCCGCATGAGTCTCGGCGCGGATTCGGGGAGTGTGCTGCGCATGGTGCTGATGGAGGGCGGAATTCTCGTCGGGATTGGATTGCTGCTGGGAGTGGTGGGGTCGTTCGCGCTCTCGAGCGCAGTTCGAGGATTGCTCTTCGGCGTTACGGCGCGGGATCCGGAGACACTAGCGGTCGTGGCCGCTATCATGACCGTCGTGGGAATTGCCGCGTGCTGGATTCCGGCGGCACGAGCGGCGAGGATCGATCCGGGAGTCGCGCTCAGGGCGCAGTAAGTCGGGTCGGCGACTAGTGAGCTCAAAGCTCACATCAGCCAGCTCAAGTCTCACAGCTAGGCAGCGTCGAAGCTCCCAGCTCTCAGGCACTGAAAGCTGTGGGCTGGCAGTGCCTGAAAGCTGACGGCTTGCAGTGACATCCAGCTCGCAGCTTTGACACGGCATAGCTGTGAGACTTGAGCTGGCAGACGTGAGCTTTGAGCTCAACTCAAGCGGGGCGGATTTTCTTCAGGAGGCCGAACAACATTCGACGGACCTCCACCACCTGTTCCTGCCTGGCTTCCGATTCTACTCGATCAACCAGGTCGAGTTCGGCGGCGAACTCGAGATGATACTCGAGCTCAGAGGCCGATCCGATAGCGATGTGAAGGAACTTGGCGAAATCCGCATCACTCGACCGGCTGCATCCTTCGGCGATGTTGGCTGGAATCGAAAGGGCGGATCGACGAATCTGGCTGATCAACTCAGCATTCCCCCGCGCTGGAATCTTCTCGCTGCTGCGATGGCAGGCGACGGCGGCCAGATGAGCTTTCTTCCAGACCGCCAGGTTCTTGTAGTTCTGCATGGCGGAAGGGTAAGTGGAGGAAAAGAACAAATCGTCATTATTTCCCCTCCCGCCGAATCAGTTTAGCTCAGAGCTCAAGTCTGCCAGCTCACGTCTCACAGCTAGGCACTTTCAAAGCTCCCAGCTCTCCGGCACTGCAAGCTGTCACCTGGCAGTGCCTGAAAGCTCACGGCTTGCAGTACCATCGAGCTCGCGGCTCTGACACTGCCTCGCTGTGAGACGTGCGCTCGCAGACATGAGCTTTGAGCTGCTCCTTCTTACTACTCTTACGGCGGCCATCATCAACGCTAGATTCTCCCCCTGACACCAAATCACGGAGTTTCACCATGCGTTCGCATCTCCTCGGAATAATTGCCGCCCTGCTCATTGCCGCTCCCGCCTTCGCGCAGAAGCAGATCATCACCCTCCCCGGCGGCCGCGGCGGCGGAATGCTCTCGGCTGCAACCCGCGTGGGTGATCTGGTTTTCGTCTCCGGTCAGACCCCGTCGCGCGCCGACAGCACGATGGATGCGCAGACTACCACCGAGCTCACGAAGATCGAAAACATTCTCAAGGCCGCCGGCACGAGCATGGACAACGTGCTCAAGTGCCAGGTCTTTATCACCGACGCCGCCGAGTTCGCGAAGATGAATGAGGCTTATGCCAAGTTCTTCCCGAGCGACAAAGGTCCACCGGCTCGCACGACAGTCGTTGTCGCAGCACTGGTTTCCGCCGGCGCAAAAGTCGAGATCGAGTGTATCGCGACGATGCCGAAGCCGTAGCGACTAGCGCACCTTGTCGAGAATTCCCTGCTGTGCTGGAGTCAGCAGATTCTTGATGCGAACCAGCAACGTGACCTGCGCGCGTTTGACTTCGCGTTCGAACGCGAGTACCTGATCGATCTGCTGAAGAACTGAAGATTCGTCGATTGAAGCAGCGGCGAGCGAGCGGGAGAGTTTCTCGCCGCTCGCCGCGAGTTTCATCTGCACGTCGACGACGTTTGCCTGCAAAAGCTTTACCTGGACTTGGATGGCGACGCGCTGTACGTCAGTGAGACCGATGGCATCCTGGTGCGCCATGACGACCTCGGGCGGGTAGAGATATCGCGCGAACGGATCGTCGGCAGCCCGGGCTCCGGTGATCGCTCCGTTCGGCGATCCAACAATGACGCCGTCGACGATATACATCGGCTTGGCCGGCATTTTCGCCGTGCAAGTCGCAGCGGACACCACCGCGCCTTTTACAGTGGTGATGCTGACGACGCCATTCGAGGCACCTGCGCCGTAAGCGCGCTCCGCCGCTACACCCTTCACGATTTCGATGTTCTCGATCGCATCCCGGTCGATGTTCGCGAGCCCCGCTCTCACGCCGGTGGCGGCCCCTGCACCATTCTCGCATGCGGTGGTGCGAACGCCGTCGAGTACGAAAATCGGATTCTGTGCCTGCGCGGCCGACGCCAAAGCAACAAGCAGTGCAACGACCATCCTCGATGTTTTCATTTTTTCTTTCCGGTGTGAGTGACGGATTCGGTGGCTGGGTCGAGCACGGACGACATGAGCCTCGGCGCGCGCATGAGTTCCGATCCCGGTGTGCGGAGCAGGCTGGCGGTGGGCGAGACCCACGTGGAGAGCGGCGGCGGAACGAACTCGCTGCGCCGCGATACCCGCGCGACGCCGATGGCGAAGAGAATCGCAGCCGCGAGCGCGGCAGATAGCGCGAAGCGTGATGGAGGGCGCCAAGTGAGTCGACCACGCGGTGGCCGCAGCCGGGCACGACCAAGCACACCCTGAAAATCCGGCGCGCCGAGTTCGTCGGCATCGCGGAGCTGCGCGAATCTCGCGCGCAGTTCGTCGTCCTTCAAATCATTCATGACGAAAGCTCCCGCGCGAGCGCCTTCTTGCCGCGGTCGTAGTGCGTGCGCGCCGAGCCCAGTGATATGTGCATGACTTCGGCCGCCTCCTCGATGGTCATCTCGTGATAGAAAACGAGCGTCAAGACTTCGCGTTGTCGCGGTGACAGTGTCGATAACCCCGCGAGAAGTTTCGCGCTGCGTTCTTCCCGCTCGGTTTCATCGTGAGCGCCAAGCGCCGGATCATTCGCAGCCGCGACGGCTCCGTCGTCCGTCTGTTCCCGCAAAGAGCGAACCGAGCGCCGCCGCGACTCCTCGTGAGCCGTGTGCCGGATGACTCCAAACACCCACGTCCGCACCGCCGAGCGTCCATCAAAGCGCGCCTGCCCGGACAAAATCTTGAGATACGCGGACTGCAGCGTCTCCTCCGCCGCATCGCGGTCCCGCGAGCAACAGCTCAGCGCCCACCCCCAGCAAGCGTGGTGCAGCCGCTCCAGTTCCCGTTCCAACTCCGCTCGATCCATCGATTCTCAATCCCTTGCTGGAACGCTGTTGTGCATAGGTGTCCGGAGAGCCGGCGCTATATGACAGTGAGGTCTGGCCCTCTCCCCAGCTGAGTCCTACTTTAGAGCCTGCAATGACCAACGCCACGACCACGGAGTTTTCGAGGCGCTGCCGCCACTGCGGCGAGCCGCTCGATCCGATGTCGTCATTTTGCTCAAAATGCGGCGCCACGGCAGAAGCGCCGGGCGCCTCTGGCGACTCGCTTCGTGCTTCCGTGCAAGCGCTGTTCGGCCGCGAACTCGAAATGCAAGACGAACTCGGCCGCGGCGGAATGGCCGCCGTATACTCGGCGTTCGATCCCGCGCTCCAGCGTCGCGTCGCCGTGAAAGTCCTGCTCCCCGAGCTGGCGGCCGAGAGCGGGATGTCGGAGAAGTTCCTGCAAGAAGCGCGCACCGTAGCGTCCCTCCAGCATCCGCACGTCGTCACCGTGTACGGCGTGCGCGCAAACGAGTTGGCGCAGGCGATCGTCATGCAGTTCGTCGAGGGACGCAGCCTCGACACCGTGCTCAAAGGAAAGACTCGACTGCCTATCCCCGTGGCGGCGCTGATTCTCTCGCAGGCGGCGAGCGGACTTCAGCACGCGCACGACCGTGGAATTATTCATCGCGACGTGAAGCCGGCGAACGTGCTGCTCGATCACGACGGCCGCGCGATCGTTTCCGATTTTGGCATCGCGCGCCGCGAGACCGCCCCGCGCACGACTGCAACAGGATTCGTGATCGGAACCTGGTCGTACATGAGCCCGGAGCAGCGCACAGCGCAGGCCGTGAACGCGGCCACGGACCAGTATGCGTTCGGCGTCATGGCGTTCGAGATTCTCACCGGCGATCTGCCGTTCAAGGGGAGCGTGCAGGAAGTGCTGCACGGACATCTCGTCCTGGATGTGCCGTCGCTGCGCGAGCGGCGGCCGGAGATTCCCGTCGCGATCGAGGTGCTGGTCCATCGCATGATGGCGAAGCAACCGGGCGATCGGTTTCAGTCGTTGCGCGAGGCCGAGCGCGCGTTTCGCGCGCTGGTGCCCGACGAAGGCGGCACCACGCAGCTGATCGCGAACTATTCGCACCTCCTGCCAGCGACGGGTTCGGCGGTGATGGCCGCGCCGAAGATTTCCAAAGTATCGGGGCTCGTCTCGAACAGCGTGACCGCGGCGACCGCGGCGACCGCGGCGAGCTCGGTGCCCACGCTGCCAAGTAAGCTCGCGTCCGGACCGAGTGCCGCGAAGTCTTCGCAATCGACAATGCTGCTCGGCGCCGCATCCGCGATCGTGCTGCTGGTCGGCGGCGGCCTGCTGTGGAAATCGAAGCAAGGTTCCTCAGCTGCGGCTCCATCGGCCGCCCCGTCTGCCTCGCCTGCCGCTACCGGCGGCTCGCCCGTAGGAGGCGCGCCCGCAGTGACGCCATCAAACGGCGCAGCCCCGCCGGCGGCTGCTGGACCCTCGACGGCGGGC
>JANYIJ010000112.1 GCA_025362095.1 Gemmatimonadota bacterium | reverse complement strand
CACTTTCACAGCCGCGCCCACGTTGAGCAGCACGAACCCCGGCCGCACGATCCCCGGCTCTTCGAACGGCGTGTACGCGCCCTGAAAGCTCGCGCCGACTTGCGCCCGCCAACGCGCGCCCGGCATATCGAAATCTACGCGCGTGGCGCCGGTGTAGCGCGACGTATTGAAGATCGGCGTGTGCGAGTAGTCCGTGCCATCGCTCGGATCGACGAAATGCGTGTAGAAGCCGTCGAGGATCGTGAAATCTGCGTGCGCGGTGATTCCGGTGCCGAGCCGCCCGTGCGCGCCGACATCGAGTCCGTTCCGCCGGCTCTGTCCGCCACCGACCGCCGCGTTCAGTGCGGGATCGAAGCTCTGCTCGTTTGAGACATCCATGCGGAACAGCGACGCGTCCACCGCCCACGTTCCTTCATCGAGCTTGACTCCTGCCTCGTAATCCCAGACTGTGACGAACGGAAGCGACGGATCCGCGATCACGCCGTCGGTCTGCCGGAAGCCCTGCGAAACATTGGCGAAGAACTTGATGCCTGCGGCGGCACCACCAGGCGCGGCGTCCGCGAACGGGCGAAGGAGAACCCCCACCTTCGGTGTGAACAGTCCCTTGCTGTGCTGCGATTCATACAGCTGGCTCACGAGCAGGGCGCCGCTCGCATCGGTCATCGGCTGGCGCACGGATGACGAGAGCTGGTCGTATCGAGCTCCTGCATCGACGCGCGCATATCTCGTGACATCGAATCCTGCCTGAAGGAACAATCCTCCTGACAGCTGAGTTCCCGGCGTCGCGAGGATGAGCGGTACCGAGTCGATGCGCACACCGGACGAGCGCTCGGCGTAACTCTCATAGTGCGCGTGCGTGTAGCGCGCGTCAGCGCCGAGCGTGATGTCTGCGCCATCACTCGCGAACGTGAGCGCCGTCGTGCCGCCAAATCCATAGCGGCCGTCGAACTCACGCGTTTCGGCACCCGTGCCCTCGGTGAGTCCGCCCAGACCGGGCGGGGAACTCAGCCAGAAATTCCACGTGCCCTGCTGCGCGTACACTGTGTTCCGCCACTGGAGGTTCGCAGCCAGGAAAGTCCGCACACTGACGCGCTCCTGCGCATGCCGCTTGAATCCGCCGTCGTTGAAGTTGGAGACGAAATTATTCCGACCCGAGTTGTACTGCGCCGTATCGAGAAACCCCGGAGAGCTGTACGACGTCAGATAGGCGTCGACGCTCGCGTCGATCGTCGTGCGCGGGCTCATGTCGCGAACGATCGCCGCATGCAGGTGACCGAACTGGTTTCCAGAGTGCGCGCGCCAGCCGTCTTCCCGAGAGGCCTGCAGCGCGAACACGCCGCCCGTTGCACCGCGATCGAATCCTGTGATGAGCGATCCGTCGCTGGCGCCGAACGAGCCGCCGCGCACGGAGAGATCGAGGCCCTTGAATCGATTGATGGTGCGAACATTGACCGTGCCGCCGAACGCGAAGTTCCCGTAAAGCGCGCTCGTCGGTCCCTTCACGACATCCAATCCCGAAATGATCTGCGGGAAGAGCAGGTTCAAATCGTTGTACCCTTCGGAGTGCCCGTTGGCCGGCTCATTGTTAGGCACACCGTCGATATACATCGCGATGTCCGTGGAGTGATCGGAGCTGAAGCCCCGGATCGAGAGATCCGACGCGAATCCCGGACCCTGTCCTTGCTGATGCGTCTCGAGTCCGGCGGCCTGCCGAAACAGGTCCCACGTCGAGCGAAATGGAGTAAGCCCGATCGTGACCGCGTCCACATGAGTAACCGTCAGCGGTTCGCTCCGCTCGACGGGCGTTGCTGTGATTGTCACCTGATCGAGGCGCGACGATCGGCGAATCGCCGAATCGGCGCGCGCAGGCGACCCGACTTTGGTTGTGTCCTGCGCCCGGGCCTCGCGATGGACGCCCAGCGCGCCTGATGCCAGGATCACGGCACCGATGAGGCGCCGAGTGTGTTTCGTATGCACGTGTTCCGTTCTCCGCCCACGAGTCTGGTCCGCGAAATCGACCAACCACGCCACGAGTGTTTCTGTTTGGCGGGCTGTTCAGAATCGATTTCGGTTGTCCAGCGGACAGCGGTCACGCAGGGAGGAATCGCCCGCGTGCGTTCGCCGTCAGATGCGCGCCGCGGGCGGACCGTTCGCGAAGGGGAGGGCGTGCTCGGCGCTTGCCGGAACGAACGACGATGCCGGCGCGGGCAAAACGTCCAGCTGAAGCTTCGCCGGCACCCAGTCGATTCGCGGCTCGGAAACAACGAGCGCGACTGCGGCAGAGGCGCACGACGAATCTGGGCAGCAGCACTGATGGTGCGAGCCTTCGTGCGATGGTCCCGGATGAGCAGGTGCGGCCAAGTCGTCCATGGCCGCCCCATCCGTCATTACGTGGCCGGCCATCGGGTGCGATGCCGCGGCATGCACGGAATGGACGGGACACTCATGCAGGGCCGCCGGCTCCGCCACGGCAAAGGCGAACCACGGCGCAAAAAACGCCGCAAAAAGTCGGAACGGGGGTGAGCGTCGCATCAAGTCGTTAATATCATACACGCGTGCCGAAATGAAAGCTCCGCCTGCGTGGCGGTCCATCACGATTTCCACGTTGACACTTCCACGACCCACTCCGTAAGTTTGGGAGTTCGTGAAATCTTTCACGAGCAACTATAAGACATGGATCGCAACTACTTTCCCGTCCTCATCCTCCTCGGATTCGTCGTCGCCAACGCGGTGATGATGATCGCGCTCTCGCACTTCACGCTGCGGGCGCACCCGACACCGGAAAAACAGGTTCCGTATGAGTCCGGGATTCCGCCTCTAGGCGACGCCCGCGAGCGGTTTTCCGTGAAGTTCTACATGGTCGCGATGCTGTTCATCGTGTTCGACATCGAAACCGTGTTCATGATTCCGTGGGCCACCTACTATCGCCAGCTGTCGTGCGCGATTCCTCTCGTCAACGGCGCGTGTCCGGCGGAGCAGGTCCAGTTTTTCGGCCTCGCGGAAATGCTGGTGTTCATGGTGATTCTGCTTGTTGGCTATGTGTACGTTTGGAAGAAGGGAGCATTGCAATGGGACTAACGAGCATCCCGCACTCCGCATCGCCGGAGAACGCGTCGAGCGGTCCCGAGATCATTTCCATTGAGCCCAAAGGCGGCGACGGCTGGGTCACCACCCGCCTCGACTTCCTCGTAAACTGGGGCCGGTCGAACTCCCTGTGGCCGATGCCGTTCGGAACCGCGTGCTGCGCGATCGAATTCATGGCCACGGCAGCGAGCAAGTTCGACCTCGCTCGGTTCGGCATGGAGCGCATGAGTTTCTCGCCGCGCCAGGCCGACGTGCTCATTTGCGCGGGCCGCGTGCCGTTCAAACTCGCGCCGATCATTCGCCGCATCTGGCAGCAGATGCCGCAGCCCAAGTGGGCGATCTCCATGGGCGCCTGCGCGTCGACCGGCGGCATGTTCGACAACTATGCCGTGGTGCAGGGGATCGACACGATCATTCCAGTCGATGTGTACGTGCCCGGCTGCCCGCCGCGTCCCGAAGGCCTGATCTACGGGATCATGATGCTGCAGAAGAAGATCATGACCGAGCGCATGTCCAATAAATCAATTCGCGACGAGATGGAGCCGGATCCGTCGTCGAAACTCTACATCCCCGCGTCGCGCATCGACGAAATCTCCGAGCCGTTCGGAAACTCCGTGCACCAGACGAGATCCGCTCCGTGAGCAAGTTCGAGATCGTAAAGCCGGGCTCCGGAAATCCGAAGGAGCCGGCGACGCCGAAGAACGTTCCCAATCGCGGTGGCGAAGCGAATCCGAGTGGGATCGCGCTCAAGGAGCAGTTTTCAGCCGCGATCCTTCGTATAGACGTGGTCAACGGAGAAACGAACGTGCTCGTCGAGACCGCCAAGGTCCTCGACATCGTGCGCTGGCTGCACGACGATGCCACGCAATCGTACGAATACCTCTCCGACGTCACCGCCGTCGAGCATCGCGATCTCTCGATGCCGATCGAAGTCGTCTGGCACCTGCGTTCCATCAAGTACCGCCGCTTCCTGCGCATCAAGACGCAGCTCAAGAAGGGCACGAAGCTCGAAGTGCCAAGCGTGTGGCCCGTGTACAAGGGCGCCGACTGGCTCGAGCGCGAGTGCTACGACATGTTCGGCATCACGTTCGCAGGTCACTACGACCTGCGCCGCATCCTGATGTGGGAGCAGTACAAGGAAGGTTTCCCGCTGCGGAAAGATTTCCCGCTGCGCGGCCGCTTTAGCCGCTCGGAGCAGCTCCGTCAGGCGCTCGACGCAAATCCAGAAGCCAAGTACTCCATGGAAGAGCTCAGCGTCGCCGACGCGTTCGAAGAGCTCCCGCTCGATATGCGCGCGCGCATTGCGTCGGGCGAGAAGACGGGAGAATAGTCGTGGCCACCAAACGCACGATTGAAGTCGAACTCTCCACGAGCGGCCTGACTCGCGACGGCAAGCCTCAGCGCGTTCCGCTCGTGACGGGCGGTGACACAGGCGTCGCGCTCGCAGAGCCGCCGTCGCTCGAGCTCGACGGCGAGCACATGCTCATCAACATCGGACCGCAGCACCCGGCGACGCACGGCGTGCTGCGCCTGGTGCTCGAGCTCGACGGCGAAACCGTCGTCCGCTGCATCCCGCACGTCGGCTACTTGCACTGCGGCTTCGAGAAGATCGGCGAGTATCGCCAGTACAATCAGATCATCCCGTGGACCGATCGCGAGGACTATCTCAACTCGATCGGCAACAATGTGGCGTTCGCGCTCGGCGCTGAGCGCCTTTTTGGAATCGAGATCACCGAGCGCTGCAAAGTGCTTCGAGTGATCGCGATGGAACTTTCGCGCATCGCGTCGCACCTCGTGTGGCTCGGCACCACCTGCATCGATATCGGTGCGTTCACGCCGTTCCTCTGGTCGTTCCAGGAACGCGAGAACATCTACAACCTGCTCGAAGGGTGGGTGGGCGCGCGGCTCACGACGAGCGCCACGCGCGTCGGCGGCATGGCCGCGGATATTCCGGACAAGTGGCTCGAAGGGCTGCGCGGTTTCGTCAGCACGTTCCCGAAAACGATCTACGAAGTCGATCGCATGCTCACCAAGAATGCGATCTGGGTCGGCCGCACGATCGGGCTCGGCGTGATGTCGCCGGATGAGGCGCTGAACTACGGACTCAGCGGCCCGATGCTTCGCGCATCAGGCGTGGCGTACGATGTGCGCAAGGATTTCCCGTACCTCGATTACGAGACGTACGATTTCGACGTGCCGGTCGGCACGAACGGCGACGTGTACGATCGGTTCCTCGTGCGCGTGGAAGAGCTCCGCCAGTCGGTGCGCATTCTGGAGCAGTGCATCAAGCGCCTCCCCGACGGTCCCGTGAACGTCGACGATCCGCGCGTGATTCTGCCGCCGAAACACAAGGCGACGAGCGAAATGGAATCGATGATCCATCATTTCAAGAACGTGATGGAGGGACCGCGCCCGCCGGTGGGCGAGTGTTACGTCGCGGTCGAGAGTCCGAAGGGAGAGAAGGGCTACTACTTCGTTTCCGACGGCACGTCCAAGCCCGCGCGCTGGCGTATTCGTCCGCCGAGCTTCGTGAACCTCTCGGCGATTCCGAAAATGGTCGAGGGGCATTTGCTCTCCGACGTGATCGCGATCAACGCGTCGATTGATATCGTCATGGGAGAAATCGATCGATGAGCGAGATGGTCGATTCCAAGAAAGACACCGCGCATTCGGTGGCGTACTCGCCGGTGTTCGTCGGCAAGAGAAAAGAAGAACTCACGTCGCTGCTAACTCGCTATCCCACCAAGATGGCGGGCCTGCTGCCGGCGCTCTGGATGGTGCAGACGGATCGCGGCTGGGTGAGCGAAGAAGCGATGACTGAAGTCGCGAAAGAACTCGAGCTGACAGCTGCGTATGTGAAGGGTGTGGTGAGTTTTTATACGATGTACCACCAGCACCCGGTCGGAAAACATTTCATTCAGGTCTGCACCACGTCGCCCTGCCTCTGCAACGGCGCGGACAAAGTCGTGAATGCCTTCCTCGAACACACCGGCTGCAAAGAACTCGGCGTCACCTCGGCAGACGGCAAATACACGGTCATCGAGGTGGAGTGCCTCGGCGCGTGCGGATTCTCCACGCCCGTTCAGATCAACGCGGACACGATCGAAAACGTCACGCCCGACAAAGTCCCGGTGATTCTCGCCGGGCTGAAATGAGAACGAACTAGACAATGGGATATCCGCAGAAATCACATCCGCGCGAGACGCCGGTCCTCTCTAAATATTTTGGGGACGGAGAATCGCGCTCGCTCGACGGGTGGAAGAAGCGCGGCGGCTACAAGGCGCTCGAGCTCGCGCTGCAGATGACGCCGGCCCAAATCGTCGACATCGTGAAGGCGTCCGGTCTTCGCGGCCGCGGCGGCGCAGGTTTTCCGACAGGGATGAAGTGGTCGTTCATGAAACCGGGCGACGGCAAGCAACACTATCTGCTCTGCAACGCCGACGAGTCCGAGCCGGGCACGTTCAAGGATCGCGAGATCATGCGCTGGACGCCGCATGCGCTCGTGGAAGGGTGCGCGATCGGCGCGTATGCGATCGGCGCCGAAACGGCCTACATCTATATCAGAGGCGAATTCCAGGAGCCGATCGATCGCATGGAGGCCGCGCTCAAAGAAGCGTACGCCGCCAACATCCTCGGCAAGAACGCGATGGGCACGGGCAAGACGATCAACGTCTACGTGCACAAGGGCGCGGGCGCGTACATCTGCGGCGAAGAAACCGCGCTGATGGAATCGCTCGAGGGCAAGCGCGGCAACCCGCGCATCAAGCCGCCGTTCCCCGCGGTCTCGGGCGCGTTCGGCCAGCCGACCACGATCAACAACGTCGAGACGCTCGTCGCGGTGCCGCACATCCTCGTGAACGGCGCAGAGTGGTACAAGGCGATGTGCCTCTCGAATCCGAAGAGCACCGGAACGAAGCTGTTCTCGGTCTGCGGAAATATTTCAAGACCGGGCAACTACGAGATCGTGCTCGGATTTCCCTTCAAAGATTTTCTCTACGATCTCTGCGGCGGGCCCACGGCGGGCCGTCGTTTCAAGGCGATCATTCCCGGCGGCGCATCGGTTCCCATCCAGACGATGGACGAAGCTGAGGCGACGCTCATGGACTATGAAGGCTTCGTGGCGCAGGGCACGATGCTCGGCTCCGGCGGCGTGATCGTGTTCGACGACGCGCAGTCGATTCCGCGGCAGGTCGCGCGACTGACACGCTTCTTCGCGCACGAGAGCTGCGGGCAGTGCACGCAGTGTCGCGAGGGAACGTCGTGGACGACGCGGATTCTCGATCGCATCGTGGCCGGGCAGGGAACGTACGAAGATCTGGACACACTGCTCGAGATGGCAGAGAACATGACTGGCAAGACGATTTGTGTCCTTTCGGATTCGTGCGCTGCTCCGGTGGTGAGTGGGCTGCAGAAGTTCAGACATGAGTT
>JANYIJ010000082.1 GCA_025362095.1 Gemmatimonadota bacterium | reverse complement strand
CGCAACCGTGTCGCGACCGCGATGCACGACAATCGTTCCGGCCTTGGCGAGATCGCGGGCGAGAACTTCTGTGCTCCACGCGACGCCGGTGCCGTGGGTCAGCGCCACCGATGAGCCGTCGCTCAGCTTCAGCGCCACGTTTGCGTTCTGCGGCGCGCGAATCGACACGCGCACACGCTCATCGCCGCGCAGTCCGAGCGTTCCAGAAGGCGCGACGCTGCCGCGGTCCACAATGAGACTGCCGGTATCTGGGAGAGGAACTGGAGTCGCGGGAAACCGCACCGGAACTGTGAGCGAAACGTCGAGATCGTTTCGCGTCGCGCGCAGTTCGTAGCGCGGAGCATCGCCTGCAGGTACCGGAAGCCACGCGAGAAATGCCCCGTTCGGCAGAACGGGAACCTCGACTCCATTGATTCGCAGAGCTGCCAGGCCGGTGCCTGTCGATCCGAAGATGTAATTCGAATCGCGCACCGTCAGCAACTGGTTTGGAGACGGGTAGACCACGTGCAAATTCAGCGGACCGTCGACCGCCGGGATCGGCGGGAGTGCCGTTAGCGGCGCTGACGGGACGGCAGTAGGAACCGGAATGCCCACGCGAACGGGCGGTGCTTCAGGCGCCGCGATGACGACCGGACCGGGGGCAGGTGCGGGAGCCGCGGCAGGCGCCGGAGCCCTAGAACAGGCGGCCAGAAAAACGGGCGCAACGGCTCGGAGATGTCGTCCCAAACGCATACGCGAATACTATAGTGGTCGTGTTCGACTGGCCGCTACCCGAACCCCGGCCTATATTCGCCCCGCTCGACACAAAATGACCCTCCAGCGCCTCCGCGCCGGATGATATCGGAGACCAACGAGTGAATCGCTGCGGCTTTTGTGGCCGTGAGAATGATGAGCAGTCCAAGTTCTGCATCGACTGCGGGAAGCCCGTGGTCAAAGGCGGGGCACGTGTCATTTCAGTGCCCGCCGTCGGCAAGGGGTCGGGTGCGCTCGTCGGGCGCGGCTCCAGTGCAGAGCCGAGTCGTGCGTCGAAAGGAATGCCAGATACCCGCGTCTCGTCGAAAGCCCCTGCGGATCCGAACGGAGGCCAGGTGAAAGTCTGTCCGAGCTGTGGAAAATCGGCTGATTCCGCGCTGCCATTCTGCCCGCACTGCGGGGGTCGCCTCGACGGCGGCCCCGGCAAGCGGAGCAGCACCGCGACGTTTACGGCGCGCGGCACAGGGACGGGACCAAAACTTTCGCTTCTCGACGAAACCGGCGAAGTGAAAAAGTCGTTCACCCTCGACCGCGGCGAAGCAACCTTCGGTCGCAGCGAGGGCGATATTCGGTTTCCCGAAGATGTCTTCCTGAGCCCCGTGCACGCGCAGATCGCAATGCGCGACGGCCAGCTCTTCGTGCGCGATCTCGGCTCGCGCAATGGCACCTGGGTTTTTACGGACGGACCCTACCGTCTTCAGGATGGCGATACGATTCTCATCGGCTCACAGTTGATCCGCTTTCGGCGGCTCGGCTATCCCGGCCCGCACCCGCCGGAAGCGGACCAGACGCGCCGCCTCGGCTCGTTCACGCCTAGCGCTGACATCGCCGTGCTTGCGCAGCTGCGCGCGGACGGCAGCGCGCGCGACACGATGCATTTGTCACCCGCGCGCAGCGTGAAGATCGGACGCGACCAGGGCGACTGGGTTTTTCCGTACGATCAGACGATGAGCGGCAAGCATGCCGAAGTGCGCAGCGAAGATCTCGAGTTCATCGTGCTCGATGACGGCAGCAGGAATGGAATCGCCGTCGCAGTGCGCGGCGAGAAAGCGGTGAAGGCAGGACAACGATTCTTGATCGGCGACCATACCCTGCGCGTGGAGAGCGTGTGAGCGACCAGAAGGTCTGTCCGACGTGCGGCACGGAGTATCCGCTGTCGGAGCGGTTCTGCCCGAGGGACGGAACGGCGCTGCGCAGCGGGAACGCGCAGGGCGATTTGCTCGGTTCAGTGATCGCGGAGCGTTATCACATTCTCAAGAAGCTCGGCGAAGGCGGCATGGGCACCGTGTATCTCGCCGAGCACGTGAAGATGGGGCGGAAGGCGGCGCTGAAGGTGATGAACCCCGGCATGAACACCGATGCCGACGCAATCGCGCGGTTTAATAGAGAGGCCGCGAACGCCAGCAGGCTGAACCATCCTAACGTTTGCGCGATTTATGATTTCGGTGAGACCTCGGATGGATTGATTTATCTCGCGATGGAGTTCATCGAGGGCGAATCGCTCACGAGTCTCATTGAGAAGAACGGCAGTTTGGGGGCGCCGCGCGCGGCATCGATCATCCATCAGGCGGCAGACGCGCTTGCAGTGGCCCACGATTACGGAATCGTCCATCGCGATTTGAAGCCCGACAACATCATGATCGCGAAGGACCGCGACGGCGCGGATGTGGTAAAGGTTGTGGACTTTGGAATTGCGAAGGCGAGCTCGAGCGACGCGCAGAAGGTGACGAAGACCGGCCTCGTCGTTGGGACGCCGGAATACATGAGTCCCGAGCAGCTCGCGGGCGACAAGCTCGACGGGCGCAGCGACATCTATTCGCTGGGACTGGTGGCGTTTAATTGTCTGACGGGGCTGCTGCCGTTTCCGAGCAATTCTGCTCAGGAAGCGATGATCATGCGGCTCACGGATCATCCGAAGACGCTCGCGGATATGCGGCCAGACATTGAGTGGCCTGCGGAACTGCAGACGGTGATGGACCGCGTGCTCGCTCGCGATGCGGACGAGCGGTATCAGAAGTCTGACGAGTTCGGTCGCGACATTTCGAAGGCCGTGGAGAACATGCCTGCGGCGGTCGCAGCGGCCGCGGGGACGATGGTGATGGGCGCATCTGCTGCGGCGGATTTGCCGAAGACGCGAATGGCTCCGAGGGGCGGGGCGACGGCGAAGATCGAGACGCCACCAGTCGGCGCGCCGATTGTGCCCGCTGCGGCGAAGAAGAGCCCGGTGATGATGATTGTGGCGGCGGTGGTGGTGATCGCGGGAATTGGCGGGGCGGTGGTGTTCATGAAGCCGAGTGGCGGAGCGCCGGCAGCGAAGACCGAGGCCGCGGTGCAGAATGCGCCGGCGGGTGGCGGGACGGCGGCGGCGGATCCGTCGAAGACGGGGGCGCCGCCGACCGACACGAAGAAGGGCGGCGAGAAGTCGGCCGTTGTGCAGATGAAGAAGGGACTCGTGAACATCCCGACGACGACGGGAGCTGCACCAACAGGTCCGGCGCCGTCAGTCGCAGATTCGCCCACCGCGATCACGGCGTACTGGAATTCGAAGCTGAGCGACGCCTCCGCGACCGGCGCCGATGCGAAGGACGCGTTGGACGCAGTGAATCCCTTGATTCCGAAACTGTCGGGACTCCCACGCAGTAATGCCTCGTACGTGCTATTTCTGGCGTACGGCGCGCTAAACGATCAAGACCGCATGTGCCGCTCGGCAAAGGACATCATTGCGAACGACCCCACGGGAGCCCTAACGGATTCAACAAAGCACAGCAGCCATGTTAAGTCGGCGGCGCAGGTTACGCCGTACTGCAAGTGACCCGCGTGTGATCCACGTCACCCCGAAATAGTAGACCTCCTCCTCGCGCACCCTCCGACTGCCGCGTTAGGTTCCACTGTCCAGTAATCAGCCCGCCACGTAACCTCGCCTTCGTGACCGCCAACAGCCCACCCAATTCCGGCGAGATCATCGTCCACGTCTTCGGCAAAACCGACGTGGGGCGAACGCGCGAGCATAACGAAGATTCGTTCGTCGTCGCGGACCTCAACAGCATGAACGCGACGCTCCAGCCCGAGGTGCGAACCCACACGCCCGGCAAGCTGGGATCGCTCTTCATGGTCGCCGACGGAATGGGCGGCGCGGCAGCCGGCGAAGTCGCCAGTGCCATGGCCACCGAAGTCGTTCTGTCCGAGCTCGACACACGCTGGCGCAGTGGCACATCACACGATCCCGAAACGTTCGCGCGCTCCATCAAGGCAGCCACCGAAACTGCAAACGCGCGCATTCATCGCTACGCCACCGAGCATCCTGAAAATCGCGGGATGGGCACCACCGCCACGATCGCGGGCCTCCTCGGCGATACACTCTATCTCGCGCAGGTCGGCGACAGCCGCGCGTACCTCGTCCGCAACGACGTCGCGCAGCAGATCACGAAAGATCAGTCGCTCATGCAAAAGCTCGTCGAGGCCGGCGAGCTTACTGCTGAAGAGGCCGAAGTCAGCGAGCGCCGCAATATCATTCTGCAGGCGCTCGGCCCCGAGCCGGTGGTGAAGGTCGACCTCACGCACCAGCAGGTTCGCCGCGGCGACGTGCTCGTGCTCTGCAGCGACGGACTCTCCGGACAGATCCGCACGGTCGACATTTCGACCGTCGTCAAGGAAGAACCCGATCTCGTCAACGTCTGCAAGAAACTGATCGATCTCGCGAACGAAAACGGTGGACCGGACAACATCACGGTGATCGCCGTGCGATTCGACGGCGCCGGGCTCAGTGTTGCGTCTGCCGGCGAGGGCGTGGGACACCAGGTGTACACGAGCCAGTCGGAATCACGCGCGACGATCCCCGTGGATCTCAGCGCGGTTCAGGCGCTCGACCCCGACGCGCACGCGAATCAGGACTCGCCCACCGATCACTCGGCCACGCTTCCGCGTCGCACGCCGGTGATGGTGGCGAATACGAACTCGCCCACAACGCCGATGAAACCGGTCGCGACGCGAGCTCCGCAGACCACGGAAGGCCGTGTGCCGAAGAACGTCCTGCGCGTGA
>JANYIJ010000057.1 GCA_025362095.1 Gemmatimonadota bacterium | reverse complement strand
CTCCCCACTTGTCTTTCACCGCGGGATCGAGCGTGATGCGATTGTCCTCGTGCGGCAGCGTCTCGCCCCATCCGGACGCGGAGAGATTCCATGGGCCGAGCTCGTCGACGAGCGACTGCTTGAACGCGGCGCCGTATCCCGCCATCGAACTTCCTCTGCCCCAGCCCGAGCGCCCCGATCCACCCTGCATGCCGTAGCCGCGCAGAAAATCGGGATGCGCGTCCTTCACGTTTCTGAAGCGCGCGATGTAAATACCGTTCGGCCTGCTGCCTGTCGTGCGGCGATCGGCATGACCGGGGTAATGTCCCGACGCGCCGGAGCCGTAGTGATGATCCATGACGTAGCGTCCGAGCGTGCCGCTGGAGTTCGCGAGTCCGTTTGAGAACCGCGGGCTGGCGGAGTTCAGCAAGATCCGAGTCGACTCGATCGCCGAGGCGCAGAGGAAAACGATGCGGGCCTCGAATTCGGTTTCTTTCATCGTGACCGCGTCGATCACGCGCACCCCGCGCGCGCGGCCGCGTTTCGCGTCGTAGAGCACTTCCGCGACAACGCTGTGCGGGCGCAGTGTGAGCCTGCCGGTTTTCGCCGCGGCGGGAAGCGTGGAGCCGATGCTGTTGAAATACGAGTGCGTGACGCACCCGCGCTCGCACGGGCCGCAGTAATGACACGCGGCGCGGCCGTTGTGATTTTGCGTGAGGATCGCGGCGCGGCCGATCGTCATCACGCGCTGCCCGCCGAACTTCGAGCGAATTTTCGCGCTCGCTTCCTGTTCCACGATCGTCATCGGCATCGCGGGAAGGAACTCGCCGTCGGGAAGCTGAGAGAGCCCTTCGTGCGCGCCGGTGATGCCGATGAAATTTTCGACGTGTGAATACCACGGCGCGATATCGGCGTAGCGAATCGGCCAGTCGGTGCCGTGGCCATCTTTCGCGTTCGCGGTGAAATCGAGATCGCTCCAGCGATACACTTGCCGGCCCCACGTGATCGATCGTCCGCCGACCTGGCGCCCGCGGAACCAGCGGAACGGCGCATCATCCGGCGCGGTGTAGGGATTCTCGTGATCGTTCACGAAGAATTTGTGCCCCATCTCGTCGCACGCGTAGCATTCGCGCTGGATGGGATAGTCGCGCATGAGCGCTTTGCGATCGCCATAGCCGCGGAAGTGCATCTCGTACGGCTGCACGTGCTCCACAAAGTCACTCGAATCTGTCGGGCCGCCCGCCTCGAGGACGATTGTCTTCAGGCCGCGCTCGCTCAGTTCTTTGGCGGCCCACCCGCCGCTGATGCCGGATCCGACCACGATCGCATCGAACTTCGTGATCTCAGCCATTGGACGATCCCGCGGTCTTCATGGGCGCGTTGCCGTCGAACTTTCCGGGCATGATGACGCTCTTGAGCACGTCCTTCTGCACGCGCTCGCTCGTGAAGTAGCCATGGACGACCAGCCCTTTGAGCCGCTGCCACGCGCGGGCGTCCGGAGCCTGGCGATCAACGGGCTGGTCGAGAGCATCGAGCAGTGATTGCTGCGATTCGGGCGACAGCCCCGCGAACGACGTGGCGTCGCCGCGCCTCAGCCGCGCGCCGATCAGGTCGAGTCCCGAGAGGAACACCGCGCGCTCCTCGTCGCTGTAATTTTCGGCGACGATCACGTCGATGAATGTGGGGACTCCAACGTCGGTCGCGCTCGGCGTATCGGTGCGCGGGATGATCGCGTCGGCGAGCGCCGCAACAAGAACCGCGCGCTCGTCCGTGAGCACCCGCAGCGGCGCGCCCGGAAACATCGCGATCGTTTTCCACGCCGCCTCCGCCGTGCGCGGCAAAAGGGTGAACGCAGCCGCGGTTCCGAATGCCTTCAATACGTCACGACGTTCCATGGTCCCCTTCCTCTGGTGCGATGCTACGCGCGCACCTCGTACTGCGCGATCAGCGCGTCAAGCGTCGCGGTTGGCCCGATCGCGGTATCGGGCACGAGCAGGTACTTCCACCGCTTACCGCCGAAAGTATCCGAGTGTGCGCTCGCGTGCGAGCACCAGTCGACAGCGCACGCGCCTTTTTCTGAACGTCCGAATCTTCGATCTCGTCGGCGCTCTTCACCTCGATCATCAGCTTCTGTTGCGCAGTCTCGACAATGAAATCCGGCTCGTACTGCTGGTCGGCGTTCCAGTAGAGGTGGATGTCGCGCGGCCCTGGCCGGAACCACTTGATCGCCTGATCCGGCTCGTCTTCGAGCAATACGGCGAACCGGCGCTCCCCGTCGGAGTCGAACCATGTCTCATGAAAAAGCGACCTGCGCTGAACCTTCCGAACCGCATCTGACGGATCCGATATCGATCCGTCACCGTCATACGGAAGTCGCGCACCGGTTCGTGCATCGCGACGGTTCGGTCGATCCCGTGTAGCGTCGTCCATCCTGAGCGAATCTCTGGCGTGTACGCGGCAGGCCGCTCGTCGCGGTGCGCTCTCAGCTGCGCGGCGATCTTGCTCGCGATGTCTCGGCCATAAGTCGCCGCGATCGCGTTGACGGCCGTGTCGCCAGTGGCACTCAAATGAGTTGCGGTTGAAAGTCTGGCATAATATTGTACTATATTATTACTACAGAAACAGCTTGATTTATGTACGTTTTATGAGTAGTAATACAGCTATGAGATTTCCGAACGGAGCCCGCGCACATATCGCTTCACTCGCCCGTCGAGCAGGGCCGCAGAAGCTCGTCAGCGTTGCTGACGCGGCTGCTGCATGGAGCATGAATTCAGAATCGGCCTCTCGGCGGCTTGGTCGACTTGTCCGTGCGGGCTGGGTGCACCGCGTGAGACGCGGATTTTATGAGGTAAGACCGCTCGACGCGTCGGCTCATGAACGCCTCGCGGTGGAGGACCCGTGGATTCTCGCGCAACGGCTCTGGCATCCGTGCTATATCGGCGGCTGGACCGCTGCAGGTCATCGGGGACTGACCGAACAGCTGTTTCGATCGACGTTCGTTGTAACCTCGAACAAGATCCGTGCATCGAATCGTTCGATTGGCGACAGTGCCTTTCGACTCGCGTATCGCAAATGGGATGGCCACCGCGGTGTTGAACGTGTGTGGCGAGCGAACGGACCGGTATCGGTCGCCACACGTGAACGCACAATCATTGACGGGTGCGTGCACCCGGCGTGGCTCGGCGGCGGACGCATGCTTGCGGCAGTGGTGCGTGAAGCTGTTCAGAGTGATTCGTTCTCGTCGGAGCGTTTGCTCGGCGAATTGTCAGGCGGTATCTCGGGCGGCGGCGCGGGAAGACTTGGCGTGCTGCTCGAACGCATGGCGCCGCACGCGCACGGGTTGCTGGCGGCATTGCGTGCGAGAATCAAGACCGGATACGTACGATTTGATCCCAGCATCAAGAGGAAGGGCAAGTTGATCACCCGCTGGGGCGTCTGGTTGAACATCTCGCTCGACAGCGACGCCGAGTGATCAGCAAGACCGAGATTCTGCTCCGGGCGCGCGAGTGGGGGCTCGCGCCCGAAGTCGTCGAGAAGGACTACGTGCTCGGCTGGCTACTCGCGGGAATCGCGCGGAATGCGACGACTTCGTCGAAATGGGTATTCAAAGGCGGCACGTGCTTGAAGAAGTGCGTTCTCGAGACCTACAGATTTTCAGAGGATCTCG
>JANYIJ010000028.1 GCA_025362095.1 Gemmatimonadota bacterium | reverse complement strand
CTCGAGCTCGACGATGTGACGCGGCTCACTCGCGAGCTTGTTTCCCGCGCGGAGCAGTGGTGCGGCGGGCGAGTCGTCAGTGCGCTCGAGGGTGGGTATGCACCCGAGCGGCTTGGAGAGGCCGCAGTGCTGCATATGAGAGCGCTGCTCTAGCTGTTAGCCGGCGGCCGTAAGACTTAACGGCAGCGCTGTTGGCTCACGGCGATAAGACATTAGCCATTAGACAACGGCGTCGTTACCGATTCGTGCGTGGAATGCACACTGCACCGTCACGTCGCCTTTTTCTTAGAGCTGTTGTCTTATCGCCGTGAGCTAACAGCGCTGCCCTTAAGTCTCTCGGCTGTCGGCTCGCTGTTCTCCATGTCGGCTAAGCATTTCATCCCCGCCGCTCGCAGCGATCCAGCACCCGCAGTAACTTTGACTCTCCCTCCCGCCGGAGCCCCACTCTGTTCTGTCCCGACTGCGGAACCTGGAATCGCAACGCCGCGCGCGACTGCACCAAGTGCGCCGCGCCGCTTCCGCAGATCCGGACGGCCACCGAGGCTCCCGACGCGCTGATCACCGCGCTGCGCCAGGCCACGGGAAATCGCTATCGCATCCTGCGCCGCGTGGGATCCGGTGGCATGGCCGATGTGTACGCGGCCGAGCATGAACGCCTCGGCCGTCCGCTCGCCGTGAAAGTCGTGCACTCGCATCTCGCGCGCGACGAAGAAATGCGCACGCGCTTTCGCCGCGAGGCCGAAGCCTCGAGCCGGCTCGTCCACCCGCTGATCGCCACGCCGATCGACTACGGCGAGGTCGGCGAAGTGGTCTATCTCGTCATGCCATTTCTCGGCGGCGGCTGTCTCGCCGATGACCTGATGCGCGATCGCATCATTTCCGCCGAACGCACAGCCTTCATCGCGAGCCAGGTGAGCTGCGCGCTCGACTACGCGCACCGTCACGGTGTCATCCATCGCGATGTGAAGCCGGATAATGTGTTGTTCGACGACGACGGCAACGCGATGCTCACCGATTTTGGAATTGCCACCGCGCATTTTCACGGCCGTCTCACGGCCGGCGGGCGCGCGATGGGAACGCCGCACTACATGGCACCCGAGCAGGCGATGGGGAAAATGCTAGACGGTCGCGCCGATCTGTACGCCGTGGGCGTGATGATTTACGAATGCCTCGTCGGATTTCCTCCGTTCGATGGCGCCGATGGCTACTCGATTGGCTACAAGCACGTGCACGAGGCTCCGGTGCCGCTGCACGAGGTCGACTCCAAGCTTCCGTCGCCGCTCGCCGCGATCGCGATGCGCTGCCTCTCGAAAGATCCCGTGGCCCGCTACCAGACCGGTCGCGAACTCGCCGACGCACTCCTCGAATATCTGCACAGCGTGAACGCGCGCGTGCCGGAGCGCGTGCGCGCTGGCGGTCCCGGCGCCCAAGAGACATCGGGCGGGGTACGGCAGGAAAACCAGGAAAGCAAAACGACGACGGCATGACCGCGCGTTCCGTGCCCGATCGTCGGCTCGTCGACGTCGCCCTTCCGCTGCCGCTCTTTCGAAACTTCACATACGCAGTAGAGGGCGAGACCCGGCACCCGCTCGTGCCCGGGTCGCGCGTCGTCGTGCCCGTGCGCGGAGGACGCGCGGTTGGGTACTGCCTCGGCGAGAGCGACGGCGTCGCGCTCGGAGAAACCAAGCCGAAACTCATTCTCGACGTTCCCGACGCCGAGCCTGCGTTCCGGCCCGATTTGCTCGCGGTGTGTCGCTGGATGTCGGACTATTACGTTGCGCCGCCCGGTCTCGTGCTGCGCGCCGCGCTTCCCGCAGCGCTCGGCGCGGCGAAACGGCCGGAGCCCGGCGTGAAGGCGCGGCGCATGCTCGTGCTCGCCCGCGAGCTCTCCTCATTGCTCGAGCGCGAGAAAACGTTTGTGCGTTCACCGCAGCAGCGCGCCCTGTACGAGCTGATCGAGTCGCTCGGCGGCCGCGCGTCGGTGGAGCAGGCGGTGGCGACGCTCGCGTGCTCGCCCGCCGTCGTGAGCGGTCTCGTTAAGCGCGGGCTCGCGCGCATCGAGAAGCAGACAGTTTCGCGCGATCCGTTCGCGTTGCGCGACGCGCCGCCCGCGCAGCCGCACGAGCCGTCCGCCGCGCAGCGCGACGCGATCGCGGCGCTCATCGCGGCCAATGGCGGCGACGTCGCCCTGCTGCATGGCATCACCGGCAGCGGCAAGACGCTCGTCTACATCGAGCTGCTGAAGCACGTCGTGCAGGTCCAGCGTCGCACCGCGATCGTGCTCGTGCCGGAGATCGCGCTCACGCCCCAGGCCGTCGATCGTTTCCGCGCAGTGTTCGGACAGCAGGTAGCCGTGCTGCACTCGGGACTCAGCGACGGCGAGCGTTACGACGCGTGGCTCGCCCTGCGCAGCGGCGAGCGCCGCATCGCGGTCGGCGCGCGCTCCGCTGTATTTGCACCGCTTCCGGATCTCGGCGCGATTGTGGTCGACGAAGAACACGAGTCGAGCTACAAGCAGGGCGAATCGCCGCGCTATCATGCGCGTGAGGTGGCAATCGTTCGCGCGCGCGAAGCCGGCGCGGTGTGCGTGCTCGGCAGCGCCACGCCGAGTCTCGAGAGCTGGGTGAATGCGCGCAGCGGCAAATACCGGCTGCTCTCGCTTCCAGCGCGAGTGGGCGGCGGTGCGCTTCCAAAAGTGGAGATCGTCGATTTGCGATCTAACACTCGCGCCGTGCAGATGACCGCCGCCGAGCGACAGGTGCGCGGAATTCTCAGTCAGCCGCTGGAGCGCGCGCTCGTAGACCGGCTCGCCAAGGGAGAGCAGAGCATTCTCCTGCTCAACCGGCGCGGTTTCGCGTCGTTCGTGCAGTGCAGCTCGTGCGAATGGGTTGCCGTATGTCCGGACTGCTCGATCTCGCTGACGCTGCATCGCTCGCCGGAGCGTCTTGTCTGCCACTACTGCCGGCGCCAGGAGGCCGCGGCCGACACCTGCCCGCAGTGCGGCGCGCTCACACTGCGTCAGCGCGGACTCGGCACACAGCAGGTGGAGAAACTCCTCTCCGAGCAGCTACCCGTGGCCCGGATCGCGCGCATGGATGTGGACACGACGAGCGGAAAATGGGCGCACGCCGACATTCTCGATCGCGTGGGACGCGGAGAAGTGGACGTGCTGCTCGGCACGCAGATGATCGCCAAAGGGCTCGACTTTCCAAACGTCACGCTCGTCGGCGTGATCGACGCCGACGTTGGAATCAATCTTCCGGATTTTCGCGCGTCGGAGCGCACGTTTCAGCTGCTGAGCCAGGTGGCGGGCCGCGCGGGCCGCGGGCCAAAGGGCGGCCTCGTGATCATCCAGACGCGCGTGCCCACGCACCATGCCGTGCGCTGCGCGATCACGCACGACTACGAATCATTCGTCGCCGAAGAGCTGCCGGGCCGCGAGGAGCCAGCGTATCCGCCGACGGTGCGGCTGGCGAATATCGTGTTCAGCGGCGTAGGCCAGCCCGAAACGGTCGCATTCGCGATAGCCGCTGGAGCGTGGTTCGAGGGGGCGCTGGCCCAGCCGGGGCTTGAAGGCGTGCAGATGATCGGTCCCGCGCCGTGTCCCGTGGAGCGCATCAAACAGCGGTGGCGCTGGCACTTACTGCTGCGCAGCACCAAGCCTGCGGCGCTGACCCGCCTCGCCCGGCGCTTTCTGACAACGTTCGACGTTCCGGCCCGCGGCGACCTTCGTGTGACGTTTGACAGGGATCCCGTGGTAATGCTGTGAAGCACGCGGCGTCGTCTCGGTTCAGCCGTCGTGAAGTGAGTGTAAGTCGGCGGGCGGCAGGCGGCGTCACAAGGGGTGGGGGGCGTCGTCTGTCGTCCGTCGCACTAGCGCTAGCGCTAGCGTAGTCCGGGCGCGGTGAACTCAGTAAGTTTAGGAATGCTGACCGAAACGGGCGAGCGGTTCCTCAAGGCGATTCTCGAGCGGGTGCCCGCCGATCGAATCGTCGAGATCCACCTGTTTCCGGCGATCCGGCAAGGCCAGCTCGAAACCGGCGTGGCCGTCGTGGCCGCCGAACCAGCGCCGACGCTCGAGCTCGTGCTGCACACGCCGCGTCTCGAGGTGCACACCGCATGGTATCGCCTCACTCGCAAAGGACCCGAGCGTGGAAAGTGGGAAATCGAGGTGAAGACGCAGGCCGACGCGCCGCTTGAGACGGTCGAGGCGGTCGTCCGCGGAGTGCAGGAGCGCGCAGGGGAAGCGATCGAGCCGACACGCCTCACCGGCCGTGAACTCCTCGCACTGATCAACGAACCCGCGTGGCAGACCAGCCCGTAATCGAGCGCTTTCGCGCGTGGATGAGCGAGCGCCAGCTGCCGCTCACGCCACAGCGCCTTGCCATCGCCGAACTTCTGCTGAACTCGCCCCGCCATCTCTCCGCAGAAGAATTGATCGAGTCGCTCGCATCGAACGGCCTCAAGGTGGGCACCGCCACCGTGTATCGAACGATCGACGTGCTGCTCGAGAGCGGCCTGCTCGTCGAACGAGATCGCGGCGAGGGATTCCGCCGGTTCGAGCCGCAACGTGAGCTTCCGCATCACGAGCAGCTCCTCTGCACGGTGTGTGGCCGCGTGGAGGAGTTTCGCGATGCGGCGCTCGAACGCATGACCAGCCGCGTCGCCGAATCGCACGGGTTCGTTCGCGAGCGGCACCGCCTCGTGATCTACGGCACGTGCGCGGACTGCAGCCGCGTCGCCGACCCTGCCGCGGCAGAGGCACGCTCGTGAACGACGCTGGCGCCGGACTCGGGGTATTCATCGCGTTCACCGCGGGGCTGCTGAGTTTTCTCTCGCCCTGCGTGCTGCCGCTCATTCCGAGCTACGTCACCTTCATCACGGGCCTCTCGCTCGAGGACGTGACCAAGGCGCGGCGCACGGCGCTGGTCCATGCACTGCTGTTCATCGCGGGCTTCACGCTGATTTTCGTCACGCTCGGCGCCACTGCCACCACGCTGGGCCGCCTGCTGCTCCGTTATCGCTATCTCGTGTCGAGCGCGGGGGGCGCGCTGATTATCGTGTTCGGGCTCTACCTGCTGGGCGTGCTCAACATCTCGGCGTTCATGCGCGAGCGCCGCGTGCACCTCGCGGAAAAGCCGCTGGGATATCTCGGCACGGTCGTCGTGGGCATCGCGTTCGGCGCGGGATGGAGTCCATGCCTCGGGCCGATCCTCGGAGCGATTCTCGCGCTCGCCGCGAACACGAATGAACTCTCACGCGGAGTGCTGCTGCTGTTCAGCTACTCGCTCGGGCTCGCGGTGCCGTTCGTGGTTGCCGCGCTGTTCGTCGAGAAATTTCTCGCCTTCTTCGCGCGGCACAAAGGAAAAATGATCTGGGTGAATCGCGTGGCCGGAGCGCTGCTGATTTTCGTCGGCGTGCTCATGGTTACGAACCGGTTCGCGCTGCTCGCGACTAAGCTGCAGCAGTGGACGCCGGAGTTCCTCCTCCGGCGGCTCTGATCAGAGGCGGATTCCGAAGCGCACAGGGACGTACGATGTAATTGGCCGGGGCGAAAAGAAGCGTACACCGCTCACCTCGAGAAAACCTTCCCAGCGAAAGACCGGGATGTTCATTCCCAGCGCCACCTGCGCTCCGAGATACTGTCGCCCCGGCATCTGGTAGAATCCGGGCCCGGCGACCCAGTAGAACATCGGGCTGAAGTCGCCCATGATGCTGATCGACTGCGCGGATACCGTCAGTTTGGAAACAGTGCCCTTTCCGGAAAAACCGTCGAAGCCGACATCAAGGCGCAGCGACAGCGGCCCAATCATCGGTTCCGTGCGGGCCTGAAGTTGGATGTCGTAGCCGGTGCCGGCCGCGTTTGTAAAATCGCCCACAGGCACGGCCGCGCCGACGGCGATGCTGGCGCGCTGCGCACTGGCGGTGCCTGAGATCAACAAGACGGCGCAAGACGCGATGGCGATGGCGACGGCGACGGCGGAACGTCGAATCATCAGGCCTCCATGAAGGTGTGCTGCAACCTGCAGGCACTTCGGCGGTAGTACATTTTGGTGCGCGTTCCCAACCATGAGAAATCCATGCGATCACAGTACACCGCTCCGTCCGTGACGTTGCCGCTGCTCTTCATTCTCGCCGGAGTTGCTGCCTGCAGAGACAAGGGAACTCAGCAGGCGAATGGCGCGCCGGCCCGTGAAATCCAGCTCGCCCCGAGCGCTCCCGCGCAGCCGCAGTTGAACGACGCGCCGGTCGCGCTGGCACCGACGCCCAAAAAGGCCGCGCCGAAACCCGTGCAGGTGGCCAGGGCGCCGGAGCCGCGACAGCCGCCTGAGCAGCAAGTCGTCGTCCGTCCGCTGAACTCGACGGACAACGCCCCCGTGGTGGACTCTCCAGTGCCCGTGTCGGGCGGAGCGGGCCTGCTGCCTGCGCCGGCGGCGGGTGCAGCACCGGCTGCAGCACCGGCTGCAGCACCGTCTGCGGCACCGGCGATGGGCACGATCATTGTTGGGACCACGTTCACCGTGCGCCCCGTCGCGCGCGTTTGCACCAATACGTTCAAACCCGGCGATCGCTTTACAGCGGTTCTCGCCGAGTCTGTATATGGATCGGATGGCGCCATGATCCCGTCGGGCAGCAGCGTGGTGCTAAAGGTCGACGAGTCCACGCGCAGCGAGAATTCCAAGGACAGCCTCAAGCTCACGTTCAGCGTCGTCTCGCTGCGCATCGGAACACAGTCGTACGATCTCACGGGGCACGTTT
>JANYIJ010000251.1 GCA_025362095.1 Gemmatimonadota bacterium | reverse complement strand
AATGCCGACCAGCAGCGCGCCGTCAGACGCGGGCGCGCCGTCCCATGCGCTCGTGCCGGCGCGCGTGGGGATCACATCATGCATGCCACGCGCGCCGGCCTCGCGCACCGCGATCGCTTCTGCGAGCGCGCTGCGACAGGTGTTGCCGGTGCACACGAACAAAACTTTCACTAGCAAATCTCCTCTAGACGCGACCGATATCCGGCGAATCTAAGGAAGTAGAAGCTCACGGTTCAAGCTCAGTGACTGCGTCTCATTGCTTGGCAGTGTCATGGCTCGCCTTTCAAAGCTTATAGCGCTGAAGGACGAGCTATGACACTGCCAAGCGATGAGACGCAAACTCTGAGCTTGAACTCTGAGCCAACTAACATGCACTGCCACTTCACCTATCCCCGATCAAATCAGGCACACTCTCTCTCAACAACGAAACCGGAATTGCCCCCGGCCGGATCACTCTCAACTTCTTCGTAGTACAATCAACCACCGTCGACGGCGAACTCGCTTGCAATTCGCCGCCATCGAGCAATCGAATTTGCCCGCTCGTGATTTCGGCGCTCCACTCGTCTGCAATTTCACCAGCGTTCATCGCCGCCGGATGGCCGGGCAGATTCGCGCTCGTCGACGTGAGCGGATCGCCCATCGCCGAGATCAGCCGCTGCAGCCCCGCATGCGACGTCCAGCGCACTGCTATGCCACCCTCGGGCCCGCGCAAGCGCGGCGAAACCCGCCGCTCGCCGCCGCTGAGCACCAGCGTGAGCGGGCCCGGCCAGAAACGCGCGGCGAGCTGCGATGCCGAACGCGAGAGCTGCAGTCCCAGGCGCTCGATCATTTCACTCCCGGAGATGAGAAGCAAAAACGGCTTCCCCGCCGGCCGGTGCTTCATGCTCACGAGGCGGTCGACCGATGCGCTGTCGATCGCGCCGCCGAATCCGTAGACCGTCTCGGTTGGATACGCGAGCACACCATTGTTTGCGAGATGCGCCAGCGTGCCGGCGATCGAACCCTC
Organism: Gemmatimonadota bacterium; assembly: GCA_025362095.1. Taxonomy (GTDB): domain Bacteria; phylum Gemmatimonadota; class Gemmatimonadetes; order Gemmatimonadales; family Gemmatimonadaceae; genus Fen-1231. The sequence continues at coordinate 9,559 of JANYIJ010000251.1, read as the reverse complement.
GACTTCAGGCGGAGACCAGAACGGCACGCCGCGGCCGGCCGCAGTCATTCTGGAAGCGGGAAGAGCGCGTCGACGCGCGCGAAGTCGCCGTCTTCGGTGACCTTCAGCGCGCGCTCGCTGCCGCGCACAACCACCACCGGCATGCCGAGCCGTTCGCAGAGCGCGGCGTCATCCGTCGCCGTCACGCCCGCTGCGCGCGCTTCACGATGCGCGCGATCGATCATCTCGCGCGGAAATCCCTGCGGCGTCTGCGCGCGCCAGAGATTCGTGCGCTCGATGGTCCTCAGGATCGATCCGCTTGCGTCGACTTCTTTCAGCGTGTCGACCACCGGCAGCGCGGCGATCGCGCCGTGTCCCTTGCGCGCCTCAAGCACCACGCGATCGATCATTGCCGGAGAAACAAGAGGGCGCGCAGCGTCGTGAATCAGCACGATGCGGCATTCATCCGGAAGATCTTCAATTCCATTCTGAACCGACTCGCTGCGCTCTTTGCCGCCGACCGAGATGAGCATGCGCTCGACGTCGCACTGGAAAATCCATGGCGGCGGATCGCCCGCATACGAGTGCGGCAGCACGCACACGACCATCGCGACGTCAGCGCGCTGCTGGAACGTTTGCAGCGAGTGCAGCAGCATGGGTTTCCCCGCCACCCAGCGCAGCTGCTTCAGCTGCCCCTGCTCGGTGCCGGTCGTGCGTGTGCTCGCGCCCGCCGCCACAATCACCACGCCCACGTCGCGCACGCTCATCGAAACAGCTTTTTGAAAAGGTCGGTCAGTGAGGGCACTCCCTCGACTTTGATCGATTTCGGCGCACGCTTTGGCACACTGCGCTCGCTGACGTAAGCAACCTTCATTCCCATTTTCTCGGCTTCCGCGAGGCGGCGCTCAGTCTGACTCACGGCGCGGATTTCTCCGCCAAGCCCGACTTCGCCGATGAACACGGCATCCGTTGAAAGTGCCTTATCGTAAATGCTCGATGCTAGGGCAGCCGCGACCGCGAGATCGCCGGCGGGCTCCTGCATGCGCACGCCGCCCACCACGTTGAGAAACACATCGAGATTGGCGAACGACAGCCCTGCGCGTTTGTCGAGCACCGCGAGCAGAAGCGCGAGCCGCCGACCATCGTAACCGCCGGCCACGCGTTGCGGCGTTCCGAATCCCGCCTTCGCGGCGAGCGCCTGCACTTCGAGCAGCATCGGCCGCGTGCCCTCGAGAATCGCGGTGATCGCGCTGCCCGACGTGTGATGCCGCTCGCGATCTCCGAGAAATAGAGCGGACGCATTCTCAACCGGGATGAGCCCCTGCTGCGTCATGCGAAACACGCCGATCTCATCCACGGATCCAAAGCGATTCTTCGTCGCGCGAAGCACCCTATGATCGAGCGAGCCCTCGCCCTCGAAGTACAGCACCGTGTCGACGATGTGTTCGAGCGTCTTCGGCCCTGCGATGCCTCCGCCCTTGGTCACATGCCCCACGACGAACACGGCGGTGCCACTTTCCTTTGCAAACCGCATGAGGCGTGCGGCGCACTCGCGCACCTGCCCCACATTTCCGGGCGCGCCTTCGAGATCGCCGGTGAAGACCGTTTGAATCGAGTCGACGATCATCACGGCGGGCGCGCGATCGCCCGCCGTCGCGAGAATCGTCTCGAGCAGCGTTTCACCCAGCAGCTCGACATCGCCGGAGCGTCCGCCGAGGCGGTCTGCGCGGAGCTTCACCTGCAGCGGTGATTCTTCACCGGAGACATACAGCGTCCGCACGTCGGTGGACTGCAGCTGCGCCGCCACCTGCAGCAGGATCGTGGATTTTCCGATTCCCGGTTCGCCGCCCACGAGCACCATCGAGCCCGGAACGATTCCGCCGCCGAGCACGAAATCGAATTCGTCGAGGCCGGTGCGCAGGCGGTGATCCTCCGCGCCGATCACATCGCGAATGCGCGGCGTGGGCGAAACGGCGCCGCCGCTGCCGAGCGCGGTCACCCCAGCCTTTCGTCTCGCGGATGCTCCTGCCAGTGCGCGCGGCGCGGCGACTTCCTCGACGAGCGTGTTCCACTCGCCGCATGTATCGCACTTGCCCCCGTACCTGAGGTGCTCGGCGCCGCACTCGGTGCAGCGGTAGACGGTTTTGGCCTTCGCGCCCATTGCCGCTTAGGTCTCCTGACTCAACTCAGCCGGGCGTCCGTGAAGTCCAATTCTCGAAGCGCGTGAACTGCTTGCGGAAATTGAGCCGCACGAGACCCGTGGGACCGTTGCGCTGCTTCTGCACGATCACCTCGGCGAGGCCTTCGATCGGCGTGCCATCAGGCATCTTGGTGGCGTTGCCTGAGTCGTCCACCGGCCGGTCGTACATCTCGGGGCGATAGATGAACATCACGACGTCTGCGTCCTGCTCGATCGCGCCGGACTCGCGCAGATCGGAGAGCTGCGGCCGTTTGTTTTCGCCAGTGCGCTGCTCCGGCGCGCGCGAGAGCTGCGAGAGCGCGACGACCGGAACGTTCAGTTCTTTCGCGAGGATCTTGAGCGAGCGCGAGATCTGGCTGATTTCCTGCTGCCGACTCTCGGAATTCAACGGTCCCTGAATGAGCTGCAGGTAGTCGATCACGATCATCTTCACGCCGGCCGTGGACTTCAGGCGGCGCGCACGAGAACGAATCTCCAAGAGCGTGATCCCCGGCGTGTCGTCGATCCAAATCGGCGCCTGTCCGAGCAGAGCGGCCGCCTTGGCAAGGTTCGAGTGATCCTGGCTGTTCAACTTTCCCGACCGCAAGCGCTGAGCATCGATGAATCCCTCTGAAGCCAGCATGCGCTGGATGAGAGACTCTTTACTCATTTCAAGCGAAAATATCGCCACCGGAATGTTGCTCTCGACAGCGGCGTATTGCGCGATGTTCAGCACGAACGCCGTTTTTCCCATCGACGGGCGCGCAGCGATGATGATCAGATCGGATGGCTGGAATCCGAGTGTGATGTTGTCGAGATCTTTGAAGCCGGTCGGCACGCCCGTGAGCGGGCCGCCGTCCTTGAGCGACTCGATGCGCTCCATCGCCGGCCAGAGCAGTTCCTTGATGCGCGTGAAGCCATCGGTGCCGCGCTGCTGGCTGACCTGAAAAATCCGATGTTCGGCCAGATCGATCAGATCCGCCGCATCAGCGCCTGACTCATGCGCTTCCACCACGAGACCCTGCGCGACTTCGATCAGGCGACGGCGCAGCGCTTTTTCCTTCACGATGCGCAGATGGTACTCGACGTTCGCCGCAGTGGGAACGACGTCGAGCAGCGTGCCGATGTAATCCTTGCCGCCGGCGGCGGCGAGCCCGCCCTGCTTTTCGAGTTCGTTCGCGAGCGTCAGCGGATCGAGTACGGCTCCCTGCTGATGGAGCGAGAGCATCGCGCGGAACATGCGCCGGTGCGCTTCGCGATAGAACATTGTCTCATCGACGAGTTCCACGGCGCGCGTGATGGCGTCTGCATCGAGCAGCATCGCGCCCAGCACCGCCTGTTCCGCATCCTCCGACCAGGGAGGCTTGCGGTCCTTGAACGGATCACGCGCCGCTTGGGGCGCTATCGAATACTCTGCGGGCGAGCTGGACATCTTCCCAAGTGGGGCGCTTCCACGACGGATTCCGTAGCAGCGCTGCGGGGTGATAAGTGACGATGAGCGGCACCCCGTAATAGCGGTGAACCTGTCCGCGCAATTTACCTATCGGTATCGTTGTCTGTAGGAGAGTTTGCGACGCGAACGTGCCGAGGGCAAGGATCACGCGGGGTTGCAAAAGCTCCAGCTGTCGTAACAAGAAGGGGCTGCACGCTTTGATCTCCTCCGGTGCGGGATTTCTGTTGCCCGGCGGACGATGCTTCAGGACGTTGCAGATGAACACCTCTTCGCGCGCCAGATTGACGGCGGCGAGAATTTTCGTCAGCAACTGCCCCGCTGCTCCAACGAACGGTCTGCCCGTTTCATCTTCCGTTGCGCCGGGAGCCTCGCCCACCACCACGAACCCGGCGTGTGGATTTCCCTCGCCGGGCACGGGATTCTTTGCGCCCGCGTGCAGTCCACACGACGTGCATGCGGCGATGGCTTTCGCGATCGCATCGATGGAATCGAGATTCGCGAGTGCTCCAGCGCCGGGCTCCATCGTGTGTCCCACTACGAGTCCCTGCTTGAGTTCGCCCGAGGCGCTCTCGCTTGGCTCACTCGGCGCCGGCATTTCGTAGCGGCCAATCTTGGCCGTTGCCGCAGGCAAGCTCACAGCTGGATCGCTGAGCGCCGGATCGCTCACCGCTGGCTCTTTCGCGGCTGTCGGCTGATCCACTCCGACCGATCGCAGTGCCTGCCGCCAGTCACCACTCACCGGCCCACTCGCCCGCGCATTCCGCGGCGTATCCGGCTCTGGCGTTGCTCCGCGGACGCCAAGTTTGCTCAGCGCTTCGTCCACCGACAAGCCATCGAGCACGAACTCGCTCTCGCCGAGTTCACGCCGCTGCTCGAGATACTCGCGCAGCCGGTCCCTAGCGTCCATTAAGAATCTCTTGCACGCGATCGAGGATCGCGTCGGCCGTGTCGTGCTTGCTGAGAAGCGGCAGCTCCGCCGGCTCCGCCGTGGCCGAGAGAATCGTGACACGATTTGTGTCGACGCCGAAACCGGCGCCCGCTTCGCGCGCATCGTTCACCACGATCAAATCCAGTTTCTTCGCCGCAAGTTTTTCCCGGGCGTGCTTCAGCACGTCATCCGTCTCGAGCGCAAATCCCACGATCACCGCGCCTTTCTTCCGAGCGTCGAGCGTCGTCGCGAGAATGTCGTCGGTGTTTTCCAGCGCGATGGAGTCGGGCCGTTGGGCCTTCTTGATTTTGCCGTCAGCGACTTTCTTCGCGCGGAAGTCCGCGGGCGCCGCAGCCATTACGAGCACGTCGGCATTGGGGAGTTCCGCGCGCACGGCTGCTGCCATCTGCTCGGTGCTTTCGACGTGCACGATTCGCACGTCTGGCGGCGGCACAATCGAGAGCGGACCGGCCACGAGCGTTACGTCGGCGCCGCGACGCCATGCGGCCTCCGCGATCGCGACGCCCATTTTTCCGCTGCTGTGATTCGAGAGGAACCGCACGGGATCGAGCGCTTCACGCGTCGGCCCGGCCGTCACGAGTACGCGGCGCCCGGCGAGCGCCTCGCGCGCCTCGAGCATGCGGCCCACGTGCGCGAGAATCCGCTCGGGCTCGGGCATGCGTCCGGGTCCTGATCCCTCATGCGGCGATGCGAGCGGCCCGGCCTCGGGATCGAGCACGGTGTATCCGAGCGATCTCAGGTGGGCCACGTTTTCCTGTGTCGCGCGATGCGCCCACATGCGATCGTTCATCGCGGGAACGAGCAGCACCGGCGCACTGGCGGCGAGCAGGCAGGCGCTCAACAGATCGTCGGAGCGGCCTGCGGCGGCGCGCGAGAGAAAATCAGCAGTGGCTGGCGCGACGACCATCAGCGAAGCTCCACGGGCAAGCTTGATGTGGTCGAGCGCATGTCCCTCCGCGATCAGCTCCGTGTGCACCGGGCGCCCGGTGAGCGCCTCGAACGTCACAGCGCCGATGAACTCACGGGCGGACTTCGTCAGCACCACATCCACTTCAGCGCCGGCCTGCGCGAGGAGTCGCGCCAGCCACGCCGTCTTGTAACTCGCGATTCCCCCCGTGACGCCGAGAAGAACGCGCCGGCCCTCGAAGGGGCGCACGGCTGCTCTATCCGCGGCCGTTGTCGTGGAAGAGCCGGCTACTCCGACCGGCGGCGCGGAACGACGCGGTACTCGATGTTGCCGCCGGACAGTTCTTCGAGCGAACGCGTCGTCAGTTTTTTCTCGCCGCTCTTCGAGCGATCGCGCGGAAACTCGTTCAGCACGCGCGCGTACTTCGCCGCGACGAGAATCGCGAGATACTTATTGGCCGCGTGGACGGTGACTTCGTTCGGAGTAAAAACGCGCATGGTTCAGTCCCTCTTTAAGATTTCGTGTGCCGGCTGATTTCGGAATCCAGCTTGCCGATCAGCCCGGCCAGCTGCGAATCGAGCGCGCTGATCCGCTCGCGTTTCACGCCTTCAGCGTCGATGATCGACGAAACTCGCGAGACGGTCGTCTCAAGGTCGTCATTCACCAGCACATAATGATAACGAGTTACCACCTGTAATTCAGCATGGGCGCTTCTCAGCCGGGTCAGGAGGGTGGCTCCATCCTCCGTTTTCCGCTCTTCCAAGCGGGCTAGGAGCACCTCCACCGAGGGCGGAAGCATGAAGATCAGCACCGCCGCGGGCCAGGCTTGGGCGAACTGCGCCGCCCCCTGGACGTCGATGTCCATGATCACATTCTTGCCGCCGGCCAGCACCTTCGCGACCTCAGCCTTGAGCGTCCCATAGAACTTGCCGTGCACCACCGCCCACTCGGCAAACTCGCCGCGCTCGCGGTGGGCCATGAACTGGTCATCGGTGACGAAGTGATAATCAACCCCATCCCGCTCCGTCGCCCGCGGTGCGCGGGTCGTGCACGAGACGGAATATCCGAGATCGGATCGGCGCTGCATCAGCAGCTTGGTCACCGTGGTCTTGCCGCCGCCCGAGGGCGCCGAGAGCACGAGCGGAAAAGAACTCATTCGACGTTCTCCACCTGCTCGCGGATTCGCTCGAGCTCTTCCTTCACAAGCAGCACGTCGCGCTGAATCTGCGTGTCGTTCGCCTTGCTGCCGGTGGTGTTGGCTTCGCGCAACATCTCCTGAAGGATGAAGCCGAGGCGCTTGCCAACCGGCTCTCGATCCTTGGGCGAGAGCACGTCGCGGAACGCGGCCACATGCGCGCGGAAACGGTCGATTTCCTCTCCTACATCGAGCCGGTCTGCGAGAATCGCGATCTCCTGCGCCAGCCGCTGCTCGTCCACCGCGACGCCATCTGCCAGCACCTTTACGTTCTCGCGAAGGCGGTCGCGCTGTGCGATCACGCGCTCGGGAGCGCGCGCTGCGATTCGTCCGAGCGATTCCTCTATCAGCGCCATGCGGTCGAGCAGCACAGTGGCCATTCGCCCGCCCTCTGCTTCGCGCATCTTGGTGAGCTCGGCGGCTGCGGCCTCGACGATCGCGACGAGTTCTTCGGCGGAACCAACTGCGGTTTCGTCCGCGTTTTCCGGCGCGCTCGTGCGGATCACGTCAGGCATGCGGAGCACGGTGGCGACGTCGATCTCACCCTCGAGACCGTGACGGTCGCGCAGTGCTCTGAGCGCTGCCGCATGAGCCGCGAACTTCGCTTCGTCGATCACCGCGCCCACGGTCTCTGCGCGCTCGATGTGCGCGGAGATCGTCACGTGGCCGCGCGCGATGTGTTTTCGAAGCGACTCACGCACCTCGGCCTCCCATCGCGAAAACGCGGACGGGAGCTTCACGCTCGGGTTGAAAAAGCGGTGATTGACGGTCCTGACCTCGACGCTGACGCGCGCTCCTCCCACGTCGCCCTCGGCGGAGCCAAAACCGGTCATGCTGCGTATCATATGGCGATTGTTAAGTTACTGTGTGACAATGGCATAGAGTGCTCTGTGTTCTGTGTTCTGTTTGCTGTTTTTTGTTTGCTGTTTTTCAGTTCCAGAACTGCCAGCGGAGTCCATACATGTTTACGAGTCGCGGCATCGTGTACCCCGGATACGTGGAGTATATCGCTCCGACTGGATTGCGGACCTGATAGAAGATGTACGCGCTCGAGATCTTAATCTCGAGCAATGCTGAGATGATCCCGGCCCCCGGCGTGCTCTGGCCGAGCGGATCCGTGCCTTTCGGCACATACATCGTCGAGAAGTAGTCGAACGTGCCCGAGAGCAACAGATGAAAGTTGTTCCGCGGGAATCGCTTCAGGAAACTCGACGAGTACCAGAGCCGGGCTCGCGCTTGCGTCTGCGGCCGGTACGGCCCGGTCGCGCTCCAGTTGATCGCGTCGAGATCGAGGTTGATGCCGAGCGCGAGTGGACCCCGAAAGCCGACGATCTCGCCATTCGCCGCCGGCGAGAGAACCGCGCGCAGCGTGGTGTCGAGCTCGATCGGCGGCGCAATGAGTGCGGAGGTTCGCGTCACGACGCCGCCGGTCAGCCAGCGATTCCGCCACTGCACGCCAATCTCGATGCGGGTATTGGTGGACGTCGCGCCCGCTGCTCCCGACTTCGGCGCAGACCGGCTGACGGATCCGCCAACGTTCAACCAGTCGAACGGCGCGAATCGAGCGAGCACGTCGGTCCGCGTGGTCGAGTCCACTGCGCGTTCTGCGAACGCGGATACCGTGAGCAGCCGCGACTCGTACTCGGCGCGCGCACCGGGCGAAAAATACATCTTGCCGTTGATCGAGCGGATGCGATTCGTGCTGCTCAGGCGCACGCCCCATCTGGTGATTCCAGCGGCGAGCACATACTGCGACCGCGACGTGGTCGTGTCGGTGGAATCGCGCGAGGAGCCGCCGGCAAGCGAGGAGGTGAGATTCGCCGTGGTGTCGCCCTTCGCCTCGTTTAACGTCGAAGCAATGAACTGCGCCCACGGCCCGTTCGTCTCGGGATCGCGCCACGCGACGCGCAGATATCCCATGCCTTCACTGCCGAAATACGGAGGCATCGTCCGGAGCTGCGGAACTGTGTTGATGAAGCGGTCGCCGGCGTTACGGTTGATTCCCTGATGAATCCAGGTGGCGTCGACGCTCCAGTTGCCGCGCGCCCAGCCAAGTCGCGCGAGCCCGCCGAGTGCGTCGCCGTCCATTCCTCCCACCGAGCGATTGCTCTGCTGCTGTCCCGCGAGCTGGATCACGGCGCCGTTGTCGAATCGCTTGCCGAAATATCCGCGATACAGATTCAGATTTTCAGTGCCGGTCACGACGTCGGTGCGCGTGTTCGCCGTGACGCGCTCGACGCGCCAGAGCCGCATGTGCACGCGCAGTTCCCCTGCGGCGCGCTCGACCTTCACATCTTCGAGCGACCAAAGTGGAACGAGCGCGAGATCGGGAATGCCGCCGTTGCGCGGGTTGATCGGATCGAGCTCGACTCCATCCAGAAAAAGTCGAACGCGGCCGGGATCGCCGTAGTACGCGGCAACCTGCGGCGCGAGCAGGAATCCCGTCGTTATGAGCGTGACGCCAGGCACGGACGAGAGCAGGTCGCCCATCGACATCGCACGGGACGCGAACAGCTGATCGCGATCCCAGTGCCAGCTGTTCGCTCCGATCTCGGTGGAGCGCGGTGTGTACGGGCGCGCGATCGGCGTCTTGATCGTATCGCGCGGAGGAAGTTTCGGAGGCGGCTTGACCGTGTCGTCCGCCGTCAGCGTCCGCTTTGCGCTGGCAGCACTGTCTGCTGTGGCCGATCGCCTGGTCGTATCCGCGCGCGCCGAAACCACCTGTGCTCTGACGGCCATGAGTGGCGCGCACGCAGCCAGCAGGAGTGCCAGCAGCGTGCGCGCGCGAGCCGTCAGCGAACCCTCCCTCGCACGAACTCGACGAACGTGCGCACAGGCACGCCTGTCGGTCCTCGAGGAAGCGAGATCAGGTCCGTCTCCGAGTACGCGGTGCCTGC
>JANYIJ010000240.1 GCA_025362095.1 Gemmatimonadota bacterium | reverse complement strand
CCCCCCCCCCCCACTCCGCATCGCCTTGGACTAACCCTCCCGCCCGCCCGCGACTAATTTGAACGCATGTCGCTAGCACTGGCCCGCAAATACCGCCCAAGGCGTTTCGCAGATGTGGCGGTGCAGTCCCACGTAGCGACTACACTGAAAAACGCGATCGCCAACGATCGCATCGCGCACGCCTATCTCTTCTGCGGTCCGCGCGGCACGGGCAAAACTACGCTCGCGCGCGTGCTCGCCATGGCGCTCAACTGCGAGAACAAACGTCCCGATCACGAGCCGTGCGGCGAATGCGAAAGCTGCACGCGCATTTGGGCGGGCTCGACATCGCTCGACGTGGTTGAGATCGATGCCGCGTCGAATCGCGGTGTGGACGATGCACGCGACCTGCGAGAGCGCGCGATGTACGGACCCTCAGGTGAAAACCATCACAAGGTCTATATCATCGACGAAGCGCACATGCTCACGCGCGAAGCGTGGAACACACTCCTCAAGAGTCTCGAGGAACCGCCGCCGCATGTCGTGTTCGTGTTCGCCACTACCGAGCCGCAGAAAATCGCGCAGGCCGCCGCGCCGGTGCTCTCGCGTGTGCAGCGGTTCGACCTCAAGCGCATCGGTCCCGCCGACGTGCGCGAGCGCCTCTCAACGGTCCTGACAGCGGAAAAGGTCGGCATCGAACCCGACGCGCTCGGCATGCTCGCGCGCGCAGCCGACGGCTCCATGCGCGACGCGCTTTCGCTCGCCGATCAAGTCCTCTCACTCGGCACCGGCGATATCACCGCGAGCCGCGTGCGCGACGCGCTCGGTCTCGTTCACGAAGACGAATACGTGGCACTGCTCGATGTGATCGCCGAGCACCGCGCAGGCGATGTCTTTGCGTCAGTGGGACGGCTCGCGGATTTCGGCATCGACTTCGGCCTGCTCTTGAGCGGCCTCGCCGACACGCTCAGAGCGCAGCTCGCGATTGTGCTCGGCGGCGCCGTGCCCGATCTCTCCGATCATCTTCGCGAAGCGCTCGACGTGCGCAAAGAGCGCTTTGCCTCTGGGGATCTGCTGCGCATGCTCACGATGCTGGTGGAGATCGAACCGCATTTCCGGCGCAGCGGTCAGCAGCAGTTGCTCTTCGAAACTCTGCTCGTGCGGTTCGCTCTTCTCGATCGCACGATCGGACTCGAAGAAATTCTGCGTGGCCTCGACGGTCCGGGGACGACGGGCGGCAGTGGTGGGGGCGGCACACGCCGGGAGCCTCCTCCTGTTGCGGCGCCGCGGCTTTCGTCGCCGCCCATGATGAGCGACGCGAAGCGAATCTCCGAGCCCAAGGCGACCGCAGCTCCGAAAGTGGCCGCAGTCGCGCCGGTCGCCGACAGCGCTCCCGTTCAAAAGAAAAAGAAGACTTTGGATCTCAACCGCCTCGCCGAGCATTGGGACGACGTGGTCGAACATGTGCGCGCGAGCGGCCGCGGCATGGTGGCGTCGGCGCTCAATGAGGCGACTCCGGCCGCGGTTTCCGCCGCTGGCGTGGTGAGCATCGGCGTGACGAGCGACGCCCTCGCCGACGCCCTGCAGAGCGGCAACGACAGCATTGTAGCGGCACTGAGGAGCATTTTTGAGGGCGTGGAGAAGGTCGCCGTGAAGGCCATGACCGAGGGAACTTCAGCGGTTCGTCCGCGATTGACCGCTGAAAATGTGATCGCCGACCGTGTCGCCACGTTGCGGAAGCGCGATCCTATGCTGAACGCGGCGATTGACGCGCTGGATCTGCGCTTAATTGAATAGCTTTGAGCCTGCTCGCCGTGCCTTGCGGCACCTTTCAACTGCGGTCTAACTTATTCAACCTGATATACTTGGCGCAGTAGGGCCGGAGAGAACTTGTCGGCAATTGAAGACCTCGTAACCGAGCTGTCGCGGCTGCCGACGATTGGGAAGAAATCGGCACTTCGACTGACCTACCACTTGCTCAAGCAACCGCCGGAACAGAGCAAGCGGTTGGCGCAGGCGCTTGCAACGCTTACCGATCGCGTCCGCATGTGCGACCGGTGTTTCAACCTGACCGAGGAACCGCTCTGCGCGGTCTGTCGCGATCCGCGGCGCGATAGCGCGACGATTTGCGTGGTGGAAGAGGCCAGCGATATTGCAGCGATCGAGAGAACGGGCGAGTATCGCGGTATGTATCATGTGCTAGGGGGGCGGCTGTCGCCGCTCGATGGGATAGGGCCGGACGAATTGACGGTGGCGGCCCTCGTAACCCGCGTGGCTGCGGGCGGCATCAAGGAAGTGATCTTGGCGACCAACCCGAAGCTCGAAGGGGAGGCGACCGCGCTGTATGTTCAGGAGCAGCTGGCGTCGGATGGCGTGCCCGTTTCGCGAATCGCGCTCGGCATGCCCGTCGGCGGCGACTTGGAGTACGCGGACGGCGTGACGATCGCGCAGGCGATCTCGTCGCGGCGGCTGATGAAATGAAGAACGCGATTCCCCCAAAGACCCTCGATCTATGTCTGTAGGCTCCGCCAGCTGGTCATTCACAGAAGACGATTTCGCGGCGATCACCACGTCGCTCCAGAAATTCCTCTTCGAGAGCAACGCGCGGTGCGCGATGCTCGTCGACCGGTCGGGTCAGCTGGTCGCGACCGTGGGCGAACAGCCGCACTTCGATCCGACGGCGTTCGCCACGCTCACCGCCGCCGACTTCAGCGCGAACGACCAGCTCGCGAAGCTCATCGGCGAGACGGATTTCAACTCGCTGTTCCATCAGGGCGAAAAAGAATCGATGTACCTGGCCGATATCGCCCGACGCGTGATTCTCGTGGTGCTCTTCGACACGCGCACGACGCTCGGTCTGGTGCGCCTCAAAATGAAGGAAACCGTGGGCGATCTGACGAAATTGTTCGAGCAGGTGTTTTCGCGCGGCCACGACGGAACGCCGCAGCCAGAGGGTCTTCTGCACGGTGCGGAAGACGAAATCGACAAGCTTTTCGGGTAAGGAGAAAAAGCCATGTCGATGATCAACTACGCCTCGCGCGAGATCAACTGCAAAATCGTCTATTACGGCCCCGGTTTGGGCGGTAAGACGACGAACCTCGAGCACGTGTACGGCAAAGTGAAGCCTGACACGCGCGGCAAGCTCATCTCGCTCGCAACCGAAACGGAACGCACGCTGTTCTTCGACTTCCTGCCGGTTGACCTCGGCACGATTCGCGGATTCAAGACGCGCTTCCATCTCTACACCGTGCCGGGACAGGTCTACTACAACGCGTCGCGCAAACTGATTCTGAAAGGCGTGGACGGAATCGTGTTCGTCGCGGATTCGCAGATTGAGCGCATGGAAGCGAATCAGGAAGCGATGCAGAACCTGTACGACAACATGGCCGAGTACGGCTATGATCTCACGAAGATGCCGTTCGTGATCCAGTACAACAAACGCGATCTTCCGAATGCATCACCGCTCAGCGAGCTGCAGGCCGCGCTGAATCCCGGCTGGGAAGTTGCGGACGCCCCAAAGCAGCGGCTGTTGCCAGATCCGTACCACGCCGGTGAGAATCTCGTCGAGCAGGTCTCCACGGGCGAATGGATCGAGCGCGCGACGTATTTCGAAGCCGTGGCGGTCACGGGCGACGGCGTGTTCGACACGCTGAGGGCGGTCAGCAAGCTGGTGCTGAAGACGCTCGCGTGATGCGGTCGTGACGGACGCGCGCGGCGCCAGCGCGACGGTGGGACGGGAGCAATTCATGAATCTGCCCAACGCCCTCTCGACCGCGCGGATCCTCATCTCGCCGCTGATTGCGCTGCTGCCGCTGCTGCCGTCGCCCGTCTGGCGCGCCACTGCGTTCGTGCTGTACGTCGTCAGCGCGATCTCCGATTACTTCGACGGCTGGTACGCGCGGTCGCGCGGGCTGGTGACGGATCTGGGCAAGACGCTGGATCCGCTCGCCGACAAACTTCTGCTCGTGGCGACATTCATTCCGATGCTCGTTCTGCAGGGAAGCAGCGGCGATCCGGTGGCCGCGTTCGTTGCCAGCACGCTCCGCATCGAGCCGGGACAGGCATTTTCATTTCCCTTCATCACGTGGTTCGGCACCTTCACGCTTCCGTTCTGGGTGGTGGCGCTCGTGCTCGGGCGCGAGATCGTGATGACGGTGTTCCGGCAGATGGCACAATGGAAAGGCGTGGTGATCGCCGCCAATAATCCAGCGAAACTCAAGACCATCGCGCAGTACATCTGGGTGGGGGCCGCCTATTTCTGGTTCGCCGCGGAGAGTTTCGCGGCGCGCGACGGTTGGTCCGGCGCCGCGTGGGATTTCGTCAGGCCGCTCGTCGCGGCAATAGGTGCGGTGATGATGTTCATTGCCGTCGGGCTCACGATCGCGTCGTTCGGCATCTATCTCCGTCGATACGGCGCGCTGTTCACGCGCTGACGATCAGATGAACGTCGAAGTCGTCACGATCGGCGACGAACTCCTTCTCGGTTTCACCGTCGACACGAACGCCGCGCACCTCGCGCGGGAACTCGCATCGGCCGGCGTTGGAATCGCGCGGCGGACCACGTGCGGGGATGATCCCGCGAAAATCGCGGACGCCGTTAAGGAGGCGCTCGATCGCACCGGCGCCGTGATCACCACCGGCGGACTCGGGCCCACATCGGACGATCTCACGAAGCCTTCCATAGCCGCGATCTTCGGACGCGCGATGAAGTTCGACGCCGCGATCTGGGAGGAGCTGAAAGTTCGCTGGGCGTCGTATCGCTGGCCTGGAACGATCCCCGAGTCGAACAAGCAACAGGCGTTCATTCCCGAAGGAGCGGTGATCCTCAAGAACGGGCACGGGTCCGCGCCGGGGATCTGGCTGGAGGATGATCGCGGCCGCTGGGTCGCGATGCTGCCCGGTGTTCCGCGCGAGATGCGGGGAATGCTCGCCGACGAACTTCTCCCGCGCATTCTGGCGCGCGCAACGGGTGAGAAAACCGTCGTCGCCTCACTCACGTTGCGCACGATCGGAATCGGCGAATCTGCTCTCGCAGATCTTCTCGGCCCGCTAGCAAAAGGTCCGAAAGATTTACCGCTCGCGTACCTGCCGTCCGTGGAAGGCACCGACCTACGCCTGACAACCCGCGACTCTTCATCTGACGTCGCGCTCAAGAAGCTGCGAGAGGGCGCTGCCGAACTCCGCGCCGTTCTCGGCCCGCTTGTCTATGGCGAAGGCAAAACCGATCTCGCCTCAGTCGTTCTCGATCTCCTTCGCGCGGGAAAAATGAAAATCGCCGTCGCCGAGAGCTGCACTGGCGGTATGCTGGGTGCGCGTCTTACCGCGATCGCAGGTTCGAGCGATGTGGTACTTGGTGGCGTGATCGCCTATGCGAACGATGTGAAAGAGTCGAAGCTTGGCGTATCTGCGGCGACGCTTCTTGCGCATGGCGCCGTGAGTCAGGAAACCGCTCGCGAGATGGCGACGGGCGTGTGCGAAAAGTTCGGATCGGAGGTCGGCGTCAGCATTACCGGGATCGCCGGCCCGGGTGGCGGCACGGCGGAGAAGCCCGTGGGCACCGTCTGCATCGCGGTCTCCGCGGCTGGGGCGCTCTCGTCGGTCCGCGTGCAGATGATCGGCGACAGGGACGAGATCCGCCGCCGCAGCGCGCAGGCGGCGCTGAACCTCGTCCGGCGCGCGCTTACGGCGTCCTGACGGGGCCTGGCCGAAACGCATTTGGGCTTGCTGTCGTAGTTACTTTACAACTATGAACGACGAGACATTTCCCCCCGCCTCCAACCCCTTCGACGACGCGCTTTTTCAGGCTGACGGCGGCGACCTGCCGCCGGTCGAATCGCAGCTCGGGGCGGTCGAGGCCCAGCTTGGAATTACCGCGGGCCAACTCGCCGAGCAGAAGGACAAACTGCTCCGGCTGGCCGCCGAGTTCGACAATTTCAGGAAACGCTCCGTGCGCGAACGGCAGGAAGCAGAGTCGAAAGGCATGGCGATGCTGGTGCGCGGCATCCTCGAGGCACTCGACGACCTCGGCCGGTTTGCGCACGTCGATCCCGCGACGACCGACGCTGTCACCATTCAGCAGGGCGCCGAGATGGTCGAGAAGAAGCTGCTGAAGTCGCTTGCAGGGCACGGTCTCGAGATCGTGAACCCCGTTGGCCAGCCGTTCGATCCCGCCGTTCAGGAAGCTGTGACGACCGCCCCCGCCGAAAGCCCCGACGAAGATCATCTCGTCGCGCAGGTCTTTCAGGTCGGATATGTATTCAACGGCCAGCTGCTGAGACCGGCAGCCGTCGTAGTGAAGCAGTGGAAGGACGCGTAGGCTAGGCGACTTCCATGGCACAAAAAGATTTCTATAACGTTCTCGGAGTCTCCGAGAAGGCGACTGCTGACGACATCAAGAAGCAGTATCGCCGGCTCGCCAAGCAGCATCATCCGGATTCCAACAAGGGTGACGCGAAATCGGCGGAGCGCTTCAAGGAGATTTCCGAAGCGTATCAGGTGCTGAGCGATGACAAGAAACGTGCGCAGTATGATGAGATGCGGCGGCTCGGCGCATTCGATTCATTTTCTTCGCGCGCGCAGTCACGCGGTGGCGGCCGGTCCGGCGGTGGCGGCGCGAGAAGTGCTTCGGCCGGCGCGGCACCGGAGTTTGACGTCGGCGGGTTTGGCGGCGGATTCAGCGACATTCTCAACTCGATGTTCGGCGGCGGAACAGGCCGCGCGCAGAAACCGACTGGCCCGGAGCAGGGACAGAGTGTGGAGACCACGCTCGACATCCCTTTCAAAACAGCCGCGCTCGGAGGAAAGGTGCCGATCGAGCTCGAGTTGAACGAAGAGTGCATCACGTGCAAAGGCAGCGGCGCGGCACCGGGCGCGAAGATTCAAACGTGTCCCGAGTGCGGCGGACGCGGCACGATTTCGTTTGGTCAGGGCGGATTCGCGGTGAATCGACCGTGCCCAATGTGCCTTGGGAAGGGAACGGTCCCGACGCAGAAATGCGCAACGTGCGGCGGCTCCGGTGAGCAGCGCAGCCGCAAGAAAGTGAACATCACGGTTCCATCGGGCGTGGATACAGGATCGAAGATCCGCTTGAAGGGGCAGGGCGGCCGCGGACTTCGCGGTGGTCCGCCGGGCGACATCATGATCACGTTTAACGTGAAGCCCGACGAGCTGTGGTCGCGCGA
>JANYIJ010000231.1 GCA_025362095.1 Gemmatimonadota bacterium | reverse complement strand
AGGCGTCCGCCGTCGAGCAGGTCGAACTGCAGCCAGAACCAGACGATCGTGTACGGGATCGCCTCGAGTCCCACGAGGCAGAGCACGAGCAGCAGCGTGCGGATCAGCGAGCGATCGGAGTTGAGATACCACACCGCGAGTCCGACCGACGCAATGATGTACGACGAGTTCTCGGCCTGGTGATTGAAAATGACCACGTAAATCAGCAGCGATGCGAGCAGGCTTTTGCGAAACGCCGGATCGCTCCAGTGAGAACGGCGCAGCGCGATCGGCGTGATCAGAATGAGCGTCGCAGCCGACTGAAACATCCAGTTGGGCGTGGCGAGCCCCGTCCAGTGGCGCACGACGACCATGATGCTGCGCGCAAAGGTGAGATCGCCCGCGTCGCCGAGCAGGATGTTGGCCCACGACTTGTACTGCGCAATCAGCTGCACCGGTGTGGTGACGAGCAGCGGGAGCGCGAGCAGCGCGAACACGACGAGTGCGAGTTTCGCGAATGCGCGCCACGGCTTGGGCTGGAGCAGCACGAACGGCACTGCGGCGGCCGGGAAGAGCTTCATCAGCGCGCCGGCGGCGATCATTGTGGATGACCGCAGATGCCGCGCACCCTCGAGCGCGACGAACGACGCGACCATGAGCGCGGCAATGAGCGCGTTGCTCGATGTGCTTTGAATCGCTGCGATGAGCGATGGAAATACGATGAGAAGCGCGAGAGTTCCGTTCTTGCCCGGTATGAGCCGGTCCACCGCAAAAAAGAGCGCGAGGGAGTTGAGCGCCGTCCAGAGAAAGAGTCCGGCAATAAACGGCAGCAGCGCGAACGGCGCGAAGAACATCGCGGCGGTCGGGCTGTACTTGAAGCGATCCCGATCTTCAGTGCCCTGCTCGCTGGGATACGCGGCGTACAGATCCTGACCCGCGGCCAGATGCACGAATGACTGCCGGAAAACCGGGAACGTTGCGTGCGTGTGGGTCAGGATGCCGCGCTGAACCGTGGCCACGCCGGCGAGCACCAGAAACAGCACGAGAATACCGCGGCGCGCACGCGAACTCAGCGCGTGGCTCAGCGGTTTCGTTGCTTCAATTTTGGGGCTGGCTACGACGTCGTAACTGGTCGCGGTCAATGGTCTATCGATGGAGTTGGGGGCGGTTCTGCAGAGTGAATGATCGATGTTTTTCGCTCACAAGTCAATCGTAAACGTGCCTCGGCGCGAGCATCCGTGACCCGATACCTTACGATTGTGCACACGATTCGTTTCTTCTTCACATTCGGGCCCTACGCGATCTCATTCCTGAGAGACCGGCGCCGGTGGATTTGGTGGGGCGGCCCAATGCCGCGCTCACCCGAGATTCACGCGCGGCGCGCGCAGCGGCTCGTGCAGGCGATCATCCACTTCGGGCCCACGTTCGTGAAGATGGCCCAGGTATTTGCAGCGCGAGCTGACCTGATCCCCGAGCCGTACATTTCCGAGCTCAGCAAGCTCATCGATCAGGTCCCGCCGCTCAGCTTCGACACAGTCGCCGCGATCATCGCCGAGAGCTATCCGGGGAACTCGCAGGGCGTCCATCAGACCGGTGCGGCGCGCGTCGACGAAATCTTCGATGCGTTCGAGCGCGCTCCTGTTGCCGCAGCATCGCTCGGACAGGTGCATCGCGCGAAGCTGAAGGGCGAGACGGTCGCGGTGAAGGTGTTGCGGCCGGGCGTGGAGCGAGCGGTGAAGGCGGATCTCATTGCGGCGCGGCGGATTCTCTCGCTGGTGGAGCGGTACTTGGAGCATCCGTCGTTGGTGCGCATTCGCGTCGTGCTCGACGAGTTCGAGCTGCGAATCGCGGAGGAGATGGATTTTCGCCTCGAAGCCGAGCACGCGATGGAGATCGGCGCGAACTTCGCCGGCAACAAGAGTGTGATCGTGCCGAAGATTTATCACGAGCTCACGCGGCAGCGCGTGCTCGTGATGGAGTTCGTGCAGGGCACGCGAATCGACCGGCTCGATACGGCACGCGTCGACGTGGCGCGCGTGGTGGCGACGCTGGTGGAACTCTACGTGCAGATGATGCTCGTCGACGGCTTCTTCCACGCCGATCCGCACCCGGGAAATCTCATGGTTTCCGATGACGGGCGGATCGTGCTGCTCGATTTCGGAATGGT
>JANYIJ010000226.1 GCA_025362095.1 Gemmatimonadota bacterium | reverse complement strand
GCGCGCGAGACCGACGCCCGCCCACAAATGCGGCTCGACGATCAGCGACGACGACGCCGCGAGCTCCAGCTGCCGCTTCTGCCCTTCACTGTCGACGCTCGCTGTCGTCTCGATGAACTTCTTTCTCACCGCAGGATCGATCCGGCTGATCAGCCGCTCGGCGGCCGCCCACGCCTCGTCTTCCGTCTCGCGCACCACGACGTGACAGCGCAGCCCGTACGTTAGCGGAGTGCTGACGAGACGCTTCGTCGCGGCCTCGTGGTCGCGCATGGTCTTCAGTCGCCTCGCGACGCCCTCGATCGTGTCGCCCCAGACGAGATAGACATCGGCGAGCTCCGCCGAAATGCGCTGAGCGTCGTCGCTGTGTCCGCCGAGATAAATCGGCACCGGCGTCGGCGGCACTGGTGAAACGATCGCGCCCTTGAACGGATACCGCGCCGAGTCACTGTCCACCGGCACTCCCTTCCACAAATCGCGCATGATCGCGATGAACTCCCGCGTGCGCGCATACCGCTCGGCGTGATTCTCCATGTCGCCGTACATCGCGTTCTCCGCGGGATTCGATCCTGTCACCACGTTGATTCGAACGCGACCCGGGAACAGGTTAGCGGCGGTCGCAACCATCTTCGCGAACAGCGCGGGATGAAACATTCCTGGCCGCACAGCAATGAGCAGCCCTGCGCCCTGCGTGCGCGCGAGAGTTGCGATGGACGCGGTCCACGCCTCATGCTCGGCGTGGAAATTCGTCGCGGTGAGCAGGCTTGAGAAACCCATCTCGGCCGCGGTTTCCACCAAGCTCGAGATGTACGGAAGCGTAGCCCGTCGCTCAGGCTTGGTGCCGATAAACTCGCCGTCGGCGGCCAACTGGCAGAACCAAAGGAGGTCGAGCGGGTCTGAAGAGTCGGCAGTCGGCATGACAACAATGTAGTTTTTCTTCAACGCTTGCGCGCGACGTCGCCCGCAGTGGATGGAACGACCACGCGACTGGGGCGCGCGAATATGCGATTCGCAAAATCGAGGGTCATTCGATGGGCCGCGATTGCGCTGAGCGTTCTCGCGAGCCGCGGCTCGGCCGCTCAGGGCGTGACGCTCCTTGGCGACGTGGTGAATCGCGAGTCGGGCACTCCGCTCGGCCACGCGATGGTTACCGTGCTCCCAGCCGAACACCAGACGTTCAGCTCCGACGCCGGCATATTCGCGTTCGCGAACATGTACCCGGGGCGATATCGCATCCGCGCGACGCATATTGGCTACGCACCCGTCGAGATCAACGTGGACGTGCCGGAGGGAACCGCGCCGCCGCGATTGCGGATCGCACTCACCCATCTCTCGATGCAGCTCTCCACCGTGCGGATCACCGCCGCAGGAAAATGCACGAATCCCGGGAGACCAGATCCTGACAAGGAGCCCGATTTCGCGGCGATCGTCGCGCAGATCCGGTTGAACGCGGAGCAGTACAAGCTGCTCGCGGATTCCTTTCCGTTCACCTATCAGGTCGAGCAGGTATACCGGCAAATGAAGGGCGACAGCAGCAAGATAGATCCGAAGATCGAACGTGTTTCATTTCGCAGCGACACTCACGGATGGCAGTACAAAATGGGTGACGTGATAGAACGCCGCGACGGCCACACGTTGATGCACCTCCCCGTGCTCAGCGACTTCGCGAGCTATGAGTTTCTCAACAACCACTGTTTTCGGTACGGTGGTCTCGAGGCCACTCGGGTCGGCAATCTCATTCGCATCGACTTTCAGGCCGACGTCCAGATCCGAACGCCGGATGTGGACGGCTCCGTGTACCTCGACGCGCAGACGTATGCGATTCGACGCGCGGATCTCAAGCTTTCCAAACTTCCGCCGGGCCTCCCGCAAGTCACCGCTGTGCAGGTGCAAACGATCTTCGGCGAGGTTTCACCGAATATCGACGTGATCACGGACGTGCATGGAATCACGTTCCTTCGCCATTGGGGATGGGGAGCGACCATCGCGACGACGGAAGATCAGCACTCGTATTTTTTCGAGTGGGTCGGAGCCAATCCAGCGAAGCCGAAGCTGCAGCCGTAGCTCTGCCCCAGTCGCAGGTCCGCCAATAGCCCATTCCCCCTCCGGGCTGTAGAATCCCCCGATGAAATCGCCGGTGCCGCCGAACTCGCCCTCCACGCCAGACTACGATCTCGAGACGTGGCGAAAGCGCATTCCGATCATCGCATCTGGCGGCCTTATTCCCATGAACAACTGCTCGCAGGCTCCGCAGACGGATGTCACGCGCGCGGCCGCCGAGCGCTATCTGGATTCGTGGAACCGCGACGGCATGGACTGGGACGAGTGGATCTCGGAGGTGGGGCTCGCGAAGCGTGAGTTCGCGACGCTGATCAACGCAGCTCCGGAAGACATCGCCGTGTTCAGTTCGGTTTCCGAGGCGACAAGCGCAGTCGCAAGCGCGCTGAACTTCAACGGGCCGCGGAATCGCGTCGTCGTGAGCGAGGCCGAGTTCCCGACTGTCGGACACATCTGGCTCGCGCAGGAATCGCGTGGCGCGAGCATCGTATGGGCGCGCGTTACCGAAGGCGAGATCGAGCCCGTTGCATATCTCGAGGGAATCGACGAGCGCACCGCGATCGTTTCTGCGTGCCACGGCTATTACCTGAACGGTTATGTGCAGGACATCGAGGCGATTGCCGCGCGCGCGCACTCACACGGCGCCCTGCTCTTCGCCGATGCGTACCAGACACTCGGCGCGATCCCCGTAGATGTGCAAGCGCTCGGCGTCGACTTTCTCGCATCGGGAAATTTGAAGTTCCTGATGGGAATTCCGGGCATCGCGTTTCTTTATGTGAAGCGCGAAGTGGCGCAGCGCCTGCATCCCACTGTTACCGGTTGGTTCGGTCGCGCGGATCCGCTCGCCTTCGAGGTGAAGCAGCTCGACTGGTCGGCCACCGCGAGCCGATTCGACAGCGGCACGCCGCCGGTGATGAACGCGTACGTCGCGCGCGCCGGAATGGAGATTCTCAATGGAATCGGCGTGACGAAGATTCGTGCATGGCACGAGGTGCTCGCGCAACAGCTGATCGACGGTGGACGCGAGCGCGGACTCACGCTGCACGGAACCAATGACGCCACCCGCAAGACGGTGAGCACCGCGTTCGCAGTGGATGATTCGCACGGCATCGAGAATAAGATGCGCGCGCGCGGAATCATCGCGTCGGCGCGCGGCGCCGTCATCCGGCTCGCGCCGCACTTCTACAGCACGCTTGAAGATTGCGATCGCGCCCTCGACTCGCTCGCCGAAGCGGTGAGGTCCGCTTGACCGCTCCTCCGAGCGGAGAGGCGAAGCCGGCAGCGCGCGAAACTTTCACTTCGCGTTTCGGCACGCTGATGACCATCATCGGCGTCGCCATCGGGCTGGGAAACGTGTGGCGCTTTCCCTACATGGTGGGAAAGTTCGGCGGCGCCGCGTTCGTGCTCTTCTACATTGTCGTGTCGGTCACGATCGGAGTGCCGGCCCTGATGGCCGAGTTCGCGCTCGGCCGCCACACGCGACGCGGACCACTCGGCGCGTTTGAAGTGGCCGGACTTCCGTTTGGCAAACAGGCAGGATGGTTTTTCTTTTTCATCGTCACGCTCGCGACTGGATACTACTCCGCGGTGATCGGCTGGGTGCTCTACTTCGCGGTGGCGCAGCTCGGCATCGGCGCGCACATGACGTTCGACGCGGCCGCGATCCTGCCGCCGGAGCACGGATTCAATCTCAAATCTTTTCTGCTGCAACTGGTCTGCACCGGTGTGGTGATCCTCGCGTGCGCCGTGGTCGTGCTCAAAGGCGTGCGCGGAGGAATCGAAAAGGCCAGCAAGATCATCATGCCCGTGATGTTCACGGTGCTCGTGGTGCTGATGATCCGCTCGCTCACGCTGCCAGGCGCGATGGAAGGCGTGCGCTGGTACATCCTCAAGTTTCGATTCGCAGATCTCACGCCGACTGTGATGATGGCCGCTCTCGGTCACATGATCTTCTCGCTCTCACTCGGCGGCACGTTCATGGTCGTGTATGGCTCGTACCTCAACGCGAAGGACGACGTCGCCACGCCCGCGATCTGGACAGTTATCGGCGACACCGGATCGTCGTTGCTCGCAGGACTCGCGATCATTCCGGCAGTGTTCGCGCTCGGCATGCAGCCAACACAGGGCCCGGCGCTGATCTTCGCGACGCTTCCGAAGGTGTTCGCAGCGATCCCCGCGGGATGGATTTTCGGGTTTCTCTTTTTCGCAGGGCTCCTAGGCGCGGGCTATCTATCCGACGTTGGCGCGATCGAAGTGCTCGTCGCCGGGCTTACGGACAACACCAGGCTCACCCGCACGCAGGCCGTGTGGTGGATGTCGGCCGCGTGCTTCGTGTTCGCGATTCCGCCGAGCATCAACAACGCGATCTTCCTCCCGTGGGAT
>JANYIJ010000211.1 GCA_025362095.1 Gemmatimonadota bacterium | reverse complement strand
TGCGGCGCGATCGTGCTCTGGACGCGAGAGCGGCTCCGCCTTCCGAGAGCTACGTTCGATCCTGCTTCCAAGAAGCCGTAAACCCGTCAGGAGAGCCAATGTCCCGCTTCTCTCGCCATCGTTGCACTGCTCTCGCCGCCCTCGCGCTCCTCGCGCCGCTGGTTGGCGGCGCACAGCCGGCGCAGTCCGCCGAGCGGGCCGCGGCGCGTAAAGCGGCCACCGATTATTTCGCCACGCAGGTCGATCGCGAAGACATGGTGCGCATCCCGATGCGCGACGGCGCGCGACTCAACGCGTCGCTGTTCTTCCCAAAGAACCGGCCGCGTCAAAATCTCCCGACGATCATGACGTTCTTCCCATACCAGATCAACGCGGTGTCGGCGGAGAACCAGAAACTCATGGAGAACGGCTACGCCCTCGCCTACGTAAACGTGCGCGGACGCTACTTCTCCGAAGGCGTGTACACCTACCTCGGCGGGTCGGGCATCGATTCATACGACACCATCGACTGGCTGTCGAAACAGCGCTGGTCCAACGGAAAGGTCGGCGCGCTCGGATGCTCTTCAAGCGCGGAAGAGCAGCACAAGATGAACGCGATGCACCATCCCGCGTTCGCCGCCGCGGTGCCGCGCAGCTCCGGCGCCGGGATAGGCAAAATCGGCCCGTACAACGAAATGGGAAATCATTTTCGCGGCGGCGTGTTTCAGAATTTTTGGCTTTCGTGGTATCACAGCTCAGGCTACAAGTACAAGCCGTCGTTCCCGGCCGAACTTTCGCGCGAGACGATGCTGCAGATCGCAAACCAGTGGAATCTCGAACCGGAAAAGATCGCACGTGTGAATTTCGACAGCGCGGTGTGGACCCTGCCCGTCAACAAGATCCCGCGCGACATCGGCTCGGCGCCCAGCGACCTCGACGACTTTCTTACTTGGCCGATGAACGATCCGCGCTGGAAGAGCATCGACTTCGGCAACGAGGGAGACCGCAACGGAGCGCCCGCTCTGTACATCAACGCCTGGTACGATCTCTCGACGGGTCCGAACCTCGCGATGTTCGAATACCAAACCAGGAACGCCGCGACCGCGCTCGCGCGCAACAACACGTTCATGATCATCGCTCCCACGGCGCACTGCCAGCAGGGATCGATGGAGAGCGAGCATACGATCGTCGGCGAACGCGACATGGGCGATGCGCGCTTCGACTACACGACGTTTCTCGTCCGCTGGTACGATCACTGGCTCAAGGGGATCGACAACGGGATTGAGAAGGAACCGAGGGTGCGCGTGTACACGATGGGCTCCAATCAATGGCACACATACGACAGCTGGCCGCCAGCCGAATCTCATCCGGTCACGTGGTATCTGGACAGCGACGGCGCCGCGAACACGCTGAAAGGCAACGGTCGGCTGACGACCGCGCGCCCGCAGAAGGCGGCACAAGACGCGTACACATTCGATCCGCTGCATCCCGCGCCGAGCGTCGGCGGACAGGTGTGCTGCTTCAGCGCCGCCGCACCGGGATCGTTCGATCAGTCGGCAATGGAGGCGCGACCGGACGTGCTCGTGTATACCTCCGAACCGCTGACCTCTCCGATGGACGTCACAGGATCGATTCCGGTGTCGCTGTATCTCTCATCGGACGCCAAGGACACGGACCTGATGGTGCGGCTCGTGGATGTGTATCCCGACGGGAGGGCGTTCAATCTCGACGAGCAGGCGCTGCGCGTTCGCTGGCGCGATGGCTACGACACGCCTGTGTTCATGGAACGGGATAAGACGTACAAGGTGGATCTCCCCCCGCTCGTCACGAGCAACACCTTTCTGGCCGGTCATCGGATTCGCGTTTCGATCGCGAGCAGCTCATTCCCGGTTTCCGAACGCAACCTGAACACCGGTGGTCCGAACTACAACGAGAAGGATCCGGTGATCGCGCACAACGTGATTCATCATGGCCCCGCGCAGCTTTCGAGCGTTACGCTCCCTGTCGTGGGGGCAAAACCAGCGGGCAAGCAATTGAAACAGGCGCAATGATCTGCCCTTGACCAATCTGGTCAAGTTATGTATTTTCCGCGGACCTCAACACGCGCGGAATTATGGCCGGCAAGAAACGCAAGAAAGCCCGGGGCGTCGCGGAGCCGATCGGCCTGTACGACGCGAAAACTCGTCTCTCTGAGCTCGTAGACGAGGCTGCGGCGGGACGAGCATTCACGATCTCGAAGTCCGGCAAGCCAATGGCCCGCCTCGTGCCACTGCTCGAACCGGACACGCGCAAGCTTCGCAAACCCGGCGGCGGAAAAGGTCGCGGCTGGATCTCGAAGGACTTCGATGCGCCGCTCCCGGCAGACGTGTTGCGCCTCTTTACGGGCGACGGCGCGTGAGACTCCTGCTCGACACCAACGCACTCGTACGCTGGCACTTCGGCACGCTGAGCCGCGCGGCCACTACCGTTGTCGAACGAGCCGAGGTCGTCTCGGTGAGCCCGGTGAGCGCCTGGGAAATCGCGATCAAGGCAGCACTCGGGAAGCTGAAGTTTCCTGATGCCGTTGAAACCGTGGCAGAGCGCTACGGGTTCGGGTCGCTGCCGATCACGCTGCGCCACGCAGACGCCGTGCGGACGCTCCCGTTGCACCACGCCGATCCATTCGATCGCCTGCTGATCGCGCAGGCGCTCGAATCGGGCTTCACGATCCTCACGTCCGACAGGATGTTCGAACCGTACCGCGTACCCGTGGTGTGGGCGTAGCTCGAAGCGCGCGGAGAAACCCTAGAACGCCTTGAACTCGTCGAACGGTTCGCGGCACGCAAGGCATACATGAATCGCCTTGCACGCCGTCGATCCGAACTCGCTCTGCAACTGCGTGTTCATCGATCCGCAGCGAGGGCACGCGGCGGCGGCGCGGCGTTTTGAAATCGTGACGAGCCCGCCATGCTCCACTGCACCCGGCGGTGCGATTCCGTAGGCGCGCAGCTTTTCGCGCGCCTCAGGCCCGATCCAATCGGTCGTCCACGCGGGTGCGTGCACCGTGTTCAGCTCGACGTCATTGATGGAGTGCGCGCTGAGCGCGACGCGAATGTCCTGCTCGATCTCGCGCATCGCCGGACAGCCGGAATACGTCGGTGTGATCGTGACGGTCACACGTGATCCGTCGATCGAGACATCGCGCACGATCCCCAATTCTACGACGCTCACCACCGGAACCTCGGGATCTTTCACCAACTCAAGTATCTCGAGCACCTGCGCGCGCGTCGGCGCGGCAAACGCCTCACCAGTCACACGTCACCAGCCGCCGTCGTCCTCACCATTTCGCTCCAGGATGCGACCGCGCGACGATCTGCATCTCGGCGAGCATGTGGCCGAGGACCTCCGTGTGGCGCCCACGTCGTCCGCCGCTCGACGACGCGCCTGCCGCCGGCACCGCGAGCGTCGCGCGGCTAATCACGTCGTTCACACGCTGCGTCCACATCGACTGCATGGCCGCCTGATCGAGAATGATTCCGTTGTCGCGCACGGCCTCGTCAACGGCATCGCGTTCGAACAGCTCACCAGTGTAGCGCCACAGGCTACCCAGAGCCGCTTGCGCCCGCGCGTGGCTCTCTTCCGTTCCATCACCCATCCGCAGCATCCAGTCACTGCTATGACGGAGGTGATATACATCTTCCTTCAGCGCCTTCGCCGCGATCCCCGCGAGCGGCGCGAACGAGCAGGACTGCAGCGCATCCCACTGCAGCACGCTGTATGCATCGAACAAGAACTGCCGCACCATCGTGAATGCGAAATCTCCCTTCGGCAGCTCGAGCATCTGCGCGTTGCGAAACTCGGGCTCGCTGCGGAAATAGGCGAGTGCGTCCTCGTCGCGCCCCGCGCCTTCGGTTTCGCCTGCGAGTTTCAGCAGCGAGTTCGCCTGCCCCACGAGATCGAGCGCGATGTTCGCCATCGCGATGTCTTCCTCGAGAATCGGGCCGTGTCCGCACCACTCGCTCATGCGATGGCCGAGCACGAGCCGGTCGTCGCCAAGCCGCAAGAGAAACTCGAAGAGCGGGTTCGCGATCTGAGTTTCACGAGTACCCGCGACGTTCACCGGCACGCTGTCCGCCGTATGCCGTCGGCTGTCTGCTGCGTTCCTGTGTGCTGCATCAAAAGACTTTCACTCCGCGCGGCACCTTGTAGAACTGCGGGTGCCGGTACGCCTTGTCATTGCCGGGATCGAAGAATGGTCCGGCATCGCCGGGCGCCGACGCAATGATCGCACTCGATGCCACCACCCA
>JANYIJ010000202.1 GCA_025362095.1 Gemmatimonadota bacterium | reverse complement strand
CTCGAGGAGGCGATCACGACGTATCCCGGCGTGCTGGAAGTCGGCGTGCGCGGATTCCCCGACGCCGCGCACGGCGAGATCGCAGTCGCGTTCGTGGTGATGAGGCCCGGCGCTTCGGCGACCGAGGCCGACATACGCGAGTTCTGCAAGAAGCATCTCGCCTTCTATAAGGTGCCGTCGAAGGTGATCTTCAGAACCGAACTGCCAAAGTCGCTGATCGGAAAGGTGCTGCGGCGCCTGCTGACCCTCGAGGAACCCCCTGCACATGCGAAGGCATAGCGTTTTTCTTGCGCTCGTCGCGCTCCTGCTGATTCCGGCGGCGTGCACAACGAGGCACGCCGCCGCGCCTGTTCCAGAACAACCCCAGTCGCTCCTCCTCATTTCGATAGACGGATTTCGCTGGGACTACATCAATCGTCCCGGTGCCGTGAACCTGCGCGCACTCGCCGCGCGCGGTGTGCGCGCCGAACGCATGGTGCCGTCTTTTCCGTCACTGACGTTTCCGAACCACTACACGATCGCCACCGGACTCTATCCGGACCACCACGGCATTGTGAGCAACGCGATCCTGGATCCGGCGATCGGCAAGTTCGGTATTGGCGACAATCCCGCGGTGCGCGAGGCGCGCTGGTGGGGCGGGGAACCGATCTGGGTTACCGCGGAGCACCAGCACGAACGCGCGGCGCCGATGTCATGGCCCGGTTCCGAAGCGCCGATCGGCGGTGCGCACGCCAGCTGGTGGAGGAAGTACGACGTGAATCAGCCGCGCGCAGACAAGGTGCGCGAAGTGCTCGCGCTGCTCGCGCTTCCACCCGACAGCACGCCCCGTCTCGTCACGGAATATTTTCCGGACGTCGATCACGAGGGCCACTTTTTCGGACCCGAGTCCGCGGAGGCCGACGCCGCCATCGCGCACGTCGATAGCGCGGTGGGCGCGATCGTCGACGGCATCGCGAAGATGGGACTCGCATCGCGCTGGAACATCATCGTGCTCGCCGATCACGGCATGACACCGCTCAGCGCCGCGCGCACCATCTATCTCGATGACCACGTCTCGCTCGACAGCATGGACGTTGTGGAATTCGGCCCGACGACGTCCATCGCGCCGAAGGCGGGACACGAGGCCTACATCTACGATCGGCTGCGCCGCGCGAGTCCACATCTGACGGTGTATCACCCGTCGGAGATTCCTGCGCGCTTTCACTATGGAACGAACCGGCGGATTCCTGCGGTGGTCGCGCTCGCTGAGGAGGGGTGGAATATCACAACGCACCCTCGCGAGCAGGCATCGACCAATCCGCATCTCGGCAATCACGGCTTCGACAATCAGTTGCTGTCGATGGGCGCGCTGTTCATTGCGTCGGGACCGGCATTCAAATCGGGAGTCGTGGTTCCGCCCTTTCAGAACATCCACGTCTACGATCTGATGGCGCACTTGCTCTCACTGCGGCCCGCACCGAACGATGGTTCTCTCGACTCGACGCGGGTGATGCTGCGCGTGCAGCCTAAAACTCGCGCCGCTTCATCTCCTTGAAGAACTTGTCGCGCTCAATCTCGTTCTCGTCCGCGCCGCGCTGAGGCGCAGTTTTGTCGTACGTCTTGCCCGGCTCGGCTTTCGGCTTGGGGTTCTTGGTGAGCTTCTTCACCAGATTCGCGATCTTCTTGTCATCGTATACAGTCATTCGCCCTCCGCCTTTTGCTTGTTGGGTACGGTAGCGGTCACTTACTAAATGTACGCAGCCCCTAAGCCAAACGCTCCCCTCGTCGGCGTTACAATCCTGCTCGTGCTCGGAGCAGGCGCCCTCGCGTGCGTCCTCTGGGTGCTGCCATACCGCTCGTTCGACCTCGACCGGTTCTTCGCCCCCAAGGAGTTCGCGCTCCACGCGACCGCGCTGATCTCAGGGATCACGGCGTTCGCTGGCGCGCGGCGGCTTTCGCTCGGCAAGGCCGACGACGCCTTGGCGCTATGGCTTCTGCTGTCCGCGCTCTCAGCCATTTTCGCCACCAACCATTACCTCGCCTTTCGCGCGCTCGCCGTCTCGGTGAGTGGGGCGGCGATCTTCTGGTCGGCTCGTGCGGCAGCGTCGGCGGGTTATTCGCGGGCGCTCACACGCGTGCTCGGGCTCGTCGTGGTGATCGGTGCGCTGACGGCGCTCGCTCAGGCATACGGCGTGAAGATGGAATTCGCCGCGCTGAACCGCGCGCCCGGAGGAACGTTCGGCAACAGAAACTTCATGGCGCACCTCACTGCGGCGGGGCTGCCGTTGATGCTCTGGTGCATCGGCAGCGCGCGCGGAAAGAGCGGCGCGCTGCTCTGGACGGCCGCGCTGGCGGCGTGCGCCGCGGCGCTCGTGCTCTCGCGCACACGGGCATCGTGGCTGGCGCTCGCGGTGAGCGCCGTGCCGCTCACGCTCATCACGATGAGTGGCCCCACGCTGTTCGACGACGCTGCCGTGCGTCGGCGACTGAGACTGGCGCTCGCGGCCGTGGCGGCGGGCGTGGTGCTCGCGCTCATCCTCCCCAACTCGCTCGACTGGCGCAGCGACAGTCCGTATCTCGATTCCGTCAAAGGAGTCGTCGATTTCCGCGACGGGAGCGGCGCCGGCCGACTCGCCCAATACGCGAACTCCGCGAAGATGGCGGTCGCGCATCCGCTGCTCGGCGTGGGTCCGGGGAACTGGCCCGTGATCTATCAGAAGTTTGCGCCGCCGCACGACCCCTCGATTGCCGAGACCACCGGAATGACCGCGAACCCATGGCCGAGCAGCGACTGGATCGCGGCGATCTCCGAGCGCGGAGTGCCGGCGTTCCTCGCGATGCTCGCGTTCGTCGTATTCCTGCTCGGTGGCGCGCTCAAGGCGCGGTACGATTCAGAGCGTTCGCCGAGCGAACGCTTCGCCGCGCTCGCGGGCGGAGGCGTGGTGCTGATCGCCGCGCTCGAGGGCGGGTTCGATGCGGTGCTCTTATTGCCTACGCCGATGATCGTGGTGATGGCGGCGGCGGGCGCGCTGATCGTAACCGGAACTGAGACGACTGATCCACCGAGCCTCACGGCGCGACGGATGGCGCTCACCGTGACGTTTACGGCTTTCACGTACTTCGCGTGCGCACTCGGCGGACGCCGCATTCAGGCGATGCGACTGTACGAGGTTGGAGGTGTCACAGCGATCGAAGCGGCTGTCGCGAAGGATCCTGGCTCGTACCGCATTCGAATGCGCGCGGCGGAGTATTTCCTCGGACGGGGACAGTGCGTGAAGGCGAGACCGCACGCGGCCCAGGCGCGCGCGCTCTTCCCGAACTCGCCCGGCCCGAAGCGCGTGCTCTCTCAATGCAAGGACTGAATCACGCTCGGCAGAGCTGCGGCATCAGGAACGGTGCCTTGCGCGACGCGCGGTGATCCGCCGCCGCGTCCGCCGTTCGCGATGAGCGCTGATTTCAGGAGATCGCCCGCGTTGACTCCAGAATCGGCCGATGCCGCGAATACAATGCCCGGCGGCGACGC
>JANYIJ010000185.1 GCA_025362095.1 Gemmatimonadota bacterium | reverse complement strand
AGATACTCTGCCGCCCCCCGTTCTTTTGCCGTTTCGGTCTTCGGTCTTCGGTCTTCGGTCTTAGAAGATGCTCAACTTTATGTACTTCCTCGGATTCTTCTTGAAATCCGCCGTCAGCGAATCAAGCCTAGTGACCAGCCCGCGAATATCGTTGTAGAGTCCCGGGTCGTTCATGAGTTTCCCCAGCGATCCCGGCCCGCTGTTCACACGGTCGAGCGTCGCGTTCAGCTTGGCGGATGTCTCCTTGATATCGTTCGTCAGCGAGTTGAGGTTCGCCGCCGCGCTCTTGAACGAACGCAGCGTGGAATCGACCGCAATGGAATCCACCGCGGACGCCGCCTTACGCATCGCCGCCTGCGTCTTGGTGAGCTCCACGTTCTGGTCCGAGGCGATGCGCCTGAGATCCGTCATGAACGCGTCGGCGCTCTTCACCGCGTGGCGCAGTTCGCCGAATCCGTTTGTCTCGACGAGTTCCCTCTTCAGCGACGACGTCAGCACCGAGATATTGGCCGCGATCGTGTCGACTCGCGCGAGCACGTCGCCGATCTGCGGCGTCGCGTGGCCGGAGAGCAGCGTGTCGCCCGCAGCGTACGTCAGCGGGTTCGGCTTTTCCGGATGTAGCGCGACGAGCTGGTCGCCGAAGAAACCGTTCGGCTCGATCGTCGCCGTCGTGCCCTTGGGAATCTTGTATTCCTTGCGCACGCGCAGCTGCACGATCAGGAGCCCGTCCGGGCGGATCTCCACGCCGTTCACGAATCCGACGTTCACGCCCGAAAGCAGCACAGGCTGTCCCTGCTTGAGCCCCGCGCCCCAGGTAAACTTCGCGAACAGCTTGTATCCGGGCTGTAGTCCGCCGCGCGCCAGATAGAGCGATCCGACGACCGCCATGATCAGCGCCGCGGTCGCCGTGATGCCAACCAGGATTTCGTTGCTTCGTTTCATCCTTGCAAATATGGTGCGAGAAGGAGGGCCGTGAGGGCGTCAAGCACGAGAATCCAGATAGACGATACCACGACCGCTTTAGCCGTGGCCTTGCCCACGCCCTCGGCCCCGGCGCTGGTCATGTACCCCTCAAACGTGCACAGGTAGGCGATCGCCGCCCCGAATAGTGTGGCCTTGATCAGGCTGTACGTCACCTGGAAGTTGTCGAATCCGAGTCTGACGCCGTCCATGAACTGCGACATCTGCACGTCGGTCACGAGGACCGCCGCCATCATGCCGGCGAACACGCCCATCATGTCCGCGAACACGACGAGCACCGGCAACATGAGAGTGGCCGCGATGATGCGCGGCACCACCAGATAAGCGACGGGATCGTAGGCCAGCGTCTCTAGAGCGTCGATCTGCTCGGTGACGCGCATCGTTCCGATTTCAGCCGTCATCTTTGCGCCCACACGGCCGGCGAGCACCAGGCCGGTGAGCAGCGGGCCGGTCTCGAGAATCACGATCTGCCGCACGGACAGGCCGACGATCGAAAGCTGCACGCCCTGAAACATCTGATAGCGGATTTGAATCGAGATCACGCCGCCGATGAACGCCGCGACCATGATCGCGAGCGGCACCGAGTCGACGCCGATTGCGCGCATCTGCGGAATCACCAGCGGCAGGTACGTCTGCGGTTCGCTCAGCGCGCGCCGGATCTCGCGCAGAAAGAGCACGCGCTGACCGACGCCCTTGAATGTCCCGACGGTCGCGCGCGACATCCGCCGGAAAAACCGGATGCCTCCGCGTGCAACCAAGGGAAAGGTCTCGGTGTGGCGATGCTCGATTTGGTCGGTCAATTGCGCGCGGGTCGGTGCGGGTTGCCCTACGTGCGGACGCGCGCCAGCAGCGTCCCGCCTACTCCGAGAAACAGGATCCCCGGCAGCCAGGCCGCAAGTTCCGGGTTCACGAGCCCCTTGCCGCCAACGGCCTGCGTCAGCTGCACGAGCATCAAGAATATAACCGTGGTCCCGAGACTTACGCCGACACCGTACGCCGCGCCGCCGCGCTGATTGCTCGTCGCGAGCGGCGCGCCAAAGAGCATGATGATCATGCACGTCGCCGGGATCGCGATCTTCAGCATCCGCTCCACGCGCAGCTGGTTCACGTCGGTGCCCGAGCGTTCCATCGACGCGATGAAGTTCCCGAGGTCCGCGTACCCCATTTCCTCGGGCGCTTTCTGGTTTGCCAGGAGGTTCTTCGGCGGCTCGATCAAATGCCGGTCGCGCAGCGAATCGAAGCTGATCGTGAAGTTCGACGAATCGCCGGTGAGCACATGAATCACGCCGGTCTTCAGCATCCATCCTTTTCGCGGCGAATACTTTCCGCTGCGCGCGAAGATGACGTACGTCGGGAAATCGGGCCACCCTGTGCCCTTGCGATCGATCTCGATCCGGTCGAGCGAGCCAGTGCTCGCGTCGGCCGACGACACCTTATACACGCGACCAGTCGCTGTGGCGAAGGTGAAATTCGATCGCATCACCGCGTCGCCCGACTGCTTCTCGTGGAGGAGCACGTCGCGCCTCGCGTTGGCCACCGGCATCGCGGCGCCAACGAAAAGATCGAGCAGCATCGCAATCGCGGCGCCAACCGCGATCGGAGCGATGAACCGGTAAAAGCTGATACCACTCGCCTTTGCCGCGCTGATCTCGGAATGCCGCGTGAAGCCGCCAATCGAGAACACGGTCGCGAACAGCACCGCCGCGGGCAGCACCTGGAACATGGTCTCCGGCACGCTGAACACATATGCCTTGGCGATGTCCATCGGCGGAATGTGCCGTGCCAGATATTTGTTCAGGCTCTCGGTCACGTCGATCACGATCACCAAGATCGGAAAGCCGAGCGCCGTCGCCGTCATGATTTTCAGGAACTCGGCCAGCACGTAGCGGTCGAGCGGGCGCAGAAGCCGGAATCTCATGCGCGCCTCCACTTGCGTCCGAACCACTCGCGCATGCGCACAACAAGTTCAGACGTTTCGCTTCCCCGCGACGTGCTCCCTTCTCTGCCAAGTCGCGAGGTGAGAAACAGCCCCACGGCGAGCAGCAGCAGATTTGTCGACCACATCGCCCAGAATGGCGGAATGATATTCGCGCGCGCCAGCGCCTCGCCCGCGACGAGCCCGACGTAGTACAACCCAAACACGCCGAGGCTCACGCCGATCGTGAGTCCCACGCCGCCGCGTGGAAAGCGCAGCGCGACCGGCGCGCCGAGCAGCACGAAGATCACGCATGCGGCGGCGATTGAGAACTTCTTTTCGATCTCGACTTGATCGCCGTTGATCGTGGCCTGCGCCAGGTTGACCTGCAGCTTGAGTTGCTCGGCCATGATGGCGCGGTTCATGAGCGGTTGTTCTTGTTTCTGCGGTTCCTGCTGCGGCGGGATCGGCTTACCCTGTTGCGGCAACTCCGCCGCGCTCGCGGTCCGCACGATCGTGAGACCTTTCAGCTTGTGGCAGTAGAGGCTGCCGAGCCCGCCAGGCGCGCTGCTGGCTTTCACAGTCTTCGCGACGTTGTAATCCATCGCTTGCAGCGAGCGGTACACGCTGTCGCGAGCACGGGCGAGTCGCGCAACGCGGCGCTGCAGTTCGCACACGGTCATCTCGCGGTCGCTCTTCTCGCCGCCGACGGTGTCGATTTGCAACGTGTTGCCGACGTTCCGAACCTTCACGAAATCGGTCTGAAAGAACACGCGCTGGAGCCGCGCGGGTTCCTCGGGTTTGATAACCGTCCAGTTCCCGTGGAAGAGCGTCAGCAGCAGGTCTTCGCGATTGGGCGAGAGCTCGAGAACTCCGCTGTCGGCGCGAATCGTGGTTCGCGTCATCGGGTCGCTCATGTCGAAGATCGCGACATCGCGCATGCGGTTGTTCTCAAAGAGCCGCGCCGTGCGCAGGAACAAGCGCCCCTGCGAAATCTCGTTGATGACCTGTTCCTTCAGCGCGAAGGTCGGTTTCTTGCGGGCGATATCGTTGGTGAGCGTGGTCAGCCGGTGGTTCGCGGCGGGGAGGACTTGATCGTTGAACCAGACCATTCCCAGCGTGAGAAAGCTCGCCGAGATGATCACCGGAATCATGAGTTTCTGCAGCGCAATTCCGCTCGCCTTGAACGCCGTAATCTCATTTTCCGACGCCATCCGGCTGAACGCGTGCAGCGTGGAGACGAGCACGGCCATCGGCAGCGTCATGGCTACGGTGAAGGGCACCGAAAGCAGCATGAACTCGGCGATCACGCCCCACGGCAGCCCCTTGCCCACGAGCTGGCCGAATTGCTTCGCGATGTAGTTCAGCAGCAGCAGCGACGTCAGCGCGGAGAGCGCGAACATCAGCGGCGCCAAATGCTCTTTCAGGATGTACTTCGTGAGGATCTTCACCGGTTTTTCTTAGAGTTTTCTCAAGCTCGGCCCGGGGCGCTGGACCGGATTCGTCCAATTGGACGAAATCCGCGCATCACATAGGGTTGTAGGGTCTTGGGTCGCTCGTATATTCCACTCCGCGACCGCTCAAAGGCAAGGTCGATCATACCCCCGGATTCGGGTTTGGGTGCGCCCTCTGCGACTTCCCTTTTTTCTCCGGCTCCCATTCGCTCTCCGCGCGTTGATCGCCGCCTATCCCGCGGTAGTCGCGGCGCAGGCTGGCGCCGATTCGTCGCGCGCCAAGGCTGACTCAGCAAGGACTCGCGCCGACTCCGCCAAGTCACCGCGTTCTCCCTCAGATACCGGCCGGGTCACCGATCTGTTTGGGGTGAAGTCCGACCTCGGCTTCCAGTTCAACGGCCGCTTCGAGTCCAAGCTCGAACGGATGAAAAACGAGCGCTGCAACTCGAGTCAGTTCTTCTCGGTTGCAGCGCAGTGTAACGCATCGTTCCAGCCGGTGTTCGACTTTCAGTTCGGCGTCAAGACCGGCGGCACGTTCGCTGATCGCGTCCACCTGAACGTGGACTACAACTCAACGCGCGAGTTCGACGCGTCAAACAACATCTCGCTCTCGTATCAGGGAAAGAAAGGCGACTGGCTGCAGCGCGTGGACGTTGGCAACGTGACGTTCGAGGTGCCGTACTCGCGCTACATCACCACGGGCATCCCGCAGGGCAATTATGGTGTGCAGGCTATCACGCAGTTCGGCGCGCTCAAGCTCCGCATGATCGCGGCGCAGCAGAAGGGCAATGTGGTGCGCGACAAAGCCTTCACTGTGGGCGGCGGGTCGCAGACCCAGTCGCAGGTCACGCGCGACATCGATGACTATCAGATCGAGGCGCGGCGCTTCTTTTTCACCGTCGATCCCCGGCAGCTCGGCGGATATCCGAACATCGACATCCTCAACAAGCCGCAGATGCAGACGCTGGCGGCGTCGCTGCCGGATTCGATTCGTCCGCAGCACATCGTCCTCTACCGTCTATTGATCGGCGGCCAGCCGCCAAATCCAAACGGGCCGAAGTTCCAGCTGATCGGTGATCCGAATTCGAGACGGGGGCAGGTCTACGAAGTGCTGCGCGAGAACGTCGACTACTTCGTCGATCCTTCGCAGCTCTGGGTGAAGCTCACGCAGCCGCTCAACGTGAACAACGAGCGGCTGGTGGTCGCGTACACCGTGCGCGGCGCCGGCGGAGAGACGACGAACCCGCGGACCGGCGGCACGCCGGACATGACATACATCTCGACGCGTCCGCAGTTTGCCAACCTCCTCTGGGATCCGCAGGTCCAGCCGGGCGACGCCGCGTCGTTCCGTCAGCTGCGCAACGCGTATCGCGTGGGCGGCTCGGACGTGCAGCGCAACACGGTGGGCATCACGATCGTCACCGGCACCACGTTCGATCAGGAAAAACCGGCGGCGGGATTTTCGGCCACCTTCCTTCAGCTCTTTGGCATCGCGCAGAGCGGGAATCCCGGATCGTTCGACACGGACAACCGTCTCTGGCCGAGGCCCGGCGATCCCGGCTACAACATCACGCCGACGTCGGCCGCTGGGGGAGCCTTGGGGGGCGGGGCGACTGCAACCGGCGCGACCGATCAGTTCCTGATTTTTCCGTCGCTCCAGCCGTTCGCGCGCGCCGGGCTCGCGCAGCCCGCCGCGAATCCGTCAAACGAAGCGATCTACACCACGCCCGATATCTACCTGTATTCCTCGCAGCACCCGCAGCCGGTTTTTCGGATTCGACTCAGGTACCAATCAGACGGCAGCGGCGATGCCGCCGGCATCATGCTCGGCGCCAACCAGCTGCGCCCGTTCTCGGAGCGCATCACGCTCGACAACGGCACCACGCTCAAGCGCGACCTCGACTACACGATGGACTACGATCTGGGCCGCGTGACATTTCTCCATCCGGACACCCTCTTCGCTCAGCCGCGAAACGTCACCGTGCGCTACGAAGAGAATCCGCTGTTCGTCACGCAGCCGACGTCGATTTTCGGGCTCGCGTCCACGCTGCCGCTGAAATTCGGCGACATCAACTTCATTGCACTCGGCCAGTCGCAGAGCACCACGCTCACGCGGCCGCAGCTGGGATACGAGGCGCAATCGTCGCTGATCGCGGGCGTGAATGGCAGCTTCACGTTTAACGCCGATCGCTTTGCGAAGTGGGTGGACAAACTTCCGAGCGGAAATGCAAATGCTCCCGCGCGGGTGCGCACGCTGTTCGAGTTCGCGACGAGCCGGCCGCAGATCGGCGGATCGTCGCTCGCGTATCTGGAAAATTTCGAGGGCAACGGCGGCATCACGGTGCCGCTCGCCGATCCCAACTGGTACCTCTCGAGCCAGCCCGCACTCGGCAACAAGCTCGCGTCGATCATCGGCGGATCGCTCTCGCTCGATCTCACGCGCGCGTCATCGATGGCGTGGCAGAACAACGGGCTCAATCCCGCGGGCGCGTCGGTCACGTTCACGATTCAGCAGATAGATCCGCTCACCGACATCGTGGGTGCGGGCCTTCAGCAGCCGGAGCCCGTGCTCTGGATGACGCTCTATCCGCTCGGCATCGGCGGCGCGTACAACGATCAAGTCAAGCGCTATCAGTGGCTCACGCCTAATGCGCCCACCGGCCGGCGCTGGCGCTCGATCCGCCAGGTGCTGAGCACCTCGGGCACCGATCTCACGCACGCGCAGAATATCGAGATGTGGGCGCTGGTGGACACGACGCTCGCGCGGCGCCAGCACAATCCCGTGCTCGTGATCGACGTCGGCGATGTCTCGGAGAACACCGTCGCGTTAGGGCCGACGAATCTTGTGGTGACGCGCGGAACGGCGGGACTGGACTCCACGTACAGCGGTCGCGCTGTCCTCGGACGCGACACGCTGCAGTCGGAGCGCGATCCGTTCTCGCGCGCGTTCGATCAGGCCAAGAACGACACCGGGCTGCCTGGCGACGTGATTCCCAGCCTCTCGTTCACATCGCCCGATTCCTCGGGCACGATCAAGAATTACAAGATGTGCTCCAAGGGGAACACGCAGCTGCGCCAGATCGGCGACACGAAAACCAACTGCACCGTGAACAACGGCCGTCTCGACGAATGGGATCTCGACGGCGACAACGTTTTGAATTTCGGTTCCACGCAGCGCGAGCAGGAGCGGCTGCTGCGCTTCTCCGTCGACCTGAGCGATCCGAAATCGTACGTGCGGATCGGTGGCTGTGCCGCCTCGCCAACGGATTCACTCGGTGTTGCGGGCGCGCGGAAGTGCTGGGTGCTCGTGCGCATTCCGTTCGGCACGCCGCTCGACACCATCAGCGGCGGCCCGAACCTCCAACGGGTTCGCACGGTGCGCATGACCATGATCTCCGGTCTCGCAGCCGCAGACAATGAGTTCACGCAGATACCGATAGCACGATTCCGTTTCACCGGCGCGAACTGGCTCAAGCGCTCGCCGCAATCGTTGGCGGGCGTGGCGGGCGAGCGTCCGTCGTTCGGCGTGGTCGCGGCCGGTAACATTGGCACGGCGGACAAAGATTCGGTCAGCGGCTTGGTGTACGACTCGCCGCCGGGCGTCGTCGACCAGTCGGATCAGAAGCGGAGCGGTCTCGAGAATCAGCGCATCTTGATCAACGAGCAGTCAATGCGTCTCACGACCACCGCGCTCGCGAAATACGATCGCGCCGAGGCGTATTATCGCTTTCCGGAAGGCGCGAAGAACTTCATGCAGTACCGCCAGCTGCGCGCGTGGGCGAAGGGGCGCGGCAACGGCTGGGGCCAGAATGGCGATCTCCAGTTTTATGTGAAGCTCGGCCGCGACGACAACAATTTTTATTTTTATCGATCGCCGGTGAGCTCGGGCGCCGGTCAGGCCGCGTGGCTGCCCGAGGTGATCGTGGACTTCGATCAGCTTAACGCGCTGCGTCTGAAATTGCAGAACGCGTACCTGCAGAACAGCAAAGACACGCTCTCGTGCACGGGAGTCGATTCGGCGCTCATCGCGCGAAGCATTCTGCCGGCCGGGCAGATCTCGCGGCGATTTGCGGCGTGCGCGAACGGGTATATGGTGTACACGGTTGATCCGGGGGTCAGCGCGCCAAACCTTCGCGCGGTGCAGGAGCTCGCGGTGGGCATCATTCGCGTCGACAGCTCAGGGCTTGGCGCCACGCGAATTCTTCCCGGCGACACGCTCGAGGTGTGGGTCGATGACATCCGGCTCGGAAACTCCGTGAACACGCCGGGATACGCAGGGCAACTGGGCTTCGATCTCGAATCCGATCTCGGCTCCGTGCACGCGAACCTCTCGCATCGCGATGCGAACTTCAGACAGCTCGGCGAGGCGGCGTCGAATGTCGCAGACGATGCGATCGAGCTCTCGACCACCGTGCGGCTCGATCGTTTTCTCGCGCCGCAGTTCGGCTACGCGCTGCCGGTGACGATCACGCACTCGACCGTCGTGTCCACGCCGGAGTATCTCACGAACTCGGACATTCTCGCGAAAGGCGTCGCGGGACTGCGAACGCCGCGCAACGAAGCCACGAGCGTCTCGCTCGGAATAAGGCGATCTATTCCACTCGAGGAAGGGTGGATCGCGCCGATCGTGAACAATCTTTCGCTGAACACGTCCATCAACACCGCGACGTCGCGCGACGAATACTCGACGGCAACGCATTCGCTGTTCACGGCCGGTCTCGGATACGCGATTGGCGGCGGGCCGCAGCAGGCGCCGATGCCGTCCTGGTGGAGCCGCGCTTTCGACGGACTTCCCGCGTGGCTGCAGACCTCCGAGTTCGCGCAGGAAATGCGCAACGCGCAGTTCCACACCGATCCTGCGATTTTCCGGATCAGCAGCATGTACGCCAAGAGCGACGACCGCCGTTCGAACTTCACGAAGCCGGCCGCCTCGCTCGCTGACACCGCGACGATAGTGAACTCGCTCGCGAACTTCTGGCGCAATGCGACGTCACTCGACGTGCGCCCGTTCGATGCACTGAGCGCGCGCTGGGAGTATTCGTCGCTGCGCGACATGCGGCGCTATGGCGACAGCACCGCCGGGGGAGTCGCGGCGACGATGGAACGCAGTACGATCCTTGGCATCGATGGCGGCCTCGAACGTCAGCGCTCGCTCAGCACGGCGCTGAACTTCACGCCGCGGCTCAAGGGATGGCTGCGGCCGCGATTCGATTTCTATTCCGGCTACGCGATGCTTCGCGATCCGAACACGACGCAGCTGCTGCGCGCCGGCGATGGCACAGCTCCGCTGCGGCTCCCCGCGCGATTGAACGCGATGCAGTCGCTCAATACCGGTGCCTCGCTGGATCTCGTGCGCGTGGCGAGCGCGTGGACTTCCGATTCCGTCTGGCTTCGCACACTGAACAACACGTTGTTGCCATTGGACTTCAACTACTCGCGCACCTTGAACTCCGCGTTCGACGGCACTCCCTACGCGCCTGGGCTCGGGTACCAGTTCGGCTTCACCGGCACGCGCGGCTACCTGCTCGATCACGGTATTCTCGCGAGCACCGCAGGCAGCAACACGGCCGTCACGCTCACGGCCGGGCTCAAACTTCCGCTTGGCATGACACTCACCGCGCGCACGCAGCGGATGGCGACGCGCAATTGGATGAGCGGTGCAGACACCAACCAGACGGTGATCGACGGCGAGCAGGTGACGCTCCCGGATCTGACGCTGCGCTGGAGCTATCGTCCGCAGTCGCTCGCGCAGTACATCACCACCATCAATGGCACGGCGCGGTTCGTGCTCACGCATCAGCGTTCGGCGGTCCCGAGTGTGTCAACGCTGCTGCCGGCGGATATACGCACGGGGCGCGTGGTGAGCTATCCACTTGGCGCGAGCATCGCATGGAACGACGTCGGCGGTCTGATCACTGGGTTCACGGTTGGATCGTCGTTTCGCGTGGACTCTCTGCCGGGGAGCGTGACCGATTCGCACTCGCACGATATCACAGCGGACGCATCGCGGTCGTTCAAGCTGCCGGCGGAGTGGCAGATGCGGAGCGCGTTGCGCACGCGATTCGGGTTCCAGCAGACCACTTCGGTGAGCGATGTTTCCAACGGACTGGCGGCGGGATTCAGCAGCCGGCTCGCGGACAACGGCCGCCAGAGCATTACGTTGAATGCCGATACGGATATAGCGGAGAATCTCACGTTTTCGCTGCAGAGCGCGCGGATCGTCACGTTCGACAATAATTTGAATCGCAGGTTCACGCAGATCGTCTTGTCGGCGGTGCTGCAGATTTCGTTCTTCGCGGGGGAGATGCGATGAGTGGATTTCGGATGAGCGGACTGTTCCTGCTGACGCTGGGTGCGGTGACCGCGTGCGGCGCGACGAGCGACAAGCCCGGCGGGCAGTCGGCGCGGACGTCGAACGAGTTCAACGCGGATTCGGCGATGAGTTATATCCGGCAGCAGCTCGCATTCGGCCCGCGCGTGCCGGGTACTCCGCAGGCCGTGAAGACCGGCGACTGGATCGTCGCGCACCTGCACAAGACGGCGGATACGGTGCTCGAGCAGCGCTGGACGCACGCGCTCAAGAACGGCAAGACGCTGCCGATGAGAAATATTTTCGCCCGTTTCAAGCCGGACGCGAAGGATCGCGTTCTATATGTGACG
Source organism: Gemmatimonadota bacterium (assembly GCA_025362095.1). Taxonomy (GTDB): domain Bacteria; phylum Gemmatimonadota; class Gemmatimonadetes; order Gemmatimonadales; family Gemmatimonadaceae; genus Fen-1231. The sequence goes on along the minus strand of JANYIJ010000185.1, from coordinate 1,306 downwards.
CACTGGGACACGCGTCCCGTGGCGGATTCGGATCCCGATCCTGCGAAGCAGGGGATGCCGATCCCCGGCGCGAACGACGGCGCGAGCGGTGTGGCGTTGTTGCTGGCGGTATCGGATGCGCTGAAGAAGCTGCCGCCGAATGTTGGAGTCGATCTGTTGTTCGTCGACGGCGAAGATTGGGGAACGTTCACCCCCGATGTGGATGTGCTGATCGGCGCGAGTTACTTCGCTGAGCATCTGCCGAACGCGGGGTATCGTCCGCTATTCGGCGTGTTGTGGGACATGATCGGCGACGCCGACCTCAACATGTATCAGGAAGTAAACTCCGCGCAGGCCGCGCCCGAGGTCGTCCAGAAAGTGTGGGGTCTCGCAAAAGACATGGGGTACGAGAAGTATTTCATTCCCCAGGCGAAAGAGGCGATCACGGACGATCACGTGCCGTTGATCAAAGCGGGGCTGCGCGTGATCGATGTGATCGATATCGATTACGGTCAGCGAGACGCGTCGGGCGTGGTGACGACGAGCTATCACCATACGATGGGTGATACGATCGATCACGTCTCGGTGAAGTCGATGAAGATTGTCGGGGACGTGGCGGTGGCATTGTTGCGGTGAGCGATCAAAATGACTGATTCTCGCGTGACAATCCACATGGCGGCGAGCCTCGACGGCTTCATCGCCAGAAAGGACGGGAGCGTCGACTGGCTCGAGACCGCTGACGAGTTCGCCGATGGCGCTACAATGGAGCCCGAGTTCGTCGCCGCGTTTCTGAAGACAATCGACTGCTACGTGATGGGATCGCGAACGTACGAGACCGCACTTCGCTTTGAATCCCAAGGGTTATGCTGGGTGTACGGCGACAAACCCACTTTCGTCCTGACGACTCGCGAGTTGCCGAGATCTCGGGAGAACGTCGAGTTCTACTCCGGTGATCTCGCGACGCTCGTGAACGCGCGCCTGCGCCCCAGTTTCCGTTCCATTTGGTTCGCTGGCGGCGGCGCGGATCGGCGACGGCATTCCGTTCTTCGAGAAGCTCGACAGGGATGTCGCTCTGCACCTTGCGGAGGTCAAAGGTTACAAGAACGGCATGGTGGAGCTTCGTTACGAGGTGCAGGGGCGCTCGTGACGTCTGCAATCGTCGCTAGAACGCCGTTGCGCGCGCGGGGTGAGACCGGCACTTTCTCCCCGTGCCCGAACCCGGAAATTCCACCCGCCGCCTGCTCGAACGCTTCGCGCTGATCGCGTTCGGCCTCTACCACATCCCGCTGTTTCTCAACAACTATCCGTCCCTCGGAGGCGGAGGGTT
>JANYIJ010000146.1 GCA_025362095.1 Gemmatimonadota bacterium | reverse complement strand
GGAGATTTCGACGCGGGGCAGATCGAGACGCTGATCCGGCAGCGGTTCTCTGCGATCCCGATGCCGGCCGCGCCGCGGAAGCGCGATCTCGCCGCAGTTCCAGATCACGAGGAGACGCTCGTCTCGATCGAAACAGACAAGGAGTACCCACTCGCGTCGGTGGGGCTGCTCTGGCTCAAGGCGCACGACAGCGTGCGCACCATCGGCGATTTCCGCCGGTCACTCGTCTCGACGTTTTACGACGGCATGGTGAACGCGCGATTCTCGGAGATCACCCAGCGCGCCGACGCGCCCTTCGCATTCGCGCAGGGCGGCCGCGGAAGTTTCGTTCGCACAAAGGACGCGTATCAGTTATTCGCGGGCGTGAAGGAGAGTGGGTTTGAAAAAGCGGCTGAGGCGCTCCTCGCGGAATCGGAGCGGATCTCGCGATTCGGTTTTACGCAGACCGAGCTGGACCGGCAGCGCACGAATCTCTTGCGCTCGCTGGAGCAGCAGCTGGCCGAGCGCGACAAGACCAACTCGTCACGCTTCGTCGATGAATACGTCAGCAGCACGCTCTGGAACTCGCCCGTGATGGGAATCGAAAAGGAACAGCCGCTCGTGGCCGCGCTCGCGCCCACGATCACCGTGGCCGAGGTGAACGCCCTCTCGAAGACATCGTTCGGCGAGAGGAACCGCGTGATACTTGTGGCGGCGCCGGACAAGCCGGACGTGCACGTGCCGACCGCCACAGCAATGCTGAAGGTGTTCAGCACCGCGCGGAACGCGACGCTCACGGCGTACGTGGATTCGTCGTCCGACGCGCCACTCGTGCCGAATCTTCCGGCACCGGGAAAGATCGTGGCAGAACGCGCGCTCTCGGAGACGGGAATCACAGAGTGGACGCTTTCCAACGGTGCGAAGGTTCTGCTCAAGCCGACGGATTTCAAGGCCGACGAGCTGCTGTTCGCGTCGCGCGCGCCCGGCGGCGAGTCGGTGCTGCCGGATAAAGACGTGATCAACGCCGACTTGAGTTCGGTGGTGATGTCGCGCAGCGGCGTCGGGTCGTTCAACTCGATCGCGCTCGGCAAGCGCCTCGCCGGGAAGAAGGTGAACGTCGCCGCGGGCATCGACGGGAACGGTGAAGGAGTGCGCGGAACAGCATCGGCGCAGGATATGGAGACCATGTTCCAGCTGGCGTGGCTGCGCACGACCGCGCCGCGCGTGGACACGAGCGCGTTTCTGGCGTTCAAGTCGCAGATGCGCGCGATGCTGGCGAACAACAAGAACGATCCTGAGTCGGTGTTCAGCGACACGGTGGAGGCGACGATGTCGCAGCACCATCCGCGCGTGCACCTGCTCTCGGCGGAGCTGCTTGATTCCGTGGACCTGCAGCGCGCGTACGACATCTATCGCGACCGGTTCGCGGATGCGAGCGGTTTCACGTTTTTCATCGTGGGAAGCTTCAAGCCCGACTCGATTCGGCCACTGGTGGAGCAGTACATCGCTTCGCTGCCCTCGTTGCATCGCGGCGAGAAGGTGAGGGACAACGGTATTCGCCCTCCCTCGGGCGTCGTGCGAAAGACGGTGCGGAAGGGCGTCGAGCCGAAAGCGACGACGTCGCTTGTGTTCACAGGCGTGTGCTCATACAGCTACGCGAACCGCTACGCGATCGACGCGCTGACGGAACTGCTCAACATCCGGCTCCGCGAGGTGCTGCGTGAGGAAAAAGGCGGCACGTACGGCGCGAGCGCGGGCGGCTCGTGCAGCAACATTCCGTACGAGCACTACAACGTGAGCGTCGAGTTCGGTTCGTCACCCGAGCGCGCGGACGAGCTCGTGTCCGCGGTGTTCAAGGTGTTCGACGAGATCAAGGCCGGCACGGTGAGCGATTCGAATCTCACGAAGATCAAGGAGATCCAGCTGCGCGAGCACGAAACCGGGCTCAAGCAGAACGGGACGTGGCTCAATGCAATGAGCGACGCAGATGAAGATCATCGCGACCAGCGCGATTTCCTCAGATATCCCGAGCTCGTGAAAGGGCTGACACGTGAGATGATTCGCGACGCGGCGAAGCTCTACCTCCGCACGGAGCAGTTCGCGCGCTTCACACTCCTCCCCGAAGCGGCGCCCAAGCCGGCGCCGATCAAACCGAACTAGCCGATGCCGACTCCGGAAGATTTTTTCGCGATCGACCTGCGCGTCGGCACAGTGATTAGCGCCGCGCCGTTTCCCGAGGCGCGCAAGCCGTCGATCAAACTCGAAATCGACTTCGGACCGGAGCTTGGGATGCGACGTTCCAGCGCGCAGATTACCACGCACTATTCGCCGGACGCGCTCACCGGCAGACAGGTCGTTGCCGTGGTGAACATCGGCGAGCGTCGCATCGCGGGATTCACCAGCCAGGTGCTCGTGCTCGGCGCGATGCCATCAGCCACCGAAGTCGTGCTGCTTGCCCCGGGGCACGCGGTGGAAAACGGAACTCGAATCGGATAGCACTGTGAAATACGATCGCCCCGGAACTCCCGACGAAATCCGCGCCGACCTGACGGTCGCATTGGAGTGGAAGGGCGCGTGGACGTTCGATGTGGGAAAGGCGGGTGCGCCGACGATTCACATCGACGGCAACTCGAAGGAAGGGCCGAGCCCGCCGGAGACGCTGCTCGCCGCGCTCGCATCGTGCACAGCGGTGGATGTGGTGGAGATGCTCACGAAGCGCCGCACGCCCCCGGCAACGCTCGAGGTGAAGACGACGGCCGAACGCAAAATTGAAGCGCCGCGCCGCGTGACGCGCGCCCATCTCGCGTACAAGATCACTGGAGCGGGAATCGATCATACGCAGACGATGCGGGCGATCGAGCTGGCGGTGACGCGCTACTGCACCGTGCGGGACACGATGGATCCGGAGATGTCGATCACCTGGTCGCTCGAGCTGGACTAGCGGTTCTAACGGCGCAGTTCGCGAATCGCGTGGCGCATCTCGGGCAGCAAGATCTTCGTGAGCGCGAGCTCAACCGCAGCCTTTGATCCTGGCATCGATACCACAAGTTTCCCGTTCGCCGATCCCGCCACTGCGCGCGAGAGTATCGCGGCCGCGCCGATTTGTTCCTGAAACGAGACCACGCGAAAGATCTCGCCGAATCCCGGCAGTTCTTTTTCCAGCAACGATGTCACTGCTTCCACTGTCCGGTCCTTGCTGCCGAGTCCGGTGCCGCCGGTGATGAGAATGACGTCGACATCCGTGCGCGCGATCAGCATGCGCACATGTCCGCGCACCCGCGCCTCGTTGTTCGGCAGGATTGTGTAGTCGGCAATCGTGTGACCGGCGCCGTCGAGAAGGCGCTGGATCGCCTTGCCGGATTCGTCGGTGTCGATGGTCCGCGAATCGGTGACGGTCAGCACGGCACAGCGCAGCGCGGGGAGCGCGTCGCCCTCGGCGCGGTGCGAGGTGGTGCCGGGCGGAAGTGTCATCGCGCTGGAACTTAGCACGCGCTCATTGCTCCGGCTAAGTTTAGGGCATGGATCTCGCCGCCCTTCGACGCGACTACGCCCGCGAATCGCTCACCGAGCGTGACGTCGATTCCGATCCGATCGCGCAGTTCGAAAAGTGGTTCGAAGAGGCGCTGCACGCGGAGATGATCGAGCCGAACGCGATGACGCTCGCCACGAGCACGAGCGACGGACGTCCGTCGGCGCGAATCGTGCTCCTGAAAGGCGCAGACGCGAAAGGGTTCGTGTTCTTCACCGACTACCGCAGCCGCAAGGGCGCGGAGCTCGAAGCGAACCCGCACGTCTCGCTCTGCTTCTGGTGGGATGCGCTGCAGCGCCAGGTGCGCATCACCGGAACGGTCGCGCGGGTCTCGCGCGAGGAATCGGAGACGTATTTCCGCACGCGGCCACGCGGGAGCCGCATCGGCGCGTGGGCCTCGCGACAGAGCTCGGCGCTCGCATCGCGCGAAGTGCTCGAGAAGGAAGTCGAGCGGCTCGACAGTGCCTATTCCGAGGACGTGCCGTTGCCGCCGCATTGGGGAGGGTACCGTGTTGCGCCGGACGCGATCGAGTTCTGGCAGGGGCGGCCGAGCAGGCTGCATGACCGAATCGTGTACACACGCGACGGTGGCAACTGGGGTATCGGCCGGCTCTCGCCCTGACGGAACCAGCGGGGCGTGATCCTGCGCGTGCGACCTTGAGAATGCTCACCATGTTTTCTCTGCCTCGGCGAGTTCCTCCCGCAGCTTGAGAAAACTCTCGTAGCGCTCGCGGGAAACCTGTCCGGATTCGACTGCGGAACGGACCGCACAGTTTGGTTCGTGGCCGTGCGAACAATCCTGGAACTTGCAGAGGCCCAGCAACGGCCTGAATTCGGGGAAGCAGTGTGCGAGATCGACGCTCGGCAGGCCCCACATTCCCACTTCGCGCAGGCCGGGTGTATCGACGACGAACCCGCCGAACGCATCGGGAATCGGCACGAGCAGGGCGCCGACTGTGGTGTGCCGGCCCTTGTTCACCGACTCGCTGATCTCGGCAGTTCGGAGATCGAGGCCCGGGAACAGCGCGTTGCAGAGCGATGATTTCCCGACACCAGACGGCCCCGTGAGCGCCGATGTTTTTCCAGCGAGCACGTCGCGCAATTCGGTGAGACCAATCTCCGCTTTGACGCTCGTGCGATGCACATCGTAGCCGGCGCGTTCGTAGTCGCGCGCGATCGCGTCGACGCCCGACGGTCCCCCTACGAGCTCGACCTTGTTGAAAATGATCCGCGCGGGGATGTCGTTCCCCTCGGCGATCACGAGAAAGCGGTCGAGCATGCGCACATGCGGCTCTGGTTTGGCGGCGGCGAATACCACCAGCACCTGGTCGACATTCGCCGCGACGATGCGTTCGCCGCGCGCCTTGCCAGGCGCGCGCCGCGCGAGCACGCCGCGGCGGGGATGAATCTCGGCGATCGACCACGCGCCCTCGCTCTCGTCGCGCGCGATAGTGACTTCGTCGCCAACGGCGAGTTTCAGCTTGGTGCTTTCCTGCTTGAGACGGCCGCGAAGCGAGGCGTCGACTGTCAGGCCATCGGTGGTGCGCACGACCCAGATTCCGCCTGTGCCGTTGAGCACTGTGCCTTTGGCTTCGGTCACTCGGCTCCGTCTGCCGGCTCTTCGCGCATCACATCGAACCACCGGCGAGTCGATTCGCCGTCGCGCGCGGCGATCAGCGCGTCGAGCGCGCGCTGTGCATCGGCCAGCGGCATCATGCTCAACAACTGTTCGGCTTCCGCGGCGCTCGTGCCCCACGTCAGGAAATCAGTCTCGAGATGGCCTTCAGCTTTTTGCGCGCCCAGTCGCGCCCACTGCACGAACAGGAGATACGCGCCGAACGGCCGCGGCGGTTCGCCGGTCAAATCGCTGAGCACATCCAGACTGTACGACATCCCGTCGCGCCCTTCGAGCGCGGCCGGCCGCGAGTGCACCGCGTGATAGCCGCCGACGGTGGTCTCGTCGCCTTTATCGTACTCGGGCGGAAGGTGCTGGCCAGGGCTCACGCGCTGCGCCTTCCGCGTGCGCGCCGCCGTCCGGCGAACTCTCGCACGATGTTGCCGGTGATGAACGCGAGGTTGGCGGGACGTTCCGCGAGGCGGCGCATGAGATATGGATACCATTGAGTGCCGAACGGAACGTACACGCGAAGACGGTATCCGTCGTGCGCCAGCCCATCCTGCAAGTCGCGTCGCACGCCGTAGAGCATCTGGAACTCGAACCGCGACCGCTCTATCCCGTGGCTGCTGGAAAACTGTTTCGCGATCGAAATGATTTCTGGATCGTGTGTGGCGAGTCCCGGATAGCGGCCGCGTTCCATTAGCGCCTGCATGCACGTGACGTAGTTGCGGTCGACGTCGGCCTTGTCTGGGAACGCGACGCTCGCGGGTTCGAGATACGCGCCCTTGCAGAGGCGCACCCGGCAATTGAGCGCGATCGCGCGTTCCACATCGCCCCACGTGCGCCGCAGCGCGCTCTGCAAAACGATTCCCACGGTGTCCGGATACGACGGGTAGAGGCGCTTTTCGAAGAAGTCGAGCGTGCGCGCGGTGTACGCGCTCCCCTCCATGTCGAGCCGGACGAAACCGCCGTGCTGCCGCGCGCGCTCGAGAATCGCGCGCATGATCTCTTCGCAGAGATCGTCGCTGATGTCCTGGCCCATTGCGGTGAGTTTCACCGAGACATTCGCGTCGAGTTTGTTCATGGCGATCGCGTCGATCAGGCGGAGATACTCGGCGCCGGCGGCGCGCGCCTCCGTTTCGTTGGTGACGCTCTCGCCGAGCAGGTCCAGCGACGCGCCGATTCCCTGCGCGTTGAGGCGCTGCACCGCGGCCACGGCTGACTCCACGGTTTCGCCCGCCACGAAGCGCGATGCCATGGCCTTTGCGAATCGATTGTTCCTTACGAAGCGGAAGAGCTGCGGCTGACGCGACAGATAGAGAAGCGAATTGCGAAGCATGCAGTTACGGTACGATCCGCGTCGTGACGTTCACTGCCGCGGTGATGCGCGCGACCGGAAAGATACGGGCCGGGGCGTCGGCCGACTTCATCATGGGATCGAGCGCCAAATCGAAGTAGTTCCATGCGGTGAGCCCGTCGTCGCACATCGGCTCGAGCAAGATCACAGAGAGCACGCCGAGCGGCTGTGCGCCACGCACGATGTAGTCGCCGGGCTCCCCGACCACGTGATCGCTCGCGGTCCACGTGCCGGTGACGCGGATGTCGCTGTGGCCGTCGCCGGGCGGAAGTTTCATGACGGAGTCGACGCTGAACTGTTCGCCGCGCAGATCGAGGCGCGACGTGAGCCGCTCGACCACCACCCCGTGCAGGCGCAGCTGCGCGATCAGCGAATCCTGTCCCGGCATGCGGCGCAGCAGGTACGCGACCGGAAGCTTGACGCTGAGCGTGCCGTCGAAGCGATCGCGCACGAGCATTTTCTGATTCACGAACTTGCCGGTGCGCACCATGCCGCAGCGCATGCCGGCCTGAGTCAGCGGCCACGCGCACGCGGCCGGCCCACCGCGTCCGCCGGCCCCGCCGCCGCCACGACCGCCGCGTCCGACACCGTTTGCGCGCGCCGCCGCAGCCGCGGCGGCCTGGGCGCGCAGCGTTTCGCGCGCCTCGGGGATCGTGTCGAGCATTTCTTCAATGACCGTCTGCATTGTGCCGTGCGCGGTGAGCGCGGCGCGAATCGGCACGTCGAACGATTTGCCGGATTCGAGGCCGGCGTCGGATGCGCGACTCGAGGCGAGGATCGACTTCGAGCGCTCGGCGGTGAACGAGAGCAGTTCGCGCACGAACGCATACGTCGACTTGACACGAGTCTCGAACGGGTCGTGCGAGAACGCTTCGCTCAGCACCGAGATGCGGCCGCGCAGCGCGTAGTAGTTGGTGCCGTAGCGAGGGGTGTGCGAATAAGTCGACCAGTTGCGCGCCTCGCCGGGACCGGCGCGCGGGCTTTCATCGCCTGAGAAATTTCCGTAATCGAAGATCGCAAAATGATCGCGCGCTTTCATTCGCGCGCGCAGGACCGGAAGCATGGAGTCGCGGGCAAACGCACCGCCGAACGTCGCGCCGGGAATCGCGGCGGCGGGATGCAGCGACGGCGCGTAAGTCAGCGCGTAGCCGTGGTAGCTGCCGTCGGTCGTATGCAGGTCGACGAAAACGTCCGGATCCCACGCATTGAACATCGCGAGCGATCCTTTCGTCTCCGGCGTCTCGGCGCGGACGTAATCGCGATTGAGATTGATTCCCTGCCCGTTCGGCCGCGTGCCGACCATCTCGGGACCCTGTTGTGCGCCCCGGCTTCGCGCCTGGGGCGCGACCGCTTCGTTGCCGTCGGCGTTGTAGTCAGGCACGACCACGAGCACGATGGAATCGAGCACGTTCTTTTTGGAATCGAGCGTGAGATCGCGAAGCATCGCGAGCATCGCCTCTTTCCCCTCCACTTCGCCCGAGTGGATGTTGCCCTGCACGTACACGATCGGCCGGCCGAGCCGCTTTGCCTCGAGCGCCGTCGTCACCAGCGGACGCGACGCGATCACATAGGGCACATCGCGTCCCTGCGCGGTGCGACCGATGAAACCCACGTGGATCTTCGCGCCGCGCTGCTGGAGCGAATCGAGGAAAGAGATGACGTCGGTGTACATCGACGTCTCGGCATATTTCGTTCGCTCGGCGCGTGTTTGCTGTGCGCGAAGCGCCGGCGCGATCAGAACCGGCGAGAGGAGGAGGAACGCCGCGCGGCGAAGCATCGATGTCATCTCAGTTCCCGTAGAGTGAATTGTTCAAACCGGCTTTCCTGTTGCCGGATAAAAACGTTTGCCGTCGCGCGCCATACTCACAAGCAAGTCGCACGGCATGAAGCGCCCGGGATGTTTTGCGTTCATTGCCTCGAGCTGGCGCACGACTTCCGAGGCGCCGACGAAATCGACGGTCCGAAACGGTCCGCCGCGAAACGGCGGAAAGCCGATGCCAAATACTGCGCCGATGTCTCCGTCGCGCGGCGAGCGGATGATCTTTTCTTCGAGGCAGCGCACGGCCTCGTTCACCATGGCGAGCGGACAGCGGTGCCGCATCTCATCGGCGGCGAGTTCTGTGCGGCGCGTGCCGGTGGGAAGCAGCGCGTACACCGACTCGTCGACGCCACCCTTCTTGCCCGCTGCATCGTACAGATAAAAACCTCTCTTCGATTTACGGCCGAGACGCCCGCTCGCGAGCACCTGCCCGAGCGACGCGGATGGCTGAAGTCGATCGCCGAACGCCTTGGACATGATCGCGCCTGATTTTCCGGCGATATCCAGACCGACTTCGTCGAGGAGCGTGATCGGCCCGACTGGAAATCCGAACTCGAGCATTGCGCGGTCAATCACCTCGATCGCGACGCCTTCGTCGAGCATGCGGCCCGCTTCGTTGATGTACGGCGCGAGAATGCGATTGACGTAGAACCCCGGCGCGTCGTTTACCACGATCACCGTTTTTCCGAGCTTGCGGCCGAACGCGACAGTCGTCGCGGTCACCTCCGGCGCCGTGCGCGGCGTGACGATCACTTCCAGCAGGGGCATCTTCTGCACCGGCGAAAAGAAGTGCATTCCGATCACGTTCTCGGGGTGCGGCGCGCCTTCCGCGATTTGTGCAATCGGGATCGTGCTCGTGTTGCTCGCGAAGATCGCGGAACGCGGAAGCACGGTCTCGATTTCCGCCAGCACCTGATGCTTCACCGCGAGATCTTCGAACACGGCCTCGATCACGAGCGGCACATTTCCAAAGCCGGTGTAGTCGATCGTGCCCGACACCAGCGAGAGCTGATCGTCGAACTGCTGGCGCGTGATCTGTTTCTTCTTCAGCCGGTCCTGTAGCACGGCGCGAACGGCTGCGATTCCACGGCCGACCTGCTCGTGCTTCATGTCCTTGAAGCGCACCGGGATTCCCTGCATCGCCGCAACCGCGGCTATTCCCGCGCCCATGAATCCCGTGCCGAGGACACCGACCTGCGCGATGGGGAGCGGCGCTGGCGACGCGCCGACGACTCCGGAGTCTTTCTTGAGCGACGTAGTCGCGAAGAAAAGAAAAATGAGTTCGCGCGAAACGGCCGTCATCGCCATTTCACCGAACAGCCGCGCTTCGGTCGCGTAGCCACGCGTCGCCGGCCCCTGATATCCGGCTTCCACGGCACTGATCGCAGCGGGCAGCGCCGGATACGAGCCGCGCGTTTTTTTCAGCGTCATCTTGCGCGCCTGCCGGAACACGATCGCGCGGCCGAGTGCGTTCCCTTCGAGCAGCGATCCCATCAATCCAAGTTTCTTCCGGTTGCGTCCACGCAGCGTGCCGGCCGCGAGCGCGTTCGCGCGCGCGATTGCGATCTCGCGAAGGATCGACGGGTGCACGAGCTCGTCTACCAGGCCGCTCTGCAGCGCTTTCTTTGCGCGCACGTTCTTGGCCGTGAGAATCATGTCAAGCGCGACCTGCAGCCCCACCACTTTAGGCAATCGCTGCGTGCCGCCGGCGCCGGGAATCAGGCCGAGCTGCGTTTCGGGCAGCGCGAGCACGGTCTTGGGATGATCGCTCGCGATCCGGTACGCGCACGCGAGCGCCGTTTCCAATCCCGCGCCGAGACACGCCCCATGAATCGCCGCGACCACCGGCACACGCGAGTTCTCGAGGCGCGCCATCATGCGATGACCCGATGCGCTCGCGGTCTCGGCGTCGCCTGCCGATTTGAACTCGAGAAACGCGTCGATGTCTGCGCCCGCAATGAAGACGTCGGGTTTCCCGCTGATCAACACTGCCGCGCGCACCGCGCTGTTCCCCTCGATCGCGTTGAGCATCGCGTCGAACTCGGCGATCACCAGCGCCGAAAACTTATTCACCGGCTCGTTGGGCAGATCGATCGTGATGATCGCGATGCTGCCCTGCAGTTCGAGCGAGAGCGCGGCGGCGGTCATGTGCGCTCCACGACCATCGCGAAGCCCAGACCGCCTGCCGCGCAGACCGTCATCAGGCCAAACTGCCCGTTGCGGCGCGCGAGTTCGTTCACGAGCGTCGTCGTGATGCGCGCGCCGGTCGCGCCAAACGGATGGCCGATGGAGATCGAGCCGCCCATCACGTTGAGCCGAGAGCGATCGACGATGCCCACGGGATTCGGAAATCCCGCGCGATCGGCCCAATACTGCGACTCGAAGCCTTGCAGATTCGAGAGCACCTGCGCGGCGAACGCCTCGTGCATCTCGACCAGATCGATGTCCTTGAGCGTGAGACCGGCGCGCTTGAGCGCCATCGGCGCGGCGAATACCGGAGCCTGCAGCAGTTGCTCGCCGGGATCGATCGCCGCGTACGCGTAACTCTTGATATACGCAATCGGTTTGAAGCCGAGCGCTTTGGCGCGGTCTTCGCTCATGAGGAGAACGGCCGCGCCGCCGTCCGTGAGCGGCGACGCGTTGCCGGCGGTGACCGTTCCGTACTTTCTATCGAACACGGGCTTGAGCTTGGCGAGCTGCTCGATGCTCGTGTCGCTGCGTATGCCGTTGTCGGCCGTGAGGGTCTTTTCGTATTTCGGCGGCACGTACACCGGGACTATTTCGGCGGTGAGCCGTCCATCTTTCGTGCCAGCCGCGGCGTTCACGTGCGAGGCGAGCGCGAGTTCGTCCTGCGCGGCCCGCGCGATGTGATTCAGCTTGGCCATTTTGTCGCCCGACTGGCCCATCGATTCGCCTGTGGTCGGCTCGGCGATCGCGGGCGTGATCGGAATGAAATCGCGGGGGCGGATCTTCGAGAGCGCGCCGAGGCGCTGGCCCAGCGATTTCGCCTTGCTCGCGGCGACGAGCGCGTCGCTCATGCCGCGGGAATGCAGGATCGGCACGTTCGAGAGCGATTCCGATCCGCCGGCGATCGCGACGTCGGCCTGTCCGAGCATGATCTGATCGGCGGCGTCGGTGATCGCCTGGTTCGCCGATGCGCAGGCCCGGCTCACGCTCCATGCCTGGAGATTTTTCGGGAAGAGCGGCATCAGCGCGATCTCACGCGCGATGTTCGGCGCGAGCACGCTGGCCACAACAGTTCCGAACACGAGCAGGTCCACCGTGGCTGGATCGACGCCCGACCTGTGCACCAGCTCGCCCACCGCGAGTTTTCCGAGTTCGATCGCGTTCAGATGCCGCAGCTCGGATCCCGCCTTGGCGAATGGCGTGCGGACTCCGGCTATGATGGCGACGCGTCGGTTCGCGGGAATAACCATATCTGTGAAAGCTAGGCTATGTTGTTCGTCGATGGGAAATCCCCCCGCCGGACCCGCTATTTCGTGGAGAGACCGCACGCGCGAGCGGCTCGCGCGCGACCAGTTTGACGTGCTGATCGTCGGCGGCGGCATCAACGGCGCGGGCATCGCGCGAGACGCGGCGCTACGGGGACTTTCCGTCGCGCTGATCGAGCGGGACGATTTCGCGAGCGGCACGTCGAGCCGCTCTTCGCGACTCGTTCACGGCGGCGTGCGTTATCTGGAACACGGGTTCTTTCATCTCGTGTTCGAGTCGAGCCGCGAGCGCCGGATCCTGCTCATGACCGCGCCTCATCTGGTCAAACCGCTGCAGTTCACCTGGCCCGTGTACCGTGGCGCGAGGATCCCGCGCTGGAAACTCAACGCCGGGTTGTGGCTCTACGATCTGCTCGCCGCATTTCGAAACGTCGCGCGGCACCGCTCGCTGAGTGCGCCGCAGGTGCTGGCCGAAGAGCCGATGCTGAAACGCGACGGCCTGAAAGGCGGCGCGACGTACTTTGACGCGGCAACGAACGACGCGCGTCTCACAATCGCGAACGTGATCGACGCCGTCGAGGCGGGCGCAGCCGCGCTCAACCACGCCGAAGTTACGTCGCTGACGTTCGAGCGCGGCCGGGTAAGCGGCGCCACGATTCGCGACCGGTTCACGCAGCAAACAGTCGAACTGCGCGCGCGAGCAGTGGTGAACGCCACCGGTCCGTGGACCGACGCGGTCAGCAGGATCGAAAGCCCGTCGTCACGTCCCGCGGTGCTGGGCACCAAGGGCGTGCATGTCGCCGTGCCTGTGGAACGCATAGGCAATCACGCGGCGGTAACGATGCTCGCGCACGCAGATCAGCGCGTGATGTTCGTACTCCCCGGCGGCACGCACACGATCATCGGCACCACGGACACCCATACAGAGGAGCGTCCCGATCAGGTGCGCGCGACCCGCGCCGACGTGCAGTACCTCCTCGACGCGGCGAACGCGTATTTCCCCGAGGCGAAACTCACCTCTGAGGACGTGGTGTGCGCATGGGCCGGCATTCGCCCGCTGATCGCCGGCGGCAATGCCGGAGATCCCGCGGGCGCGAGCCGCGAGCACAAGATCTCAGTGGGGCCGCGCGGGGTGATCGCCGTGACGGGCGGCAAGCTCACCACGTTTCGCTCGATGTCGGAGGAAGTGGTCGATCGCGTGCAGCGCTATCTCGGCCAGGCGCGCACGCCGTCGGAAACCGCGACACGTCTTCTCCCGGGAGACATCGTGCGTCCTGTCGCGGGCTTCGCTCGCGGCGAAGCGCTCGTGCAGGGACTCCCGTACACGACGGACGACGTCGCCGATGCCGCAGACCACGAGTTTGCGTGCACGATCGCCGATGTGCTGGTGCGCCGCACGCACCTCGCGTTCGAAACACGAGATCACGGAATCTCTGTTGCGCCGCGGGTGGCCGAGCAGCTCGCTCGCCGCCTTGATTGGAGTGCGATGGATGCAGCGCGGGCGATTGACGAGTACACCGCCGAAGTGAAGCGCCTGTTCACGATCGACGCAGCAGAACCGCGCGCTTAGGCGATCTCTTCCGGCTTCGCCTCGTGGATCGTGACAATCTCCACGATCAGCAGCTTTCGAATGCTCGTCGGAAGCTTGAGCACAACCAGATCGCCCTTCTGCTTATTGAGCATCACGCGGCCGATCGGCGATGACATCGTCACCTGCCCTTCGTCGAACTCGACGGAGTCGCCGAAGATCAGATGGTACGTCTCCTTCTTTTTCGAATCCTGATCCTGAACCGTGATCCTCGAGCCGAGCCCGACACGGTCGGTTGGAATCTGGGTGATGTCGATTTGCGAGAGTTTGCTCAGGCGCATCGTGAGCTGGCCGAGGCGCGCCTGCACGAGGCGCTGGCGCTCGAGCGCGGCTTTGTACTCCGAGTTTTCGCGCAGGTCGCCCATCTCCACGGCGCGCGCGATTTCCGCGGGCAGCGTGACATTGAGCTCGATGCGAAGTTTTTCGACTTCGTCGCCGAGCTTGATTTTGAGGGCTTCGATCATCGTGCGGGCAGGAAGAGGACAGGTGCGACAATAAAATGCGAGCGCCCGACCGCGTTCTGCATGGCCGGGCGCTGCTGCTCCATCAAGACTATCACACGCGACGGCGCGGTGCAATCGACGGTCGTCTCGTGATTATCGTTCGGCATGCTGCGCGTAGAACGTCATGACGATGTCATCCGGCTTCAGTTCTCCACGGGGTGGAGCCGCGCGATGGGGCTGACCGTCAGCGCGTACTCCGTTCGCGGTGCGCTGGTCGATACGGCATTCCACGATGTGCGCGGCGAGCTTGCCAGATGGATCGACGCCAACCGCGTCGATGGCGCGATCGTCACGCACTACCACGAGGATCACGCGGGCAACGTCGAGTGCCTCGCGGCCCGCGGAGTGCCGTTGTGGATCTCGCCTGCGACGCTCGAGAAAGTGCGCGCTCCCGAGCGGATCTTCTGGTACCGGCGGTGCTGCTGGGGCTCGCAGCCTCCGCTGGTCTCCCCCGTCACTCCGTTCGCGCACAGTTCCCTCGAGATGATTCGCACGCCCGGACACTCGAGCGAGCATCACGTCGTGTGGGACGCCGAGCGTGAGACGGTGTTCGGCGCCGACCTGTTTCTCGGCGTGAAGGTTCGCGTCACCCATCCGTGGCCGCGCGAAGATGTGCGCGCGCAGATCACATCAATCCGGAAAATAATTGCGCTGAAGCCCAAACGATATTTCGACGGACACCGCGGATTCGTGCCGGATCCGGTCGCGCAACTGACCGCGAAGGCCGACTGGACCGAAGAGACTGTCGGGCGGATCGACGCGCTCATCGGCCGCGGACACGACGATCGTGAGATCGCGAAGTCGGTGTTCGGCGGCGAGGACAAGTGGAGTCTCGTCACCAACTATGACTACTCGCGGCGCAACTACGTGGGATCAGTCAGGGCAACGCGCGCGTTGAACTAACGGCGGCCGGCGCACCCCCTACTTCTCCGCCACGAAAAAACTCTGTTTACCCATGAGCCACTGCGCAGGCGGCACACGGAGATAGAGCCAGACCAGCAGCGGGTGCGCAGGCATCTTGCCGACCATCGTGTACGGCAGGAACCGAGTGCGGGTCTCACGGAGAGTCAGCCCCGAGAGCGCGAACGCTTCCGCGAGCGTTTTCTCCGTGAGCGCGAGATGGTGGTCGACAAAATCCCAGTACGCGCCGCCAACGAGCCGGATGTTCGGCTGCAGCACGAGCAGTCGACCTCCGGGACGCAGGACTCGTTTGATCTCGGCGAGGGTGCCGAGCAGCGCCTCGGTGGACGGCAGATGCTCGAAGAAGTTGCTGACGAACACCACATCGATGGATGCGCTTTGCACGGCGGTCATCGCGGTGCTCGGCGCAATCACCACCTCAACGCCCGGGGCCGCGTGCGCGCGTACGTCCTCGTTGAGATCCACCGCCATTTTATGCGCGCACTTGATCGTGTTGATGAACTGACAGAAGCCTGCGGCGAGATCGAGCACCGTATCGGCCGGCTTCACGTATCGCTGGAACACGCTCGCACACAGCACGCGCCAGACCGCGCGACGCCGTTCGGCATCGCGCT
This sequence comes from Gemmatimonadota bacterium, assembly GCA_025362095.1. Classification (GTDB taxonomy): domain Bacteria; phylum Gemmatimonadota; class Gemmatimonadetes; order Gemmatimonadales; family Gemmatimonadaceae; genus Fen-1231. The sequence continues at coordinate 29,083 of JANYIJ010000146.1, read as the reverse complement.
CGGGGAAACGCGCCCGGTAAATTTCCTTAACGGGATCGGTCATGTCGGCGCCGGGCGTTTGTAGTCGCCTTTCGAAAAATACTTTTCGATCAGCACGTAGAGAACGATGAACACGTAGCGGCTCCCCATTTCCTGAATACCGAATTTCGTCTCGCCCGATTCGCGGCCGTACCAGTTCGTGGGAACGACGGTCCACGAGTAGCCGCGCACGATCGCCTTGAGGGGCAGCTCCACGGTGAGGTTGAAGTGCGACGCCAGCAGCGGCCGCACGCCGTCGATGGCTTCACGGCGAAAACACTTGAACGCGTTGGTGACGTCGTCGTAGTGGAGGCGGAACACCATCGAGATGATGCGATTGGCGATGCGGTTCAGGATGAGCTTCGACGTCGGATAGTTCCGCACCGTCGCGCCGGCGACGAAGCGTGAACCAAACACGCAGTCGAATCCTTCGAGCAGTTTCTCATAGTAGGTGACCACGTCGCGCGGATCGTCGCTCGAGTCCGCCATCACGATGACCACCGCGTCTCCCGCATACGTGTCGAGTCCCGTGCGCACCGCGAAGCCGTAGCCCGCGGGGCCGGTGTTCGTCACGACGCGCAGCGTGGGGATCTCCGCGTGCAGTCCCTGCAGCACGTTCTCGGTATCGTCGGTGCAGTGATCGGCAATCACCAGCAGCTCGTGCGGCACACCGGCACCTTTCAGCGCGCCGTGAAGCGACAGCACGGTTGTGGCGACGCTGGCGCCTTCGTTATGCGCAGGGATGACAACGGAAAGCTTCACGTCGCCTGCTGACCCCAGCGGTCGCTGTTCTCGCCGATAATCTCGCGCAGGATCGCCGGCACGTCGCGCGTGATATTCCAGCCCGGATAGTGGGCGGAGAATTTTCGAAGATCGCTCACATACCAGATGTGGTCGCCCACACGGTTGTCATCCGTGTACGTCGCGCTGAACGGCCGACCAGTCATTTTCTCGCACAGCGCAATCGCTTCGCGCATCGAACAGTGACTCGCGCGGCCGCCGCCGATGTTATAGACCTCGCCCGCTCGCGGCGCTGCGAAGAACGCGTCGAACGCCGCCAAGAGATCGTGGCTGTGGATGTTGTCGCGCACCTGCTTGCCTTTGTATCCGAACACCGTGTATGGCGTGCCCTTCACGGCGCACTGCGCGAGATATGCCAGAAATCCGTGCAGCTGAGTGCCTGAGTGTCCTGGACCCGTCAGACAGCCGCCGCGAAAGCAGCCGGTCTTCATCCCAAAATAGCGGCCGTATTCCTGTACGAGCACATCCGCCGCGACCTTCGACGCGCCGAACAGCGAGTGCGTCGTCGCGTCGATGCTCATGTGCTCGTCGATGCCGGCGAACGCGGGATGCGACTCCTCGACTTCCCAGCGCGTTTCGAGTTCGCGCAGCGGCAGTTCGTTCGGGCGGTCGCCATAGACTTTGTTCGTCGACGTGAAAATGAACACCGCGTCGGGCGCCGAGATTCGCGTCGCTTCGAGCACCGTAAGCGTTCCGGTCGCGTTCACGCTGAAATCCGTGTGCGGATCGCGGGCGGCCCAGTCGTGCGACGGCTGCGCGGCAGCATGCACCACGAGCGCGATGTCCCTGCCATGGCGCGCGAACAGCGACTCCACTGCCGCGCGATCGCGAATGTCCAGATCGTGATGCCGGTAGCGCGGATGCGCCTTCTCGAGCACGGGTCGCATCCACGCCGTCGATGCGCCATCACCGAAAAACGCGCGGCGCATGTCATTTTCGATGCCGACCACGTCGAATCCCCGCTGCGAATACCACGCCACGGCTTCGGCGCCCACGAGTCCGCACGATCCCGTCACCACCACGACGCTCACGCCGCGCGCTCCGTCATGTGAAGTAGGGACGAAGCCGCTCGGTGTCGCCACGCAGCCACTCGAACAAATCCCCGAGCACGAGTCGCGGATTCTTGAGCGGCCTCCATCCCGTTGCGGCAGTGATCGCCGAATGATCGCTCACGTATGTGCGCACATCGCTCAAGTCAGTTTTCTCAACCGAGCCGGTGTTCAATGATTTTCCGGTGATCTCCGCGCAGAGCGCAGTGGTCTCGCGAAGCGAAAGGCTGTTCTTCGCACCGCCGCCGGCGTTGAAGGTGCGCCCGCGCACCGCGCTCCACGCGCCGAGCGTCGAACGCACGAGCGCGACGACGTCGTCGATGTGCACCACATCGCGCACCTGTTTGCCGTGCCCGCCCCAGCCGTGATATGCGAGGTCGCCGCCGAACACGTGCCGCGCCATCCAGTGGCAGAAGACGCCTTGTTCCGCTTTGCCCATCTGTCCCGGACCTGAGATGACTCCGAGCCGCAGCACGGTCGCCTCCAGCGCATACGCGGCCAGGTACTCCTCTATCAGCATTTCCGACGCGAGCTTCGTCGCGCCGTAGAGCGTGCGCGCGCCCGCAAGCGGAAACGATTCCGCAATTCCTGCTGCGCTCGCGCCCGGAAGCGATTGCGAATCGCGCAGCACGAACCGCGTTTCGGTTTCATCGACGGTCAGCGAATTGATCGCCGCGATCGGATACACGCGGCTCGTCGAGAGAAACACCACGCGCGACTTTCTTTGACGCGCGATCTCGAGACAGTTGAGCGTGCCGCCAAGATTCGAGTCGAGCACGTAGCGCGGCGATCCGGAACGGCCGGCGAACACCGACGGCTCCGCCGCGCAATCGACGATCACATCAATCGGGCCGTCGTCGAGCGCGAGATCGTCCGGCATGCGCACGTCGCCATGCACGAAGTTCACGCCGGCGGCCCGCAGCGCGTCGAGCTTCAGTTCTGATCCGCGGCGATGAAGATTGTCGAGCGCAGTGACGCGCGCGCCGGAAATCGCCGCCAGACTGCGGGCGATATGCGACCCCACGAAGCCAGCCCCGCCGGTCACGAGGATGTGCGCGCCATTGAGCGAAGCGCCTTCAGCGGTTGGCTTCATTCTCGAAGAATGCAGGCGCGCGCGACGGGACGCGAGTCCTTGCGCCTATCGGTCGGAGCGAACGACTCTCCACGCGGGAACATCGTAGCCGGTGAGCTGGACTTCTATCTCGGTCCGAGCGCCAGCGAGCCGATTGCCGAGCTCGCGCCATGGACGGATCGTCGCACCGTACCACGTCGCGCCCGTCGCAGACATCTCCCGCATCTGCGCGCCCCACTGCGCGAACGCGAGCGAGTCCGACACGGAGGCCGCAGCCGTGGGAACGAGATAGAAAGGCCCGTCGATTCCGCGCTGGCGCAGCAGCTGGAGCGTCGCGCCAAACGCTTCGATCTCCGCGCCAGAGTTCCATCGCACCACCAACGGCGTGCCTGGATTCTTGCGCATCGCGGCGGCTAAGCCGTTGAGACGGTCGTCGAGACGATGCGAGAAGTCCGCCTGCCGGAGCGCCGCGCCGCGAAGCGCCCAAGGAAACTCCCGGCGCGCGATCAGCAGCAGCGTCACGACAGCGGCAGCGCGGACCCAGCGTATCCATGCTCCGCGATTGCTCAGCGTAAGAAACTGCGCAGTGAGCACGAGCGACGCGCCAATTAACGCCGAGCTCGCGAGGCGCCCAGGCACATCGTATCGCGCAGCCCACGTGGGCCAGCTCGTGATCGGCGAGTAGATGAACAGTTGAAAAGCCACGAGCGCGGCCGCGCTCCAGACAATAGCACGATAAACGCGGATGCCCCGGCGCCAGCTGTTACGCGCATCGTCCGAGCGAAGCGCTGGCGCGAGCAGCTTCCACCCTGCACGCTCCAGCACCGATGGGAGCGCGAGCACTTCGATGAGCGCGATTCCCCATGAGCCCCAGAGCCAGCTGATTCTTCCCGCTGCGCCAACCGGTCGCAGATACACATCGGCGCCGGAATGCAGCGCGAACAGCACAGTCGATGTGGTGACCAGCGCGCACATCAACACGGGCAGCGCAGCGAGCGCAAACACTTCACGCGGGCGCGGTGATCGCTTGCGCGCCCCAGCAAGCAGCAAGAGACACGGCAACAGCAACGGCAGAAAACTTTCCTTCGACCCAACCGCGATCGTCGTGCCAATCGCTACGAACCACGCTGACTCGCGCGGTTTGTCGCGCGCGGCCAGCGCGGCGCCGAGCGTGAACAGCGCCAACCCCACACTGCCGATCCCCTCCGCCGGTCCCAGATGCAGCCAGATGTCCTGCCAGTACCAGTTGGCCACGACGAAAATCGTCAGCGCGCCGCCGACGAATGGGCCCAGCCAGAGCTCGAACGCCACGAAGCAAAGCAGGATCACAGCGCCGAACATGGTCATGCGCCACAAATGCCACGCGCGAACGTCGGGTCCGAACGCGACCGCCTCCCCAACGCGCACGGAGTAGTACACCGGGCGATAGCGCGGGAACGCACCGAACTTTCCGACCTCCGTTTTCGTGAGCAGCGCTTCCGGCGCCGCCGCTATCGATAGCCGCGAGCCCGGCGCCGTCCACGAGAGCGTCTCGGCGTCATCGAACAGCTCCCAGCGCGCGTTGAGCATCGGACCGAGTTGGTACGCGACGATCACGAGCGTGATCGCGGCCCAGATCACCACGCGAAAGCGGCCGAGCGAGGTCCATGCGACGGCCCAGTCGCGCGACACTAGTGCTCTTTCGGCGGTTGGCTTGCATCTCGGATCACATACGGCGGGCGCCGCTGCACTTCGCGCAACACCTGTCCGAGGTAGGCGCCGAGTATGCCGATCGTGAAGAGCTGCGCGCCGCCGAGCAGTCCAACGAAAATGATGACCGACGCCCAGCCGGAGATGGCCGTGCCCTTCACGAGCCGGATGTACGCGGCGTATACGGCGAACGCGATCGCAAAGAGCGAGACGAGGAATCCGACCATGCTCGCAAGAAAGAGCGGCCGGATGCTCGTCGCGGTCACGCCGTGAAGCGCGAGCCGCAGCATTTTCAGCGGCGTGTACTTCGTGTCGCCGGCGTGCCGGCCGATGGGCGCGTAGCTGACAACCGCTTGTCTGAACCCGACCCACGGAATCACGCCGCGGAGAAAGAGCGCGTGCTCTGCCAGCTCGTTGATCACGTTTACCACACTTCGGTCGAGCAGCCTGAAATCCGCGGTGCCGCGCTGCGGCGGATGATCGGAGAGCACCGCGAGCAGGCGGTAGTACCAGCGGGCGGTGAAACGCTTGAGCCACGACGTGCCCGCGTCGCTCCGCACGGTATAAACAATCTCGGCGCCCGCTCTCCATCGATCGTACAACTCCGGGAGCAACTCGGGCGGATGCTGCAAGTCGGCGTCGAGCGTGGCCACGCAGTCGCCGCGCGATTCGGCGAGTCCGGCGCGCAACGCGCTCTGGTGTCCGAAGTTTCGCGAGAGCGAAATCCAGCGCAGCTGCGGCCGTGTGGCGGCGAGAGAGCGCAGCAGCGCGAGCGTGTTGTCGGTGCTGCCGTCGTCGACGATGACGATCTCGTGCGCGCCGAGTTTCGGGAGAATGGCGTCGAGGCGCGCGACAAGCGCGGGGATGCTCTCGGCCTCGTTATATGCGGGCACGACCACGCTGATCAACGCGGCGGTTCTGCGCGCGGATTGCTCCGTCATGCCGGTTTCTCCACGCGAACCGCCACGAGCGTGAGGTACTCGTGAACGAAGCCGCGCGTCAGCGTGAGCCAGACTCTGCGAACGAAGGCCGTTGGGTGGCTGATATACCAGCCAACCAGCCCGCGCCGGCGATCCTTCTGCCGCGATCCGCGCGAGTCGCCGGAGATGTCGCGCAGCGTCCAGTGGTGGAGCTGCTTCAGCTCCCGCTCGACACGAAACCCGCATGACTCGATCAGCGCGCGAATGCTGCGCGTGGTGAAATCCCACAGGTGATGCGGATTCCCGTCGGTGGAGACGGTGACCGGAACCGACGCGATGAGAATCCCGCCCGCGGCGAGCTGCGAGGCCACATGACGGAGGTAGCCCTCGGGATCCGGCAGGTGTTCGACGGTTTCGAGCGTGATCCATACGGTTGGCGCGGGCTGTGCGACAAAGGTCATCGCGTCGCCCGCGATGTAACTCGTGCCGTTGGCGGCGTGCTGCGACCGCGCGAACTCGAGAGCCGATGCATCGCGATCGATTCCCTGAACGCTTCGCGCCCCGGCACGCGCGAGCATCTCCGACCCGTACCCCGTTCCGCACGCGCAGTCGACCACGTCGCGGCCGGTTACGTACTCGGCAGCGAGCCGGTAGCGCTCGAGGTGCAGCGCAAGCGTGACCCGGTCGTATTCGGACGCGCTCTCTCCCACCTGAAGCGGATCGAGACGTTCAGAGGTGGCGGCGATGGAGTCGGGCATTGCAAGCAAAGCTACGGCGCGTCCGGCGCTCTCACCACGTTGTCGGCCGAGCTCTATCATTCTTTGCAATGAACAGCCGCACGACTCCGGCAGCGCTCGCACAGTTCGACTCGCATCGCGCGAGTGCCTCGATTGCCGTATTGACGACGCTCCTCTGGCACGCGCCTTCGCTCTGGCGCGGCTATTTCCGAGCCGACGACTTCGCGTTCCTTCATGCGAACGGCGGACTCCCGCTGCGCGATCTGCTATTGCTTCCGCATAACGAGCATATCCTGCCGTTTTTCCGGATCGAAGTCGCGGCGCTCGACGCGCTGTTCGGAATTCATCCGCTCGGCTGGATCGTCTTCAGTCTCGCGATGTTCGCATTCGTGCTGTACCTGGTGCAGCGGCTTCTCTTCATCTGGGGCGCCGGCGCCACGGCACGGCTGACAGCGGTGGTGATCATCGGCGGCTGGTCGCAGTGGGGTGAACTGCTCGCCGGATATTTCACGCTTGTGATCTGGATTCAGTTGATGGCGCTCACATGCGCGGCGCTGCTCCTCCGGCGACGAGTTCTCGATCAGCGACGAGCAGGCGACGTGTTCGCGCTCGCAGGAGTCGCTCTGCTTGCCCTCGGATTTGGCGAGGCGGCGCTGTGGGTGCCGATGGCCCTGCTCATCGTTTGTCTGATCGACGCGGTGGCAGACGTTCGAGCGGGAGTCGCGCCCGGCGCTGCGCTGCGCGCGCAGCGGTGGCCGCTCGCGATTGCGAACGGTGCCATCGTCTTCGGTGCGGCCTTCTACATCTGGGCGCTGGTGCACACGGGCACCAGCGTGCTCCACCCGGCGGCCGCTGTGATTCCGCTCACAACACGCGGCCTGCTCGCGTTCAAGTTTCTCGCCGGCGTCGTGCTCGCTCCGTGGCGCGTGCTCGACAGCGCGCCGCTGCCAGATACGGTCGCGATTGCTCTCAGAGTGCTTGTCGTCGTCGGTACACTGACGGCACTGCTCATCTCTTTCCGCAGCAGCGACGCGCGACTCCAGCGCGCCGCGATCGCCTGCGTGCTCATCATCTGTCTGCACGCGCTGCTCGTGACCGGCGGACGTCCGTTCGAACCGGCCGAATGGCCCGCGAAGCACATTGGTGTGCCGTTCATTTTCTTCGCGATGCTCGTGTCGCTCGCGCTGCAGGCGGCGATCGAACGTCGCGGGTCTCGGCCGATCATCGCGCGATCGTTCGCGTACGCCGCAGCGCTCTTCCTCATGCTCCAGATGGCGTCCGAGACTTACGCGCTGCGGCGCGGGTGGCCGTCCGGCAGGCGCGCGGAGTGGGTCGACGCCGGCCGGCGGCGCTCCGCGATCGCGCTGCTAAGAGATTCGCTCGTGTCGCCGATCGTCGCAGCGGGCGTGCGCGACATTCCCGACCTGCCGCCGGCAACTGTCGCGCGGGCATCGACGCACCTCGAGTTCTACGATCTCGCCGTGTACGACCGGTTCGTGCTGCCGTCGGCGAGCGGCGCGCGATTCGTTCGCGCAGCAACCGATTCCGTGTTCATTTCACCGGGGGCAAGCGTCGTCGCTGACCCGCGCCGTCCCGGGGAGCTCAACGCGCTCGCGCGTTCCAGCGCAGTCGTGCGCCGCTTCTACGGAATGCCGCGCTAGAGCAACCTCAGAGAGTTTTCTCGAACTCGCTCTTGAGCCGCTTCATCAGCGCGCCGCGCTGATCGTACAGCCGCCGCAGCTTCCGCTTCTTTCGCCTTGCGAGCGCGTAGTTCGTCATCAGCGGAAGGGCGATGGTCGAGTCGAGATAGCACACGACGGCGTCGGGCAGACGGTCGGGATCGATCTTCCCCCAGCTCACGGCCTCCGCCGGCGTCGCGCCGCTCAAACCGCCGGTGTCCGGACGCGCATCGGTGACCTGCAAAAAGAAATCATGCCCCTTTTCGTCAATGCCGAGCACTTCCTGAATCTGCGGCTCTGTTTGAAGAGCAAAATTCTTCGGCGATCCGCCGCCCATGATCACGAGCGCGCTCTTTCCGCCGTCACGCTTTGCGCCGAGGACCAGCGCCGCGGTTTCGTTCACGTCGGCGTTCGGATCGATCACGCACTTGTATCCCTCAAGCGCGAGCGCCGCGATGTTCATTCCGATCGAGCTGTCGCCCGGACTCGAGGTGTACACCGGCACGCCACACGCATACGCGGCGCTCAGGAGCGATTTGCTCTTGAGCCCGAGCACCTTCTCCCGCTCCGCGACATACTTGCCGCACAGCCAGTGGAACTCCGCACTCGACATCGCGCGCTGAAACTCCGGCGCGCGCATGATCTGCCGGAAGAATGCGTCTGTCGAGAGCAGCACGTCGTAATCGAAGAACACGTCGTAGATGCGCACGACGCCTTCCTCGCGCAGCAAGACATCGCTCTCCGTCGCGTTGCCGCGGTGCATCGAAAGTCCGAGCCCGAAATGCGCGTCGTGATACAGGTTCGCGCCGGTGGAGATGATCCAGTCCACGAACCCCGCCTCGATCAGCGGAATCAGGCAGCTCATGCCGAGTCCTGCCGGCGTCAGCGCGCCCGTGAGCGTGAGCCCCACCGTCACATCCTTCTCGAGCATCTTCTCCGAATAAAGCTGGCACGCTTCGCGAAGCCGCCCGGAGTTGTACGCCTGGAACGTGCCGTCGATCAGCTCCACGACGCTCTCCGAGCCGTCGATCCTGCGCGGATCGATTTTCTTGCCGCGAAGGAACCGGCTCGTCTCCGCCGCGACGTGCTTCGCGCCCGCGGCCTCGCGCAGCTCGGCCGCCTTCTTCTGCGCGCTTTTCGGGCCCGCCGCGCTCGCTCGCTTCTTCTTGCTCATCCTGTTGTGCGCTCCTTCTCCGTCTTCATTTGCGCCTTGTACGCCGCCGCAACGATTCGCGCGACTTCCTTCGGATCATCGGTTACGGTCATGAGATCGAGATCGCCGTCCGAAATCTTGTGCTCGCCGAGCATCCGCGATTGCATCCAGCGAATCAGGCCCGCCCAGTAGTGTGTTCCGAACAGTATCACCGGGAACTGTGAAATCTTGCCGGTCTGGATCAGTGTGATCGCTTCGAACAGTTCATCGAGCGTGCCGAAGCCGCCCGGAAAAATCACGAACGCGACGCTGTACTTGATGAACATCGTCTTGCGGACGAAGAAGTAGCGGAAGTTCACGACGGTATCGACATACGGGTTCGTGCCCTGCTCGAACGGGAGCTCGATGTTGCATCCTACGCTCCGTCCGCCGGCTTCCTTCGCGCCTTTGTTCGCGGCCTCCATAATGCCGGGGCCGGAACCGGTGATCGTCGCGAAGCCCGCCTCGGCGAGGTGTTTCCCGACTTCGACCGCGGCGAGATACTGCGGATCGTCGGCCGGCGTGCGCGCCGAGCCGAACACCGTTACGGCCTTGCCGACGTTCGCGAGCTTGTCGAAGCCCTCAATGAACTCGCCCATGATGCGCAGCACGCGCCAGGTGTCGCTGCGCGTGAAATCGTCCGGATGCGGCAGCGCCTGGAGGAGTTTCTCGTCCTCGGTGGTGTACGCCTCATACTGGTCGCGGATCGAGTCGTCTATGTGACGCACCGGTTTTGATTTCCGCGGCGGCGGCGTCTTCGTGCCCTTCGGATCTGTCTTTCGTGGCATCCGAGCAGTTTACTTTCCCGCGTGACTTCCCGCGAGATGGCGCGCCCGCAGAAACCCAGTGTGGTGATCCTCGTGGCCGATGGAATCCGGCCCGACACGCTCGCGGCCTCCATGGCCGCGGGCGAAGTTCCCGCGCTCGCGCAGCTGAGCGCAGAGGGCGGATTGCACGTCGTGACTTCCGTCTTTCCGTCGGTCACCGGGCCGGCGTACACGCCATTTCTCATGGGTCGATATCCGGGGCCAGTCGGGCTTCCGGGAATCCGCTGGTTCGATCGCGCAGCGAGCGCGAAGACGCTGCTGCCGCGCGCGCGAAGCTACGTCGGTAGTGAGTTCCGCAAAGTGGACCGCGATCTCGATCCGCTCGCGCCGACGCTGTTCGAACTTTCCGAATCGAATCTCGCGGCGCTGAGCGTGATCGGCCGCGGGCTCCGCCCGCGCGACCGCGAGGGCCACACGCTTGGCTTCGCGCTGCGCGCTGCGCGCGTCCATTTCAGCGGCAACGTGCGCGGGTGGCTCGCGATCGACCGCGACATCGGCGCGCGCATCGCGAAGAGGATCCGCGCGGAGCGGCCGCAGGTCACGTTTTGCGCGCTGACGGGAATCGACAAGACGTCGCACTCGGAGGGACACGATGCGCCGGTGGTGCGCGACGCGCTGCGCACCGTCGACGAAACCGCCGCGCAGATTCGCGCCGACGCGGAGCGCGACGGTCGCTGGGACGCGATGCATCTGTGGATCGTGAGCGATCATGGACACTCTCCAGTCCGCCGACACGAAGATCTCGCCGGCCTGATCCACTCGTGGAAGCTCGGCGTGATCGCGCATCCGTGGATTTACGGCGCCGGACGCGATGTCGCGGTGATGGTGAGCGGTAACGCGATGGCGCACCTGTACCTCGATCTTGGAAATCGGTCTGGCGCGCGCGCACCGTGGCAGTCGCTCGAAAGGAAATGGGCGTGGCTGCCTGAACGTTTGCTCGAGCGCGAGTCGGTCGACCTGCTTCTGATTCCACGGGGTGGAAACAGCTGCGAGGTGCGCACGAGGGGCCGCGGCGCCGCGCAAGTATTTGTGGAAGGCGGGCGGTACTCGTACCGGCCCGTTACGGGAGATCCGCTCGCGATCGGCGCGCACGAATCGCTTTCGTCAACCGAAGCGTACGACGCCACTGTCTCGTCGGACTATCCCGACGCGATCGTGCAAATCGTGCATCTCGCGGCGAGTGCGCGCTCGGGTGAGATCATGCTCTCGGCTTCTCGGAACTGGGATTATCGCGCAAAGTGGGAGCCGATTCCGCATGTGTCATCGCACGGCGCGCTGCACCGCGAGCACATGCAGGTGCCGCTGCTGCTGAACAAACCGGCCGGCGGAATTCCGAGGAGAACAGTCGATGTGATGCCGAGCGCGCTCGCCGCGATTGGGCGCGCGGTGCCAGCCGGACTAGACGGCCTCTCCTTCAAATAGCTGCTGAAGCTGCACGGCCAGCGCGCGCTGACGTTCGCGCAGCGCGGCGACGCGATCGCGCTGAGACCGCAAAACAAAGAACCGGCGGATCGCCTCCCACGTCAGCCGCCGCGAGTCGCCGACAGCGAGCGCGCTGAATGCGACGAACGGCAGGGCGAGTAACACGATCAGCCCGCCCCACGCGCCCAGAACGAACGACGACGCGATCGCGAGCAGCAGGAACCAGATCGCGAAGAACAAGAAGCCCGCGAGCACGCGATACGTGGGAACCGCGTCTTCTCCTTCCGCTCGCGCGAGCTTTTCCGCGACCGCAGCAGTGATCTCGCGCGGAATCCAAAACAGCACGAATCCGATGGCGGCAAGCGGGACGAACGCGAGCTGCGGAACGCGCGTGATCGTCCAGCGCAGCGCGGCGTCTGATGACACCTGCTCGCGCAGCGTGCGCGGCGTGAGCCCCAGTCGTGTGAGCATGCGGTCATGCGCGCGCAGGGCGCGGGCGAGCGGCCGCCATTTCGACTCCTCGCCGAGTCGCAGCTGCGCGAGCGCGTTCGTACCGGCGCGAAGACGCGCCATTTCGTCGAGCGCGTCCGCCGACACATCGAACTCCGCGCGCCAGACACGCTCGGCGCAGCGCACGAGCTGCTCGTCACTCCAGTCGTGGAGATTGAGGGTGACCGTGCGCATCGACGCCTCAATGCGCCGCGTAAGTTCGCGCACGGCTTCTTTGTCGGTTGGCGGCCGTCCCGCCAGATCGTCCCATTCGAAGGCGTTTCCGACGATCACGTGCGCCGCGCTCCGAAACGTGCGGCGATCGCGGAATACGAGCCCCATCGGCACGATCGGAAATGCATTGCCGATCTTCACCGCCGCGCCCAGCGCGATCCGCGCCGCGCCAGTCTTCAGCGGCTGGAGTCTCGATGCACTGTGGCTGATCCCTTCGGGAAAGATGCCGACGGCGTGTCCCTCCGCGAGCGCAGAACTCACATCGCGGAACGAGTCGAAGTTCTGCGACAGAAGCTTGCGGTCATCCTGCTGCCGGTAGACGGGCACCGAACCTACCGCCTTCACGAGCCACGAGATTCCGGGATGTGTAAAGAGCGTCGACTTCGCCATGAACCGCACACGTCGCTGCGCCGCGACGACCACGAGGGGAGGATCCATCAGTGAGTTCGTGTGGTTCGCCACGAGGAGGACCGCGCCCTCGGGTTCGACGCGCGCGCCGCCGACTGTCAGCCGGTAGTACACCTGGCAGGCGAGGCTGCTGATGCGGGGCATCGCGTTGTAGAGCCACATGACACCTGAAAGTTGTGACGTTGCACGGGCCAGTGGCAGGTTGCCGGAAGATTTGGCCGGTTCCGAGTTGATCGAAACCCCGCCCTCCACGATCTTCACTCCCATGAAGTGGCTCACGCTTTCACTCTCACTCGCAGTTCGCGCGGCTGTGGATCCCTCACTCGCCCGTGACTTGATGACGGTCGCATGGCGGTTCCGCCGGCGCGGCTGGTTGCGGCACGCGCCGTTCCTGCCTGTGCCGTCGAGGGAGTACGTTGCATGGCGCATGTACACGGCGTTCGGCGATCACGCCGCGGTGCCGAGCGTGCGGGACGTGATCCGCTATGCGCGCTGGGCGCGCCGCGGCGAGTGATCGCGCCATGAGCGGAGCGGGGCTGGCGACTCCGGCGTCCTCGCAGATAAAGGCGCAGGCGTTCGGACTCGGCTTTGATCTCGCCGGCATCACGACGCTCGGCCCGCCCGAAACCGCCGGCGCGTTCGATGAATGGCTCGCGAACGGATTCGCGGGCGAGATGCACTATCTCGAACGCGGCGCCGATCTCCGGCGCGACGCGCGCCGGCCTGAGCCGGGAATGCAATCGGCCGTCGTCGTGGCGATGAACTACGGCGGCACGCAACCCTCGGGCGCGATCGCGAGGTATGCGCGCGGCGACGACTACCACGATGTGATGCGCGAGAAACTCAACGCGCTCGGGGCGTGGTTTGTGGATGCGAGCGGCGGCGGCGCCCGCACACGCTCGTACGTCGACACCGGGCCCGTGCTCGAGCGCGATCTCGCGCGGCGCGCTGGCCTCGGATGGTTCGGCAAGAACACCAACCTGATCAATCCAGACCTCGGCTCGTTTTTCTTCATTGGCGCGTTGTTCACCGACGCCCAGCTCGAGCCCGACGCGCCGTTCGAAGCGGATCGGTGCGGCAGTTGCACGCGCTGCCTCGACGCATGCCCCACGCAGGCGCTGACGGCGCCGCGCTCACTCGACGCCACCCGCTGCATTTCGTATCTCACGATCGAACTCAAGGGCGAGATTCCGCTGGAGTTTCGCGCCGCGATCGGAGAGCTTGTGTATGGTTGCGACATCTGCCAGGACGTCTGCCCCTGGAACGTGAGTTTTTCGCGCGATGTTTCCGAGCCCGCGCTCCAGCCGCGCGCCGATCGGGTGAATCCCGACGCGGCCGAACTGCTCGCGCTCAACGACGAGCAGTGGCGCGCCCGGTTCGGATCGAGCGCCATGACACGTGCCAAGCGGCGAGGCCTCGCGCGGAACGCCGCCGTCGCGCTCGGCAATCGCCGCGATCCGAAATCGATTCCCGCGCTCGAAATCGCGGCGCGCGAGGACCCCGAGCCTCTCGTTCGATCGCACGCGGCATGGGCGCTCGCGCAATTCCGATGAGCGCGTCGGCGCGCGACCGGCTCGTGACGTTCAAGCAATCACAGCCGCGTGCGCCGCGACTCACGCGCCGCACGGTTGAAGCGCGCGGGCTCTCGTTCGCCGTGTTCGTCTCGCCGGAAGTCGAGGGGGCGACACCGCTGCTGTGCATCAATGGCGGCATGCTGTACTCGCATGCGCTGCTCTGGCCGGCGCTCGCGCCGCTCGCGGCAAATCGCCAGCTTATTCTGTACGATCAGCGCGGGCGCGGCGCGAGTCAGGCGCCGCCTGCTGTGCGCGCATCAAGAATTGAATTCGACGCGGGCGACGCGATCGCTATGCGCGAAGCCCTTGGAATCGCGCGCTGGGATGTGCTTGGCCACTCTTGGGGCGGCGGAATCGCCATGCTCGCCGCAGCGCGCGACGCGATCGGTGTGCGCCGTCTCGTGCTCGCGGACGCCGTCGGGCCCACGAGCTCGTGGATTCCATTCCTTCACGCCGATGCGCTTGCGCGGCTCACCGGCGTTGAGCGCGAGGCCCTCGCCGCGATCGATCCTCGCATGTTGCATTCGGACGATCCCGCCGTTCATGGCGAATACAGCCGCGCCATCTACCCCGCGTATTTCGCCGATCACGAGCTCGCCGCGATGTTCCGCCCGCCGCGCGAGGCGAGCGCGACCGGCGCGGCGACGGCGTCTCGACTCCGGCGCGATGGCTACGACTGGCGCGATGCGGTGCGCGCAATTGCCGCGCGAACGCTCGTGGTGCACGGCGCGCAGGATGTGATTCCGTCGCGTCTCGCTGGTGAGATCTGCGCGCTAGTGCCGCGCGCGAGCGAGCTGATCATCGAGGGCGCAGGCCACATGCCGTTTTTCGAGCGGCCTGAAGAATTCTTTGCCGCAGTGCGCGGTTTTCTCGAAGCGCCGGATGCCGGATCGTGAAGCGGTCCGAGCTGATCACGATTTCCGTTCTGTTCGCCGCGCTGTTCGCGGTGGGCGGGTTTGTGGGCGTGCAGGCGTGGCGTGCGCCGCGCCGCACGAAGGCCGTCGCGGATGCTGCGGCGAGCGACAGCGCCGCAGCCTCCGCCGAGTCATCGAGCGGTCTGAGCAGCGTGCGAAAATCGTCGCTGCCGCCGCCGGGACCGAAAGACTACAGTGAAATTTCGCGCCTGCTGATTGAGAGCAAAGGCGCGACATATATGGACGCGATCCTCGCTGCGCGGAGCGGGAACGTCGCGCGATGGGTCGAGCGTCGCGGCGATCCGGTCACCGTGTGGATTCAGCCCACCACCACGCTTCACGATTTCTGGCCCGATTTCAAAGACCGCACGCGTGATGCGTTTTACACGTGGGCCGCATCCGGTGTGCCGATGCGATTCTTGTTCGTCGACGATTCGTCGAAAGCCGAGGTGCACGTCGTGTGGGTCGACCGGTTCAACGATTCAGCGGCCGGCAAGACGTACTGGGCGCGCGACAAGAATTGGTGGATCGTGGGCGCGGACATCGAGATAGCGCTGCACCGTCCGACCGGCGAGGCGTACGACTCGCAGATGATCCGCACGATCGCGCTGCACGAGGTGGGTCACCTGATCGGTCTTGATCACAGCCCGAATCCCGACGATATCATGTCGGCCGCCGTGCACGTGATGGCGCTGTCGTCATCTGACCTGCGCACAGCGGCGCTAATTTACAAGCTGCCGCCGGGCGCAGTTACGAAGCCATAACTTTATGGCTGATCCTGCCACTTCAGCACGATCACCTGCGTCTTCCCTCCGCGCACCACCTGAAGCTTCACCGCCTTTGATTTCGCGTTGCTCACAATCCGCGAGAGCGTGCGAACCGACGCCACTTCCTGTCCGTCCGCCGAAATAATCACGTCGCTCGCCTTCAGCCCTGCGTCCTTCGCCGGTGTTCCGGGGAGCACCTTCGTGACGAGCACGCCGTTGTCGACGCCAAGCGTGGCGCGCCAGTCCTCGTCGAGCGGGATCAAAGTCGCTCCTGCGATCGCCGAATTCGTCGTTGAAAATCCGTACATGAATCCCCCGGGTGGCGGCAACGGCGCGTCGGGCGCGGTCGCCGGCATCGGACTCCGCGGAAACGACGGCATGCCCAGTGCCGTCGCCGCGCGCGGCGTGCGCATGAGGATCATCGGCCTGTCGAAATCCGGCCCGATCACCTGATCGAAGTTCGCACACTCGGCATTGAAGTCGACCGGCTTCTTCTCGATCGCGACAACGAGATCTTTCGTCCCGCCGTCGCGCTGCACACGCATGGTCAGCTTTGATCCGATTTTGAGCAGCTTGTCGAGCTGTACCGCGCGCCGCGCGTCCACTCCGCCAATCTGCAGCACCACGTCTCCCCGACGCAGGCCGGCCCTGCTCGCCGGCGAGTTCGTGTACACCGAATCGATCCGCGGATACTCGCGCATTGCCGGCGCCGAAGGCGCATCTTCACCGATCACCGTCTGCAGCTCGCTGAACTGCACACCGATGTAGCCCTCGGGCTGCCGGTCGGGCGAGCAGGTCATCTCGATGCTCGTGATCAACGACGCGCGTTTCTGCGCGATCTTCGCCAGCTCCTCTGAAAGCTCGCGAACTCGCTTCGGATCGGTCGACTGTCCTGAGGCCGCGTCGCGAAGCGACTGGCCGATCGTCTGCTCCAGCGCCTTCGACGCCATGAGATCGTGCATCATCCGCTCGATCTGATCCGTTCTGATCACCATCGTCATGAACGCGGAATCTCGCGTGGAGTCGGAACGCATGATCCTCACGCGGCGGGTCGACGGCGGCGGATCCTGTTGCGCGCGCGCTTCGACTGGCAGCACCACGCCGCACACCAACAGCGCGACGATCGCGCGACGATTCGCGTTCATCAGTAGCTCCCCTTGCGCGCCGACACCGGCATCACGCCGCGCAGCTGCGCGAGCGTCGCCTGGCGCGCCGTCAGCGTGCCCTGATAGTACTGGTTCAGCACGGGATCCTGCGGCGCCTGATACAGCGCCGCGCGCGTCGACGCGAGAATCTCGTCGAGCGCGGAGAGCCGCGTGCGGTAGGTATTCTCATTCAGCCCGATGAAATGCGAGCTCGTGTCCTGCGCCGCGAGATACGCCGCCGCGCTCTGATATGTCTGCTGCGAATTCGAAAGCGCCTTTACCGCATCGTCCGCCGTGCGGAACGTCGATGCCGGCTGCGCGCCCACCGCGACCGAGCTCCCGCCCTCGGGAACGCCTGCGCCCTGCGCCTTCACGGACATACGCCCGGCGAGCACACCTCCGGTCACCAAGGCGAGCGAAGCCGCCACGCGAATCGACCACCGTACTGCCACAACGCGACGATCCTCACGCGCGATCAGCCCTTCAGCCTTCAGCCTCGGCACCAGCGCGTTGAAATTCGAAATCGGTCCGTCGGTCAGCGGTCCCGCCGCCGCGGCCATCCGCGCGAGCTTGCGCTGCGCTCCGAGTTCAGCCGAGCAGGCGTCGCACGTGGTGATATGCGCCGACTCTACCGGGGTGGGCGTGTCATCCGACAGCGCCGCGAGACGTTCAGGATTGAGATGCGACATCGTCCTCTTCTTCCTTCGCCGGCCTGGATTCGTCCATCAGCGGCGCGAGCAGCCGGCGTAGCTTGGCCCGCGCCTTGAACAACTGTGATTTCGACCCGCCCGACGTGATGCCGAGCTCGGTCGCGATTTCTTCATGTGTGTATCCCTCCACATCGTGCAGCACGAACACGTGCCGCGCACCGGGAGATAATTTCTGAACCGCCTCGTCAATGAATTGCGCCAGCATGGAGCGATCACCGTCGTGCTCCACCGAAAAACTGTCTTCCTCGATATCCACTTCGGCCTTCGAAACCCGTCTGATCGAGCGCAGCGCGTTCAGCGTGCGGTTCACGGCGATGCGATGTGCCCACGTCGAGAACTGCGAGTCGCCGCGATATCCCGGCAACGCGCGAAAAATCTGGATCCACACTTCCTGCGCCACATCCGCCGCCTGATCCGCATCGCCAACGAGGCGGCGCACGAGCGCGTCAATCCTCGGAGCGTGCTGCGTCCAAATGGCTCGCAGTGCGCTCTCGTCGCCGTTAACCGCGCGGCGGATCGTGATCTGGTCGGTGGGAGGCATATCTGTTCGCTATTTCAGTCACCCGGATCGGCCCGAAGGTTTCCCGTCGGCTGCCGTCCAAATTTGTGACAGTTCTCCTCTGTGGATCGTCTTGACGCATAGGGCCCCGCGGCGTAGGTCTCGCAAGAGAGCATTATAGATAACCGTAGGCCGCGCCCCCACATCGCAACACCCCTCTCGACGCAGAACCCGTGTTCTTCGCGCTTCTCCTCGCTGCTGCCGTAACGCATCCGACCGACGGGCTGCCGATCAAGGCGCCGACGGCCGTCGGCATGAGCGCGGAGCGTCTCGAGACGATCAACCGGGTTGTTCAGCGCGGACTCGACGCCGGCGGCTATCCGGGCGCTGCCGTCGTCGTCGGCAGAAGGGGCGCGACCGTCTGGCAGAAGGGATTCGGCCACCTCGGCTGGACCTCCGACAGCCCCGCAGTCGTTCCCGATGAAACCATCTACGATCTCGCATCGCTCACCAAGGTCATCGGCACGACCACGGCCGCGATGATCCTGTTCGACGAGGGCAAGCTCGTCCTCGACGAAAAAGTCTCGCACTACCTGCCGACGTTCGGCGGTGGGGAAAAAGGAAACATCACGGTGCGCATGCTGCTCGAACATCGCAGCGGCTTCCCCGCCGGCCGCGATCTGTGGCGGCACGCGCATTCGGCGGAAGAGGCGCGGCAGCTCGTGTTCGACACGCCGCTCGAATACCGGCCGGATCACGGTCAGGTCTACTCCGACCTGGGCGCTGATATGCTCGGCTGGGTCGTAGAAGCAGCCGCGGGAACGTCGCTCGACCGCTTTCTCGCGCAGCGTGTGTTCACGCCGCTCGGCATGCACGACACCGGCTTTCGTCCATCAGATTCGCTCGTGTATCGCATCGCGCCAACCGAAGTTTCGCCGCCGCGCGGCTATCCCGTGCGCGGCGAAGTGCATGATGAAAACGCGTTCACGCTCGGCGGCGTCGCGGGCCACGCGGGGCTCTTCGGCACCGCGGGCGATCTCGCGGTCTTTGCACAGATGATGCTGAACGGCGGCACGTACGACGGCGCGCGCATCATCGCCGATTCAACGGTGCATATGTTCACCGCTCGCGCGTCGGGTTCGCGCGCGCTTGGCTGGGAAGTCGCCGACGGTACGCACGGCGCCGGCACATATCTCGGCGCGAACGCGTTCGGTCACACCGGCTTCACCGGCACGTCGATGTGGATCGATCCCGACCGCGAGATGTTCGTGATTCTTCTCACGAACCGCGTTCATGCGGCGCGCGCCAAGCGCCCTGCGAAGGTGATCTCCGACGTTCGTGCCGATCTGGCCGACGCCGCGGCGCTCGCGGTGACCGACGCGAATCTTGCTGTCGCGGAAATGCCGGTCTCATTCCGTGCGGACCGTGAGATCGGCTGGAATCGCGCGGTGCGCGTGGCCCGCTCGATCCGGCACAAGGTTAGTGTTAACATCAAGAAGGCGGTCGCGACGGTGAAGAAAGTCGTGACGAAAAAGCCGGCCGCCAAAAAGCACGTCGTCGCTGCGAACACCGCGGCCAAGAAGCCCAAGGATTCGAACAAGAAATGATGCAGACAGCCGACGGCCAGGATCTGCAAAAGCCGGCGCCCGGCCAGCTCACCGAAGATCAAGTCCGGCTGGCTCTCCGCCGGGTGAAAGATCCGGAGCTGAACCTCAACATCATCGACCTTGGCCTCGTCTACGAGATTCGCGTGGACGGCAACAACGTCGAGGTCGACATGAGCCTCACGTCACCCGGCTGCCCGTCGGGACCGGAGATCATGGGCGACGCCGAGAATCAGTTGAAGGCGGTGGACGGGATTGGCACGGTGGCGATCAATCTGGTCTGGTCGCCGATGTGGAATCCGGATCGAATTGAGCCCCGTGTGAGGGCATATCTCGGATTCTAGGATGACTCAGCACTGACAACTTCGACCTCAGCACCCAACACTGCAGTGGTGGGGGCTGAGTGCAAGGCATCAGTGCTGAGTGCAAGGCATGCTGATTACGAATCGCTGTACGGCGAATCTTTCTTCGCCGCCTTGAACCCCTTCAGCGCCTCGACGAACTGGTCGCCCATCTCCGCGATCTGCCAGTTCTTCAACCCGGGAATCAGCGCGAGCTCCTCTCTCGATCGCGGCACGGCGCGCGCGATCGTCTCCATTCTTTCGCGCGAGCACAGCACACCCGGATCCAACTCGAGCCGCTTCGCCGCGTCATCGCGCACGCTCTTGAGCTTCCCCACCTTCGCGTCGAAATCCGGATCCTTATCGAATCGCGCCGAGCGCGGGAACTTCGGCAGATTGGCGTCTGTAGCGGCGAGGCCGGCCTGCACGGCGTCGAGCACATCGCGGCCCGCGCGCTCGACCATTCCGCGCGGCATTCCCTTGATCGCGCCGAGCGCCTCGATGTTCGATGGCGCGGTGCGCGCAATCTCAAGCAGCACTTCGTTCGCCACCACGCGAAACGTCGCGCGGTCGAGCTGCAGTGCGACGGCATCGCGCCAGGCGACGAGTTCACGCAGCAACGCGAGTTCGCGCCGCGTGAGATCGCGCGCGCCTTTCACGCGCAGGAACGCTAAGCCCGGCTCTTCGGGAGCCCAGCGAGTTCCTTCGAGGCGCTGGAATTCTTCGCGAGCCCACTCCCAACGGCCCTTCTTCTGGAGCTCGTCCTTCAGCTGACCGCGCAGGCCGAGCAGGTGCAGCGTGTCCTGCGCCGCGTAGTCGAGCATGCCCGGAGTCAGCGGTCGCATGGACCAGTCCGCGCGCTGATGTTTTTTGTCGAGCTTCAAGCCGAAATTCCGCTCGAGCAGCGCGCCAAGTCCGAACGCCGTGATCCCGAGCAGCTGCGCGGAGATTCGTGTGTCGAAGATGTTCGTGATATGCCAGCCGTAGTCCTGATGCAGCAGGCGCAGATCGTAGTCGGCGTCGTGAAACACGACTTCGACTTTGGGATCCTCGAGCAAGGATCCGAGCGCAGCGGATTTCGCGAGCGGGAGCGGATCGATGATTGCGTTTTTATCGCGGGTCGACAGCTGGATCAGATAGATCCGGTCGATGAAACGATGGAAACTCGCGCCCTCTGTGTCGATCGCGAGTTCGCTCGGCCGGCCGATCTCGGCCATGAACCGAGCGAGACCTGCGTCGGTATCGAGATAGGCGACGGTTGGGGCTGTCATCAACAGGGAAAACTAGCGAGGGGACCAACCGGCCGGCTCAGGCCGGCGTTGCTCAGCGCGTGGGGCGCGTCGGCGGCGTCGGGCCTTTGAAGATCTCGCGGTTGATCTGGACGTACTGGACCTGATTGGCGGGCACGTCTTCTTCGGGGAAGATCGCGGTCACTGGGCACTCCGGCTCGCATGCGCCGCAGTCAATGCACTCGTCGGGATGGATATAGAGCATGTCCGGCCCTTCGTAGATGCAATCCACGGGGCAGACGTCCACGCAGGACTTGTCCTTGGTGTCCTTGCAGGCTTCGGTGATCACGTACGGCATCAGTGTCCTCTCGAAAAACGCGGTGTTGCTGGTGGGGAGGGAAGATTATCGCCCGCGGCACGGCTCTACAAGCCATTCTGGGCCTTTGACACGTCGGGTAACGCCCCGCTATTTCAACGGATGCGCCTCACCGTCAATGGCCGCGTCCACGAGCTGGACCCCGCGCCTGCTGTCACGCTCCTGGAACTGCTCCGCGACCGGCTTTCCCTGACCGGAACCAAACTCGTTTGCGACCGCGGCGAGTGCGGTGCATGCACCGTGCAGCTCGACGGCGAGATCGTGTATTCGTGCCTCACGCTCGCCGCGGCGTGCGAGGGCGCGGATGTGCTGACGGTGGAGGGGCTCGCGACTGACGGCAAAGAGCCATCGCTCGCGCCACTCCAGCGCGCGTTCATCGCGAAAGACGCGGCGCAGTGCGGATTCTGCACTCCTGGCCAGCTCATTGCCGCGAACGCGCTGCTCGCGCGCAATGCGAATCCAACGGACGATGAGATTCGCGCCGGCATGAGCGGCAATCTCTGCCGCTGCGGTACGTATCCCAAAATTCTCGAAGCGATTCGCGCGGTGGCGGCTGGCGAGTTTGAACTGAAGCCGGAAGCGCGGAAGCCGGAAGCCGGAGCAGCACGTGGCTCGTAAGTCGAAGACTTCCGCGAAACCAGGCGGATTCGTCTCGACGACCGTCGAGATAGAAGGCCGCACCGAGACGCGCATCGTCGAGATGCCGGCGTTCGAGCCGGCCGCGTGGGATGACAAAGCTGAGCTCGGCATCGTCGGCGCGCGCGTGCCCCGCATGGACGCGCCGGAGCGCGTGACCGGCCGCGCGCGTTACACTGCGGACATTACGCGCCCAGGCATGCTGCACGCCGTGATCCTTCGCTCGACAATTCCGCGCGGCACTATTCGGACGATTGATCTCACCCGCGCTGCGAAGATGCCCGGCGTGTTCGATGTGATGGGCCCCGGCGACACGCCCGCAGGAACGCGCTTGTTCGCGCGCGAGATTTCCTATGCGGGACAACCGATCGCAGCGGTGTGCGCGGAGAACGAGCGCGCGGCGCAAAATGCAGCCGATGCGATCGCGGTCGAATACGACACGCTTCCCTTTGTCGTGACGTTCGAGCAAGCCGCCGCGAAAGACGCGCCGAAAGCCCGCGCGAAGGGCAACATGATGGAGAATGCGCCGCTCGTGATGAACCGCGGCGATATCGAATCAGGCCTGAAAGCCGCCGATATAATCGTGCGCCGCGAGTATCGCACGCCCGTGCAGCTCCACACCGCGCTCGAACCGCACGGCGCTGCAGCGGAGTGGGACGGCGATCGCGTCACGGTGTGGGAATCGACGCAGGGAATTTTTCGGACTCGCGAGAACGTCGCAAAAGCGCTCGGCGTTCCGCTCTCAAAAGTGCGCGTCATCAAGGACTACATGGGCGGCGGGTTCGGCGCGAAGAACGGCGCGGGCCCGCACACGTACGTCGCTGCCGTTTTCGCAAAGCGTGTTGGCCGCGCGGTGCGCTGCCTCAACGATCGCGAAGCCGAGCAGACTGACAGCGGCAATCGTCCGTCATCCGTCCAACGCGTCACGATCGGCGCGAAGAAAGACGGCACCCTCACCGCGATCTTCGCGAGCATCGATGTTCCGCTCGGCATCAGCGGATGGGAAGGCGGCCCCGGCCAGATCTACCACGAGATGTATGCCTGCCCCAATGTGCGCACCGAAGAAACCTTCGCCTATGTGAACGTCAGTGGCATGGCCGCGTTCCGAGGACCCGGATATGTGGAGGGCGCCTTCGGTTTGGAAGGAGCCATGAATGCGCTCGCGACTGAATTAAAACTCGATCCCCTCGCCCTGCGAAAAAAGAATTTCACAAAACGCGAGCCCCGACAGGGTCGCCCGTACTCCGGAAACAATTTGTTGGCATGCTATAAGGAGGGCGCCGAGGCATTCGGCTGGTCGTCCGAAGACCGAAGCCCGAAGTCCGAAAACCGCATACGCATTGGCCGCGGCCTCGCCGCCCAAGTCTGGCCCACCGGCGGCGGCCCCCCGGCCTACGCGCTCGTCAGAATGAATTCCGACGCGACCATCGATGTGCTCGCCGGCACCCAAGACTTGGGCACCGGCGCACGAACCGTCCTGAGCCAGCTCGCCGCCGAATCTCTGGGCGCCAAACTCTCCGACGTAAGAGCCATCATCGGCGACACCGAATCCCTCCCCTACACCGGCAACTCCTGGGGCTCGATGACCACTGCCTCAGTCGGCCCCGCCGTACGCATGGCCGCGGAGGATGCTCGCTCTCAATTGTTCGAAGCGGCTGCGGCGATGCTCGACGCGAAACCGGGCGACCTCGAATCGCGCGACTCCCGCATCGTCGTCCGCGACACCGATCGCTCCATGACCTTCGCCGACGTCACCAAGAAGCTCGGCAACGTCATGATTATCGGGAAAGGTTCCCGCGGCCCCAACCCCGCTGACACCGCGATCATGACCTTCGGCGTGCAGTTCGCCGAAGTTGAAGTCGACATCGAAACCGGAGTCGTGCGCGTGCTGCGCATCGTCGCCGCGCACGATGCGGGCCGAATTATTAATCCGACGCTCGCCGAGAGCCAGCTCGAGGGCGGCATCATCCAGGGACTCGGCTACGCGATGTTCGAGGAGCGCGTGCTCGATCACTCCCTCGGCATCGTGATGAACTCCACGATGCACGATTACAAGATTCCAACGATGGCCGACATTCCGCGCATCGACGCCTTCTTCGTTGGCGGCGCCGATCCGGTCGCGAATCACACGGGTGCTCGCGGAATCGCCGAGCCCCCGGTAATTCCAACGGCACCGGCGATCGCCGCGGCAGTCGCGAACGCGATCGGGGTAGAAATCAGCGAGATCCCACTCACGCCCTGGCGTGTGCTCGCGGCCCTGGAGAAAAAACGGTGACGCCCGCAACGAGATTTGCGCTGACGTTTGCGCTGATTGGAGCTCCGCTCGCTGCAAGCGCGCAGGACGCAGAGCTCGCCGCGAAAGTCGACAAGGCGATCGCCACGACGGTGCGCCGCGACGCTGCGCCGGCGCCCGGCTGCGTCATCGGAGTTTCGCGCAACGGTCAGATCGTAGAACGCGCGTTCGGCATGGCGGATATCGAACTCGCCGTGCCGCTCACGCCGCAATCGATTCTCGAATCGGGTTCGGTCGCGAAACAGTTCACTGCCGCATCGATCGTCATGCTGGCGATCGACGGAAAGCTCGGCCTCGACGACCCCGTCAAGAAATACATTCCCGAACTTCCCGACTACGGCGCGCCGCTCACGATTCGTCACCTGCTCAACCACACGAGCGGAATCCGCGACTGGGGAACTGTACTCGAGCTCACCGGCTACGGCCGCGGCGCGCGCGTCGTCTCGCAAGCGCTCGCGCTGGATGTGATCACTCATCAGCGCGGCATCGATTTCACACCGGGCGCGGAATACTCGTATTCGAACAGCGGCTACACACTGCTCGCGACGATCGTCGAGCGCGTCTCCGGGCAGAGTCTCCCGACGTTCACGGCGAATCGATTCTTCAAGCCGCTCGGCATGACGCACTCCACCTGGCGCGACGACTTCACTCGGCTCGTGCCCGGCCGCGCGCAGGCGTACTCGCCGTCCTTGCTCGGCGGGTGGAAACTCGACATGCCCTTCATGAACGTGTACGGCAACGGCGGAATGCTCACCACCGCGGGCGACTGGCTCAAGTGGAACGCGATGCTGGAGTCGCGCTCGATGGGCAGCGCCCTCGTGGATTCACTCGAACATCAGGGCGTGCTCAACAACGGCCACACAATCGCATACGCGCTCGGCCTCGACATCACCATGTACAATGGAAAACGGCAAGTCGCGCACAGCGGGAGCACCGCCGGCTACAGTACATATCTCACGCGATTTCCCGAGTTCAAACTTTCCGTCGCGGCGCTGTGCAACGGATCGAACACCAACCCGACCGCACTGTCTATGCGCATCGTGGATCAGATCGCGCGTCCGGGACAGGCGGTCGCTGCGCCCGATTCAGTCGTGATGCCGGCGGCCGAGTCATCGAAACGCGCGCCAGAACCTCACTGGACGCCGAAGGCTTCCGAACTCGCGGCGTTCACCGGCGAATGGTACAGCGATGAAGCCGGAGCGTCCTTTACATTCGCAGTCGAGGAGGGTCTCGCGAAGCTCAAGCAGCGTCCAGCGACAATCGAGACGCTCGTCCCGCAGGGCCGTGACCACTTCAGCCGGTCTCAGCGTGGATACACCGTCTGGTTCACGCGCGATTCAAAAGGCATTCTGACGATGCACATGGGCGCCCCGCGCATGCGCGACATGCCGTTCACCCGCGTCAGCCGCTAAGCGCTCCAGCCTTCTGATCGGCGGCGAACGCGCGCCAATCCTTGAGCGTGCGCGCGGCAACGCGCTGCGCCATCGTCAGCACCGCGTTTCGCCATCCGCGCTCGCCCGCGAACGCGATGAGGTCGTCGGCGATCGCGGAACGCTGACGGCCTGACGCGCGCAGCGCGGCCCACGCGGTCACGCGGCCCATTGTCGCCGCGGCCTCGCGAAAGTTCTCGATGTTACCGTGCCACGCCGCGAGAAAAATCCGGTCCTCGCGCGGCTGCAGCTCCCGCAGCACGCACGCTTTTCCGCCCATCATCACCGGCGAGAGAAGCGCGGGGCTCACCGCCTGCACTCTGTTCTGCACCACAACGATCCGCTCGGCGTCCGTTTTCCAGCGGGGCTGCTTGTACGGCGATCGGCCCTCTGACGCCGGCGATCGCGCCTCTTTCAGATCGAGCAGATAGTTCCCATTCGGTGATCCTTTTCCTTCGACGAGCACGATCCAGCGCGGAAGGCCGAGGCTGCCGCAGCCGGCCACGCGACGCGCGACATCGAGCACTCGATAGAACTGACGGTCGTCGAGCTTCGCGCCGAGTTGCTGCACCACCTTGGCGATGCGCGCGACATCGCTGCGGTCGGCCACGAGTGACTTCACGCCGTCGATGCGAATGCGGCGGTGACCTCCGGATTCCGTCGTCCGCTCGTTGAGCAGCTCCTTCCGCTTTCGATCGTGCGCGGAGTCGAGCAGCTCGCGCACCATTCCCGTCGCCGTCTCGCGCTCGACCCAGCGCGCCTTTCCGGTCGCGAGCGATTCCGCGAACGCATCGAGATATTTTTTCGCGAGTGCGGTGGCGTTCGCCGCGCTCATGTTCAGCGATACCGCTCCGACCATCACGCTCGCGGTGAAGCGCGTGAGATCCCACGAAACGGGCAGCAGCGCGCCTTCGTCGAAGTCGTTCATGTCGAAGTACACGAGGCGATTGTCGCCCTTGTAGCACCCGAGATTTTCGAAATGGAGATCGCCGCATGACCACACCGCGGGCGTGTCGTTCAGCGCGTCGCGCTTCGGCCACCCGTCCACGAACAGGTGGCAACTCCCGCGATAAAACGCGAACGGGTTCGCCGCCATGTCCGCGTACTTGCGCGCGAGAAGATCCGGCGCGCGCCCCTCGTTGTAGCGGAGGATGCGCGCGGTGACAGAGTTCAGACCACCCACGGAGGCGCGTCGCCGCGTTTGCGCTCGAGCTTGGGATTGTGCCGGTAGAGCGTCACGGTCTTGCCGATCACCTGGATCACTTCGGCTTTCACCGCTGCGGCCATCTGGCCCGCTGCTTCTTTCGCGCTGAGGTCGCCCTGTTTGCCGAGCGCGACCTTTACGAGTTCGCGCGTGCGCAGCGCGTCGTCGAGCGAGTGCAGCAGCGCGCCCGTGATTCCCTGCTGGCCGGCGTGAACGGTCGCGGTGAGCCGGTTTGCATGCGCGCGAAATTCCGCGCGCTCTTTTCCTGACATCGTCATCTCGTGATTCCCACCTGTGTGAAGAACGGCAGCGGATTGAGCGGCGGTCCGTCGGAATATCGTTTGCCGCTCACGATTCGCACCACCTGAAAATGCAGGTGCGGCGTGTCTTTCGGCGCGTTGCCCGACGTGCCCACGTATCCAATCACGTCGCCGCGTGAAATCTGCTGCCCGTCGTGCAATCCCTTTGCGTACTTCTGCAGGTGCGCATAATAGAACGCGAACCGCCGGGTTGGGTCGGTGGTCCAGATGACGTTGCCACCTAGCGCGTTCGTGCCAATGTGAAGAATCGCGCCGTCGTCCGCTGCGAGCACCGGCGTTCCGCGCTTGGCCAGAATGTCCTGCGCGTAGTGCACGCGCGCGCCGTCACGCGGCGCATCGTACGTGTCCGGAATCTGCGACGCAGCGATTCCCTTCACCGGCACCAGCAGGCCGCGCTCGCGCAGCAGGTCGAGAGAAAAGTCGCGTTCAGGAAGGCTCAGCAGCGTGCGATCGTCGATCGGCTGCGGCATGGAGGCCGGGCTCGGCGATTCCGACGGGGGCTCCGGCAGCGGTGCCATCGGCGGCAACGGCTTCAACGCCGGACCGCACGAGATCACCGCCAGCAACAGTGGGAGGGCCAGCGCGCGTTTCAGCATTCAATGGTTACACGATGACCTCGGCGGCGTGGTCACTTCCCGGCGAGTGATTCCGGCTCGAGAGCGCGCACGATTCCCTCATAGGCAAAGGCTCGCGACCGTGCCTTGCCGGTTACCTCGGTCGCGATGCCCAACTCGACCAATCGCGCGACCGCCGCGCCGGCGGTGGGGGGCGTGTGTCCGAGAGCGCGCGCAGTTTCGGGCACCGTGATCACAATTTCATTTCGCAGCAGCGCGAGCACGTCGAGCGCGGAGTACGCGGCACGGCCAAGCGAGTCGCGAACCCGCTGCTCGTCCTGATCGCCGAGCTCGCGCGCTGCGGCGAGTCCGCGCTCAGCGGCGCGCGCCTCGCGCGCGAGGGCGGCGAAGGTGGCGCCCAGTCCGGAGTCGGCGTGCGCAGCCGGGCGCGGCAGCGTGAGCCACGCGTCGGTGGTCGCGCCGCCGACGCATAGGGTGAGCGTGACCGCCAGAGCGAGCAGCTGCGACTCGCTTTCGTCGGCGCTCTCTCTGGTTTGAGAGCGCATTTCGATCGCGACGAGCGCCGCTTTTAAGACCGGCGGAGTCCGTTCGTGCGCATCGCGCAGCAGATCGTCGACGGTCGCGGCCGGCCAGGCGGGCAAAGACAGTCCGAGCAATTCATGAAGGGCGGCAATCGACGAGAGTCCACCGCCCCGAGCACGGGCCGCGCCCGCCCGAAGCCCCTTGCCGTAGTCACGAAGTGCGGCCTCCCCCTCCCCATCCGAGCGCACCAGCGCAATCATTCCTCGGTGGGTCGCACCGAGTGGAGTGGCGATGCAGCGGAGAACGAGGAGTTCACGCAGTCCATCGGATGCGAGCTTCGCGGTGGCATCGAGTCTGCCGACAGCCGTCGCGGCATCCTCGTAGGCGCGCAGGGTGTCGATACCGGT